>PBET01000009.1 GCA_002719815.1 Methanobacteriota archaeon | reverse complement strand
GTGAAACTAGAGATTCCATATTCCTCTGTTTCTGGTGTGTGTTCTCCTTGGAGTTCACGAATCCATCCAGCCGAACTCTCTGCCTTGTCATAATCGAACATGTGCGTATCGAGGATGCGATCAAGCGAAACCTTGCTATGACTCGTCGGTATGATTTCAGCACCAGGATTGAACGCGTGAATAATGGCTTCAACACGCTTGGCTTGATCTTCAGAAACCAAATCGAGTTTGTTCAGAACAATAACATCAGCAAACTCGATTTGATCAATCAACAAATCTGTCACCGTACGGTTGTCCTCTTCACCAAGCGATTCACCACGATCTTGCAAGGACTCTGACTCGTTGTAATCGTTCAAGAAACTGTTCGCATCGACAACGGTTACCATTGTATCAAGGCGGGAAATGTGACTCAAACTCACACCATTTTCATCTTCGAATGTAAAGGTTTGAGCGACTGGAATAGGTTCTGAGATGCCTGTTGATTCGATGAGGAGGTAATCAAAACGACCTTCTTGAGCGAGGCGTGAAACCTCTTCGAGCAGATCATCTCGCAGGGTGCAGCAAATACAACCGTTCGACATTTCAACGAGTTTCTCTTCTGTTCGACTCAATTCAGCGCCGCCTTTCTCGACGAGCGCTGCATCAATGTTCACTTCACTCATATCGTTGACAATGACAGCCACACGGCGCCCCTCGCGGTTGTTCAGAACCTCATTCAGCAGTGTTGTTTTGCCAGCACCCAGAAAGCCAGAGAGAACTGTAACAGGTAAGCGAGTATCGGTTTCTGTTGTTGCATCAGTCATTGAATCACCGAGTTGACGTTAAGTACACTACTATTAATATCTTATTTGAATTATGTAATAATTATGCTCCTTGACTGTGGATCTGAGAGTAAAATCTAGCCCTTTTTGCGAGCATTTTCATTCATCGATTTTCAGCAGGATTCTCATTTTATTGTAACGCATGATTGGAGGAGAACGGTGGACGACAGCCAATTCCCCTTCACCATAATTCTGTCCTTTGAGAATCAATACATCAAATGTGTTTGCCCGGTTGATTGCAGCTTCATCTTTTACGATGTTGTTGTTGCTCCCTTTCCCGAGAGCATGACGGTTAACATTCGAGTGATCAAGCCATTCAGTTCCTGGACCTAGATACGTACACAGAAGGCGTTGACGATAGTAATCTGCGTGAAACAAACGACACATATCGGTTGTAACAATTTCAAATTGAATTTTTATTTTCCCCGATTTTGTTGTTGCTTCAAAAAGTGTAGCAAGCCGAAGAATATCATCGATAAGGATTTTCTTTTCATCTGCGATTGGTCCGTCTGGTAAATGTTGATCGAGGAGGTTGTGGAGCATACCTGAATCGATACCATCGTTGAAGGTATGCATGAAAGAGGTTAATTCTTCGAGGACGTTGTCAATGTAATTTGAAATTGCATCGATTTGACTTCGAGCTTCAACCAACACTTGATTTGGCCATCCATTGGCGTCCTTCTGATGTTGATAACTTTGCATGATTGATAATTAAATTGCAATTTGTATTAAAACGATTCGCTTCGCTCGCATTGCTCACTTGATAAAAAAAGAGAACTACAGAGTGTTAGCGGTAGAGGTCAATGGTGGACGCTGGGGGATTTGAACCCCCGGCCTTCTGGTTGCAAACCAGACGCTCTTCCAACTGAGCTAAGCGCCCCTTACAGCCGTCCGTGTGGACACTTCCTTTTGAGTGTTTCATTGTGAATGCTCAGACGCAATCGATGGTCGCATCTCGATCAGGTCCAACACCTACGCTTGAACATGGAATACCAAGGATGGATTCGAGTTGTCGAACGTAGTCTTGTGCAGCCTGTGGTAATGTTGAGATTCCTAGACCGTTCTCGTTGGCGTGCTTAGCAACAACAAGCCATTCTTCAAGTGACTTTGATTCAAATCCAGGAACGGTCACATAGATTGGTTTGCATCGAGCAAGTGCTGATGCACTGCTTGGCATTTCGGTAATCTCTGCACCGTCCAATTCGTAAGCGACACAGATTTTTAGTTCGTCCAGACCTCCAAGCACATCGAGTTTTGTCAATGCGAGCGAAGTGAATCCATTGATACGATGTGCATGACGCATGACCACAGCATCAAACCAACCACATCGTCGCTTACGACCAGTTGTTGTTCCGAATTCATGACCAACCGTTCCGAGATGTTCACCGACGTCATCTTCCAATTCGGTCGGCATTGCACCGTTTCCAACACGAGTGATGTAGGCTTTGGTAATACCAATGACATCGTCGACATGACCAGGATGAATACCTGCGCCATGTGTTGCGTTCCCACGGGATGTGACGGATGAAGTAACGAATGGGAAGGTGCCTTGATCGATGTCTAAGAGACAGCCTTGTGCACCCTCGAGAATCACATGCTCATTGAGTTTGAGTGCGTTATCAAGCATCAGTCCAGTGTTCGCAATGCTCGTTGCATAGGTGGAATGAATCCATTCCACTTCGCTTGCAAGCGCTGATGCATCAATGCGTACATCGGAACCTGCTGCTTCGAGCGACTTGTTCATGCGATGGGCGGTTGTTTTTGCCCACGTGCTGTCTTGGACAACTTCAGAAATGTCGCCAAAGCGTAAACCGATTCGATTGATCTTATCCGAATACGTTGGACCAATTCCACGACCAGTGGTTCCAATTGTTTTGTCGAGACTGTCCATGGCTCGGTGGTATGGAAGAATGATGTGGGCTCGTTCTGAGACAAANAATCGGTTACCTCTTGGATCATCTCCTCCAGTCTTAATCCAATTCTCCACCTCGGTGTTGAGGACCCATGGATCGATGACCATGCCGTCACCAAGAACGAGCGAGCACTCTTGGCGAGTAATTCCTGATGGGAGGAGATGGAATTTGAGGACACGGTCGCCGATAACCACCGTATGTCCAGCGTTGTTTCCACCTTGGAAGCGAGCAACCCAAGTCGCTTGTTCAGCAAGTCGATCAACGAGTTTGCCTTTTCCTTCATCGCCCCATTGTGCACCTAGAATGACCGTTGCTGGCATAATCTTCAACCCGGACTGATGAACGAATGTCCTTGAACTATCCCATGCTTCTGCGTCAGATTGTTTGGGGCTTATTGGGTAAATTGAACACACCTTCATATACTGTTGCTCAANCTTCCTCCTGTAAGAAAGATTCCAGTCCAACCCAATAACAAATGCTGTCTTGCGGATTGGTTTAGATGATGCATATAATACGAACATTTATATAATGTAGAAAGAGATTACTATACTCGGAGTTGAGAAGATGAGTGCGAGTTTTGATACGGGAAACGAACGAAGCCAGAACGAGACCAATGTGTCCAGTGAACGCAGAGTTATCGAGGGCCACACACGTCCATGCGAAGAGTGTGGAGCTGTCGATTGGAGCTTAGACACCACTCGTGGAGAAGTCACATGCAACAGTTGTGGATTGGTCGTCGAAGAAAACGTTCTCGATCCAGGCGCAGAATGGACTCAGCGAGATCGTGGCGAGGACCGCTCTCGCGTCGGTGCCCCAATGACCTACACGCTTGCGGACCGTGGCCTCAACACAACCATCGATGTACGTGACCTGAACACTGGAGCCGCCAGTCGACACGGCATTTCCAACCAAAGCCGTCGTGAATGGCGTCGTCGACGAATCATTGACGAGCGGTCGAAAACTCGTAAGAGTCGAGAGCGCAACCTTGTCAAGGCTAACCAATTCATTCGTGACCGTTCCCAGTTACCAGTCGCATTGCAAGAAGAGGTCGCTCGATTGTATCGTCGTCTCTCCGACAAAGGCTATGTCACAGGCCGTTCGATTGCTGGTGTTGCAGCAGCATGTACCTATCTCGTCGCTCGTGAGGAAAATGTGCCTCGTCAGATTCCAGACATTGCAGAACAGTTTTCCATCGAAGAAAAAGAACTCTCTCGATTGATTCGCCAAGTATCTCGAATGCTCAACATGCATTCCATCAGTTCACCTGACCAATACATTGAGCCGTTTATGTCCAAGCTTGAACTTCCTCCCTCCATGCGAAGTCAAGTCCTCCATCTGTGGTCCGTCATCAAGCCACATGAAGATGTATGGCAAGGCAAGAAGCCAATGGGTGTTGCAGCTGCACTGATCTACAAAGCATCCAATGAATCTGGCTCACCACGCACACAATCCGAAATCTGTTCGATTGCAAACGTCTCAGAGGTCACGCTTCGTGGCCTTTTGCGATTGATTGAAGGCTTGCTGGCGAAACTTGGTGAAGGTTCACAACAGTAGAACCCTAAGTTTCTTGAAGAAGGTCACGCTGGGTAAAGTATGGGATTCAAAGCCAAGGCTCGAAAGAACAAACCTCAGAACTCCGACAAGGGTGCTGAGAAGAAGAAATCGAGTGCTGGTGAAGTCCCTTGTGCAATCAANTCGTGTAATCGCTTTGCAGACAAGAAACTCGGGGGACGCTCGTTGTCTTTTGATGATGCTACGGAGATGTGGGGCTCAGGCAACTTTGTCTCGACAAAGGGTCGAGTTCGTGTGTGCAAATCCTGCTACCGTTCTTGGAAGAAAGAAAACAAGAACGACGAAATGTACTGAATTCACTTTCACTTTCACTTTCGTGTCCTGGTAAATCAGGTATACCGACTGCACTCAGCAACAAGGTATGCGTAACAACCGAACGACTGTCCGAAGTCTTGTCACAACCCAAGGAACATTCCTCGCAATGAGCGATGGAATGGTCGTCTGGGAGGCAACAGCCACCCGAAGAACATTGCATCTTCGTACTGCTGCAACAGCACTGTTGGGTGTCAAAGAAGACAACAAATCGCTATCCAAACTCTTTGTCGGCGATCGATTAGGACAATTGCATGTCATTCAACTCCCCACATTTGTGTTGCAATATACATCGACCGTCAGCGATGCTGCAATTCGGGCGATGTGCATCGATGAAGACGGAACCTTGGTGGTTGCGGATGCAAAAGGGAACATCTGGACGGTTGCTTCAAATGGTGATTCAAAATTGTTGTTCGAAACGAATCGTTCGATTTCTTCCATACGTATAGAGGGTCAAACAATCCGTATACAATCAGGATGGGAACAATGTGTGTACAATCTTGATGGTGGTCTCGCAACGACAAAAGATGCATCGCACTCGTTCGGAGAGAACTTGATGCTTCGTCGAATGCGAGAGCGGAAGAAACTCGAGACACAACGGCGTGAGGCTGAAGCTCAGTTCCGGCTGTTACCATCGGCTTGATTGGTCTCTTGCTCAAGACGTGGCCATGCGGGAACGGGTTCATGCCAAAGAGAGGTATGTGCTGGTTTGGGCCAACTTCTTGGTAGCGTCCCTTTCGAATCGATGATTTGTTTGAGTGCACTGATATGTTGTTCAAGGGTTTCACTGATGTGATCACGGCCCTGTAGACTCGGCCCATGCATGGGAATCAACTTCTCACATTGCAAGGTTCGTAATACCTCCAAACTCTCCACGCCTTGAACGAGGTTGCCTGTTGGAACATCCCAGCGCATTGGGCGGTCTGCTCTTGGTAGCAAAGCCCCCGCAATTGCAGTACGTTGTGAAGGTATGTGAATCAGAAGATTGCAACTGCTCGGACCTGGTGCTTCGAGAATCTCAATCGAGTTGTCATCGAGTATCTTCACCGTATTCTCTTCGATACCCTGTACGTCAAAACGGGGCATGTCTGAATCGAATCTGTTGGCCCAAGTTGTGAAGAAATCTCCTGTTGAGAGCGATGAGATCGCTGAATGGTGTGCAGAAATTGGAATGTTATCGAAATGTTGTGAAATCGAAAGGCTTCCACCACTGAAGGGATAACGCCGAGAGGTGAGAACAATCTCCCGCAGTTTGCATGCATCACCGCACTGTCCAATGATTCGTTCCTGTTGTAGAAGTTGATACCAAGCAGTACCAGAATCAACCAGGATTGCTTCTTCTAAACCAATTAGTAAAACCGCATTCGCATCGTGATGAATCCCCGGTAGACGGACGATGCGCATGGTGAGTGGTAGGCTCTCAAGTGTTTGAATTCTGGCATCCATGTATCTCTTTGACCGTGGTTGTGGTTAAATAGACGAAGTGGGTCGCCATGTCATGGCACGATTCCCTGAAGCTGAAGCTCGTATGCTTCACCGCAAAATCTGCATGAAGTGCAACGCTCGAAACGCTGCCCGTGCTACACGTTGCCGAAAGTGTGGCTACAAAGGTCTTCGCTGGAAGAACATCGAGCGTAAGGGCAACTGATCTCAAGGTAGCAACAACGGCAACAGCGTTGCCATTGGATCTCCAATCATCACCAATGGCAGAATTGCTGGGAACAAAAACAACAGAAGTGGAAGTTTCAAACTCACCCATATTCGTTCGGTCCCAAGTTCCTCAAGGCGTCTAATCTGTTCCATTAATTCTTCTTCACTTGGCGTTCGACGTGGGGCTCGTCTCTGGTGATGAACTACGGTTTCACCACTTGGCAATGCCATCGTATCCGAGAGTATCCAGACATGTCGCCCATGAACTGAAGCAAGCGGTATTGAGAGTGCCATCCACGCCATCGACAGATCTGAGAACGAACGGATTGAGCCTGTGAAGATGTTTCGAATGAGGAGAATCAATGGAATCAGGATGAATAAGAAGCCACCCCAAATCAGCAAACTGAGTGAGGGTGGAAGATGCAAGACGATCTCATCCATCGATTCGGTTGATAGAAGTGGAACTTCTGCCCAGGAAGGGAACAGTAGTGTGACCCACATGAGTGCTTTCGCATCTGCTCCACCATGGATGAATCGCAACCGCCATGCCAAATCGATGACAAAGAGTGTGAATAGGGCCCCAATGTACGACCACCACAGGGTCGCTTCTGAAGAGGCATCACCGACCAAGACATCGAGTGGATGTACGGTTGAGAAACGCAGAGCGGCGACAAGAAGACCGACGATGGAAACGAAATACCAAACAAAGACCACTTGGTCCATACGGTTTCCTTGCTGCGCATCGCGAATCGTCGGTCGACCCAATACTGAACCACTCGCATAAGCAACCAGTGCTGAAGCGGTTAGCCATACCGACCAATGAGGGTTTTGAATCAGTAGATCGAGCGTCCAGATGAAGAGAATTGGCTTTGACCATACAACCCAGTGCTCGTTTGCAACTCGACGTTCTTTGTGGTCAAACCATGCGGCCCAACCCATGCAAAGGACAAGGACAGCCACTCGAGTCCATCCAAGTATTGCCTCGGAATCAACATCCATTGAAGAGCCCATGTCGCCAATGACCTTAAAGACGGCCCACGATAAGGGAATGCTGGTGCGGATTCCGAGGAGTTGGAAAGATGGACGTCGANACAAGGTTGCAACAAGTTGCTACAGTAATTAATCAGATTGATGATCCGAAGGTACCACGAAACATTCGCAAACAAGCCAAAGAGACGTGCGAAAACTGGCTTCTCAACAAAGGAAAGAAAATCGACGTTCGTATTGCTATGTCTCAGTCAAAGCTTGAGGAACTCTACGAAGACCCAAACATTCCACCGGAGTTTGGTACATTGATCTTGATGATCAATACTGAACTTGAGAAGATTCTCACAGACATTCTGTGATTATTCTTCTTCCTCAAGATAGTTGTAGATTGATTGCAACACCAATCTGTTGTCTTTCTTCAAGCGACCTGATTCAAGATTGATGTTGTTCAATCGGAAAAGGTACGCCTCATTATCATACATTGAGGCTGCTTCCTTGATGTATTCGAATTGTTCAGGAGTGATNCGATTTCGCTTAAGGGAACGTTCAATTGCATGCTTTGCTGCAACCTTGGTCATTTGGCGATCAGTTAGCCCAAGTATGCGTTGTAATTCTTCGAGTGAACGACTCTCATGGCTAGAGATACGGCCATCCTTCATCGCTTCTTTCCACGCCTCATCAATCGATGGGGCTCGCTCAGCGAGAAGAATTGCAATTGGACGTGTAGCTTCGATGTTTTCGAGAACAATCTTGAAAATGACCGTGAACGGTACGACAAGAACCATGCCCAAAATGCCCCATACCCAATAGGAGTAGGCTGTTGTGAGAAGGAGAAGAACGGGTGAAATGTCCAGTGCTCGACCAGCCCACTTCGTCTCGATGATGCTTCCCCAGAGTTGTTGATTGGAAACGAGAAGGATCAACATGATGAACCAAGCACCAGGCGAGAGCGTCACAAACCCAAGAAGCAATGGAGGCACTGTCGCAATCAACGATCCAATGTAAGGAACATAGTTGAGAATGAATGTAAGTAACGCCCATGTGAACCACAAATCGATTCCAAAGATGAACAGAATGATCCCAGTAATTCCAGCCGTACCCAATCCGACACCGGTTTTGACAACGACGTAGGTGTTGATACTCTCCTGAATTTGAATCTGCATATCTTGAACTCGACCTGAGACGCCACCAGGCCATGCACGCTCAATACGTCCAGGGAGGAAATTTGCTTCAAAGATGATGAAGATGAGGAAAAAGGTCACCGTCATACCCATACCCAGTAAACTTCCAACGCTGGCAACAACGCCACCTACAGCATCACCAATACCTGAATCGTTTGAAAGCAGGCCCATTTCGGATAAATCTTCAGTCAAGGTCCCATTGGTTGAATTCAATGATTCTGTAATCGATGAGCCTATGATTGGCGAATTTTTCACCTGATTCCAACGTTTGTCCAATTTGTTGTTGTACTCCTTGATACGGTCTTCATCATCTGCAAGATCACTTACTTGATCGAAGGCCAGATAGCCTGCAGCGATAATGATGAGGAAGGCAGAAAGGAGCATCGTCAGATAAGATAAGCCAATTGGGAAACCATTCTTGGAGAGATAGTCAGCACCTGGTTTGAGTACAAAATAGATACCTAATGCAATGAAAAATGGCTGGAAGATGCCCTTGAGTTCAATCAACCAAACCGTGAGTAGGGTCAAGAGGATGGCTGCGAATGCCAGCGCACCTAACCGCTTGTGGAAGGTTTCGTTATCGAACACGGATTCTTGGCCGTCCATGCGTTGCTCTCTTCGGCTTCACGTTTGAATTTATTGTGGCGTATGCTCAGCAGGTTGAGCGTCCACTTTGAACGATAGCAGGAATGCGCATACCATCAAGAATCCACAAATATGGAACGCTGTATGATAATCGAAAAAGCCACTTCGCTCGACGGTAATGGTCCAAACATAACCCCCAGTCAGTGGGCCAAGAATACGAGCAAAGGAAGAAAGGGATTCTTGAGATCCCATGACAGATCCCAATTCGTAATCATCTCGACGAGCAAGCGTTGTAAGAACTGTGCTCGATGATGGTTGGAATAAGCCATTTCCTATTGCAATGCATCCTGTAATCACAAACATCCAAGCCCAAACAAAATCGATGCTTGAATATGGAATCATGGTTAATCCAATCCCAGCAAGAANAGAACCGAGCCGAAGAATGAACAGCGANCCAAATCGTCGCGTCAATGGACCGATGAGAGCGCCTTGGGTAATGATACCGATAATACCAATGAGTGCGAAGATACGCCCATTATCTGCTTCACTAAACCCTAATCCTCCTTGAGAAGGATCCATCTGCGTATAGAGGATGAAGACGGCATGCATGACGGTAAATCCAAACATGTAGAGGAAGGTTACCCACATCAATGAACCAATGTTCTTGGTTGCAAGCATTCGCTTTACATTTGAAGCAGTACGCTTCATTGTTGCACCCCAAGATTGAGATGCTCGCTTCGAGCGAGATTCAGGAGCCAACGATTCAGGAAGATAACGGAAGGCTAAGAGAAGGGAGAAGATTGAGAGAACACTTGCAAGAACGCACGGCAAGAGATATGGGTGAGTCTCAAAGATCGTACCAACAAAGAGATCCCATCGACTAGCAGGTGATGACAATTCACCTCCCAAAAACGGACCAATTGTAAATCCAAGACCAAATGCAGCTCCGATGAGTCCCATTCGAGTAGCGAGTTGTTGCGGTGAGCTCACATCACCTATGTAGGCACGTGCGACAGCAATGTTTCCATTGAAAACCCCTGCAAGGAATCTGGCTGCAAGTGCCATCAAAAGTGTATTTGCCAGCCCAAACATTGTGAAAAAGACCGTATTTCCCACCAGACCAATCATTAGGACTGGGCGACGCCCAATACGATCGCTCAATCCACCCCAAATGGGAGAAAACAGGAATTGAGCAGCAGAATACGATGTCATCAACAAACCGACCCAAATTCCGATCGAGGTAATGTTTTGATCGATGGCCAAATCTTCGACAAGATAGGTGAGGAATGGAATCACGATACCAAATCCAATCATATCGATCATGGTGACGAGAAAGAGGACAAGGAGCGCTCCTTTTCCAGCATCCATACCCGATGACTGTTGGACCTCCCCATCCATAACTCGGTGGAGGACATCCTCCCTTTGAAGTCATGCTTCAATTCGCCCATCAAATGGAGGTTGTTGGACCTGATAGGTCAGGTGTCAAACGGTCGATAACCGACCCAAGACGCTCAACAAGACTCTGCTTTTGCTCGTGTGTGATGAGTGCATGTTCCATGACCTCGTCAAGTGTGTCAACAGCGAGGACTTCGATGTGACCCTCAAATTGTTCATCCAACAAGACATCTTGCATGTTCGAGCGAGGAATCACGACCGTCTTTACACCTGCACGGGCAGCTGCCTCAATCTTTGCTGTTACACCACCAATAGGGAGAACTTCTCCTCGAACAGAGAGCGAACCAGTCATCGCCAAATCTTGACGGATTGGAATGTTCTCCAAGGCAGAAATGATCGCAGTAGCGATGGTGATCGACGCTGAGTCACCATCAACACCATGCGTATCGACGAATTGAATGTGAATGTCGTAATCGGAAACATCCTTTCCAGTCAATTTCTTGATGACTGCACTCACGTTGGTAACGCTTTCCTTCGCGAGATCACTTAGTCCTCCCGTTGCGTGAATCTTGCCTCCTCCACCCTGTGATGGTGTGACAAGTGCCTCAACTGGGAGCATGATACCAGAGAAGTCGGAAAGACCTGAGTTCGCACCAAGAACCGCCAAGCCATTGACACGACCAACGCGGTTTCCACTGTTGACAATGAGTGCATAATCGAGTCGTCGCTCGATCATTCGATCGGCGACTTGCTGCTCAAGTGGCTTGGCAATTGAGCGTGCGGCCAATACGTGCGCATCCGTGACGTAAGGCGCCCCATCTTCAGCTGCCAAGTCACCTGCGATTCGAACCAAACCACCAAGTTCACGAAGACGCAGTGAGAGTTTACCGCGACGTCCAGCACGACGTTGTGCTTCACGTAGAATCAACGAGACACCCGATTTGTCGAAGTGAGGGATTTCACGGGTACTGCCCATATCACGACGTACTTCTTGAGCGATAAATCGAATCAGACGCTTACGATTTCTGTTGGTATCTGGCATTTCTGAATTGACATACACCTCGTAGCCATATCCACGAATACGGCTGCGGAGCGCTGGATGCATACCTTGGATTGCATCGAGATTACCAGCTGCGATGAGAATAAAGTCACATGGAACTGGTTCGGTTTTTGTTAGTGCACCCGAGGAGCGTTCAGAGCGACCAGAGATGGGGAAGGCTCGCTCTTGCATAGCAGTGAGCAGTGCTTGTTGTTCCTCAAGGCGTAGAAGATTGATCTCATCGATGTACAGCACACCTTTGTTGGCTCGGTGAATTGCACCCGGTTCGACTCGGTCGTGTGCAGGGGTCTCCATACCACCGGATTGGAATGGATCGTGGCGAACATCACCAAGAAGTGAACCTGAGAGGGTCGCCGTTGCATCAACAAAGGGAGGACGATCGTCAAGTTCATGCTTGACAAGCACCTTCGGAATACGACCTTCATCACCCGAACCCAAGCGACTTCGGATGAACATGTATCCAAACATGAGCAAGAACATTCCAAAGAGGAGTGTGAGGATATCACCACTCGGAATAGCGACAATGACGAGGAGGAATGCAACAGCTCCAAACCCGATTAAGAGCATACGTTGCGCCTTTTCTTTTTGTTCTCGAATGGCCTCTTTCTGAATACGTACAATACGCTCAGCCCGACCTGCTGGTACGGAGCGAACACGTGGTTCATTCTCATCATCTTCATTCGGATAAACAAGAACATCCTCGAGTGCATCCTGCGGAAGCAAATCGGTCATCGAACGAGCAAGCATTGACTTTCCAGTACCAGGATCACCGATCATGAGCATGTGTCGACGTTGTTCAGCAGCCTTTCGGATAACAACGGAACCTGCTTCCTGACCAATGACCTGATCAACGAGACGGTCAGGAATCGGAACATCCTCGGTCGACTCAAATTTCACGTCCTCAATCCATTGATCAATGCTTGACGAAAGCAACTCGTCACCGTCCTTTGTAGGCTCTGGAGCCCACACGGTGACCATCTCGACATCATCTTCTGCGATGACATCTTCTGGCGTATCGCCCTCTGACATGTTGTTTCCTTGCCGTCCTCCCCTTTAGGACTTTAGCATAAGCCAAGGGTTGAGATTTCAGCGCTGTAGGGTGTCGAGGTACTGCTGGCCGTAATACTGCCATTGCTCCATGCTCCATCCTGCTGGCAATCCACCAGGTGGCAATGGAGGTCCGGCAACAACCGGCTGAATGACTGGCTGAGCGACTGGTTGTGGCTGAACAACTGGTTGCGGTTGAGCGATTGGTTGTGGCTGAACAACTGGTTGCGGTTGAGCGACCGGTTGTGGCAGTGGCTGTTGGAAGATAGGCGCAGCGCCACCATACATCGAGTTCGCAACTGTATCGTGGATTGGCAAGGTGTTTTGCGTCCATGCAACTTCAGATTCGTAGAGCTTGGTATCCCCTCCACGACGGGTCATCATCAATCCGATTGCCAATGCTGCGAAGATAACGCCTCCTACAATCGCCAAGATGAGCATCCAGTTGGTATCATCGGATTCTTCCTCCGATGCGTCGCCAGATTGCATGTCCTCAACAGGGCAGTTTGCACGAGGATCGTCACAAGCAACATCGTACTGAGCTCGCTTGTCAAGGAGAATCTGAGCAATGTCCTCTTTGTACTGCTCATTCAAAATAGTCTCATCGGCTTGCTCGGCTTCGAGCTTTTCGATCTCTTCTGCCAAATAGTCGATGTATGATGAAAACACTTCATCGTCCATGTCTGCAGGCGCTGGAATTTCTTCGAGAATGTTCCATTTCACACCAGAGATTGTTTTGTAATCATCTCCATTTGTGTCAACTGCCTTGATGCTGAGTTGATAGTAGTCTTTGTACATTGAACCAGCAGGACGAGCGCTTTGGTCGGGCATGAAAATTGAATCAATGTTCAACTCTGTCGACCAGCCAACCAATGAACGGCTTACGTCGAGACTCTCTTCGAACAATCCATCACATGTACCGGTCTCATCGTTGCAGATGTTCCACGTCGTTTCAATCGAGGTAAAGGTCGGAGCCAAGTCGGTGAGGAAGATGTTTGCCGTAGGAACCTGGCCGATGTATGTATTCTCCATCTGCACGTAGAATTGGGCACTGCCATCATCGACCTTTGTGATGTACAATGGATAGGAATCATACACATCAATTGTGATTGTGTAACTGTTGTAATCCGAACGATCAACGGTGTTGAGCGTGACGACTTGTGTGCCTGTGGATTGGAAGTACAATGTCATGGTACCATCGATTGGGTTGTACATAGCAGCACCTTGTTCTTCTGAATTGACGCTGATGAATGTGTCACTCTTTGGGTTGTCAACGTCCGTGAGCAGTTCCATCAAGTTGATGGTACGCTCGACGCCGAGTTTCTGTGTCGAACCGTCAATGGACGACAAGTCGAGACGGGGCGCATCGTTGATTGGGTTGACCTTGAGAAGAATGGTTTGGTCCGCAACTTGCTCGCCATCGCTCGCTCGAAGGGTTACAAGCGTCTCACCGTTGACATCATCATCAACGGTGCTGAATGAGAGCGTTGTCCCGTCGAGTGCAACATTGAAGACATCATCTGTGGATTTTGAAATGATGCTGATTGACAACTGGTCCGCCGAAGCAGCGTTGCCTTGTGCGTCTGTATCGGAGAGGTATGGAAGGAGACTGAACGTCCCACTGGATGCTTCATCGACGATTTGTGTTGGCAACGCTTGCCAACGTGGCTGGCCGTTTTCAAGAACGTTGAACAACAATGTTCCGTAAGGCAACTGACCTTGGCCGGAATAATCGCCACCGTCATCCATGGTGATTTCCATGCCTTGTTGCCCCAGACGGCATCCTTGAACTGCATCCCAAGCGTACAAGACTTCAATCTCGGTGGTAGCAGCGTGCCATGCTACAAATGCAGAATCGCTGCTTGAGATAGCCAAATCCGAGAGCGGTGTTTCGGGATCGGAGACGATGCCGGTCAAATCAACCCGTGTTGACAAATCGCAAACGACTGGACTCACTTGATTCGGTGTGATCGAAGGCGGTGCGTTCATGAGATTGAACGCATTGATTGCAGTTGCCCAGTTGGAGGTTTGACCACGAGCATCCACAGTACGGGTACGAACATCATAGTATCCAGATGCCATGTCAACAGTTGGCAGTACCGAGTACTCTTTTCCTTCATTTGGTGAACCGAGATACAGGATGTTGAAGCCACCAGTTACGGCATCACTCGACCATTGATTTGCTCCTCGAGGCGAAATCTCCACATCGAAACTCATTGTATCAATGCTGTCGACGTTGTCATCAGCATCACCCTTGGCAAGGATTGAAACGTAGATGCCTCGGTTGATTTCAGTTGTTCCGATTATCTGTGGCGTCTTTGCCTTTGGAGGACGGTCGTGATCGAGTTCTGTTGTGGCTCGATTATTGGAAGTGATGCTCTCTCCAGTTGTTGAGAGTTCAACGCCGAAGACCGTCTTCCAACCATTTTCAGGCAGGACGCTGGTGTCAAAGGTTTGCTGTGAGGTCATGGTTTGGCTAGCGCCTGTTGTGGTCAACGTTCCGATTGAAGCCGACTGCCCGATGTAGTTCTTGTTACCGTTCAAGACATAATAGAAGTCAACTGAACCACCGCTGGTGTAATCCAAATCACCTGTATTTGCAACGGTTGCATCGAGCGTGAGGATGTCGCCACGCTTGTAGGAAGCACCCGCTGGGCTTGTCACCGTGAAACTAGGAATGGAAAGGTCCATCTTTGGCCCCATCGTTGAGTCGATGGCGTGGTATACGTGAGGGCTTGAACCACCGACAGATACGGTGTTACCGCTCATGAGAACGCCGATGACGATCGCTTTGCTAAGACCGCCAGGAACGACGGATGCAGGAACACTTGTCCAAGAGGATGTTTGGCTTGTTGATGTTAAGCTTACACTTTCGAAAGCAGACCCTGAACCTGAACTCTTCGACTTGTAGGTGTTACCAGCCGTGAGCCACGCCATCCAGCAGTTGTATCCGTGAGGAATACCCGAACTGTAGGAATATCCTGTGCAGTCTTTGTCGACCAACGCTGCATAGAGTTTCATGTTACCAGCTGGCGAACCCGATCCAGTGTATCGGTAGGAAATATCGATGTTGTAGCTGCTTCCCGATTGGCTAATTCCAGCACTCATACTGTAATCGTTGACGGAGCTGTGCATTCCGCCACCGCTTTGGAAAAGACTGTCATAGGTTGTACCTGCACTGTTTGCACCACCTTGATTTTTGTCGGTCCGGTCACCAAAGTATGCATCAGGCGCTCCACTTCGGGACCAAACCCAGTTGTACGGTGCAACGTTTCCTGCACGTGATGTATCGGTGTCACCGTAGGATGCAGACATGTAGGTAATGTAGACATAGTCATCAGGGTGATTCTGCTTAATGGAGTGATGTGCATCTGAACCTCCACCTGGCTTGGAACAGTGACCGCAATTGTCGGACGAGATGTATTGGCCAAAGACAACGTGCCCTGGACTGCTCGCTTGCGAGGGGTTCTGAATAACCGGTTCTTCGGCAAGAACTTCGNACTCTGGTGCGTCGAAATTGGAGACAAATCCGACCATTAAACTCCCAACAAAGAGGAAGACGATTGTAAAAGCGGCAAAACGCAGGTAATTTTGCATAGTCTTGCTACGTTCATTCAATATATAATTGTAGTCTGTTCTCGTCTTTTGTATTTTATATTGAAATATGCATATTTTTGCAAAAGTCTGATGTCCAAGACGCACTCGCAACGTCATGGCAGACGCAGATATTGCGGTCCTCATTGAGCCCAACGGCCGTGTTCATACTGTCGAGATGATCGACGAGAGTGTGAAGATCAAAGGCATCGGTGTGTTGAACCCGTATCAGCGACTCAACGATGTTGACATCGGTCACGAAATTCAAATCGGTTCCAAGACGTTTACTCGGCTACCTCCACGACTGCCTGAACTTGTCAAGGGGATGAAACGAAGAGCACAAACCATTGGGTCGAAGGATGCTGGTGTTCTTATCGCACGACTCGGGATTGGACCAGGTGATATCGTGCTTGAAGCGGGTCTTGGTTCAGCAGGACAGTCGATGCATCTTGCTCGAGTGATGGGTGCATCTGGCCATTTGATCACGGTTGAACCTCGGCAAGAACATTCAGATGTTGGTCTTGAGAATCTAGCAACGCTGGCTCGAGCCTTACCAGAGTTTCCAATGCATTCACATATTGATGGACGAGTTGAAGACTCTGTTTCTGATATCGAAAAAATTTCAACTGAAGTTGATGCGATTCTTCTCGACTTACCAGAACATTCTACAGCCATTCAAGCGGTTGCGCATCTGCTCAAGACTGGTGCTCGCTTGTCGTGCTACTGTCCCGTTTCAAGTCAACTTGAGCAAGCGTGGATTGCGTGTGAAGAAGAGGGTCTTGAAATCGAATGGGCTGGTGAAATCATCGAACGTGAATGGGGTAAAGCCAGCAAAGGTGGTGTTCGACCAGTCAATGGCCCGTTTGGCCATACTGCATTCCTTCTCATCGCTCAGAAGAAGTGATCAGAACTTCGGAGCTGTACCATACTCAACGACCCGGATGCTTGAATCGCACGTTGGACAAGTAAATCGGAATGGAGGCTCATTTCCTCCAGGAACGGCGAGTCGTGCTTCACAAGAAGGGCAAGAGATGCGTCGATTCGAATCCATGCGACATTCGTTCGGACCCAATGCATACTGCTTGGTTTCCTCTTCTTCCTCTTCCTCTTCTTCCTCAACTGGAACAACGCTACGTGGCTTTCGGAGTCGAATGACCATCACTGCGAGTGCAAAGAGCACATACCCTGCTGCCATTGCTTGGAGTGTGGTTTCTTTGCTCAATTCCGCCCCGAGCAAGGTTACACCTTGTGGTGGTTGTGGCTCACCTTTCAAGCGAATCTCCAGCGGGTTGGATTCAGCATTTCCACTGCTTCCATCGATCTGAATCAACGCACGTATACGAATTTCTGCATCGACCGCATCGGTCGAAAGAGCATCGAATCGAACAACAAAGATTTCTGATGCACCAGGAGCAAGTGTAAACGAATCGCTGACTTCACCGAGCGAATTGTTGAACTTAATGCGGAACACACCGTCGCCAACACCAACATGCGTCAACTTTCCAGAGATACCTATATTCACAAGATTGGTAATGGTAATCGTTGTTGAAGATCCTCCAAGATATGGAATCGACAAATCACTGTCTGCGAGTGTGATTGAAGCCACAGCGTCTGGATCCCAAGTCGCATCGATGGCGTAGACAACCGCCTCGTTATGGATTGCGTCCGAACGGGCCGTTGAGACTGCTCTAAAGCTAAATGCATTGGTTCCAGCCAGTGCATCTTCTGGAAGAGCACATACATACGGCAGTTGGAGTGTCGAACCGCCCGGTTGGAGCGTAACTGAGGATTCCATCTGACAATCAAGTCCAACTGAAGAGAGCGAGAAGACATCAACGCTGTTGCCTGTATTGATGACAGTGAACGTACCTGAAATTGTGCCTCCTGCTTCTGCAGGTGTCTCATCTGCGAAGACATTGATGTCAGCACCTGCAGTCATTGGAATCAGTGTCAAAATGGATGTGTCAGATGAGGATGGGTCGAGTGTTGATGTAGCAACGATGTTGATTGGAAGGCCGCTTGGATTCGCCCCCACTGCAGTTTCACGTACGCTTAGTACGACCGATTCAGATTCACCAATACCGAGAACGACCGACGTCTTTGAGAGGGAGAGTTCGAAGTAATTCGAGGTTTCTCCAGCACCGATTGACAAGAGGAACGTATCCTGGAGGGTACCGATGTTTGTCACTTCAATCGTGACGTTTGTCAAAGCGGAAGGCCCGGCGATGATTTGGTTGGTATTTGGACTGAGTTGCGCCAAGGTTCGATCGATGACCTGCAATTCTATGGCAAGCAGGGCTTCAGTCGAATCGGCAATCAATCGAAGTGTGAGGGCATCGGTTCGTGCACTTGTTGCTGCCGAGGCAGTCACACTGAACGAAACATTGTAGACAGAACCTGCTTCGAGAACATAGCCATTCACATCTGGCAAGCCAGCATCCACACCACCCGGTAATCCTGCGATGGTGAAGGTATCGAGTGTGATGTTGGAAGTCCCTTCATTTTCAATGGCGATAATGACGGATGATTCTTCACCCGATTGAACAACAATTCGTCCATCAAGCGGACCTTGTAAACGAAGATCGGCGATCGGTTGTACGTCGAATTGGAGCGAGAGGTTTTGTTCAAGGAGTGAATCATGCGTGACGGTGATGAGTCGTTCATAGACACCGAGGGAGCCTTCTGCAGCCGTGGCTTTCAACGTCCAAATGGCGGACGCTTCGGCCGCTACAGTGACGGATGATGCGCCATCGAGTTCAACTGTGACTGGTGATGAAGCGTTGCTGTTGATTTGCAATGAGAACGTCTCGGATTCACTTCCCGTATTGAAGACACGGACTTCCAAGGTGGTTTCAACACCTGGATCAAGCAGTGTTGGCCCACTTGGCCCTTGCAGGACGAAGTCGATTTGACGATCGATTTCGAAAGAGAAATCTCGAAGGAAGGAAACGGTTGAATCGGATGCAAGCGTTGATGTGAGCCGAAGCGAGCATACATCGCCGACGTTTGCTACAGTACCGACATCAACCTGGAATGGCAGGTCCTGCGACACGCCCGCGTCGATTGTCGACGTGTATGTCAACAAGGATGCAGTGCATGGACCGGACAAGACCGTTAAGGCATAATCAAACGTTGCTGAAGTCGTTCCAATGTTGGATAAACGAAGCGTGGTATTGGTTTGTTGTGATGGTATGAAGGCATCGCTTGCATTCAAGAAATCAACTTGCAGATCATAATTCGCTTGAACATCCACCACCATCAGCGTTGAAGTTGTGAGGTTGCCGAACAGCGAACCAGCATAGAGGCGTACACCCGTAGCACCCGGGCTTGCATCCGATGGGATGGAGATTCGCAAGGTAGCAGTCTCCTGTCCATTCGCAGAGAGATTCTCAATCTGGTCGTCCAACCAACGAACTTCCCAGCCGGGCGGGAAGGTTGAATGTTGGCTCATGCCTTGGATTGCACCTGAAGATTCCCACGGGTAGTTGTAGGTTGATGAGCCGTTGAACACAACCTCGGCAGCTGCTTGTTGAAGTGTGAGACGTAGGGTTGCATCCAGCGTTGTATTATCGGTCAAACCAACCGGTGAATCTCCTGTAAGCGCAGCAAAGAGAACACAAGCGGAGAGGTAAGAACCAGATGTGGACGGATGGCTTCCATCTGCTGTGTACAGACCATAGAAGGTTGATGTTGGCGATAATGGATTTCCTCCTGAAGCGACGATGGTATCATGAATGTGCTTGAAAGCCAATCCGACCGGAGCGATGTAAATCTCAGCAGAAGTGGAGAGCGAAATGTTGTCTCTGTAGTCGATGTAACCCTCTTCAAGACGATCTTGCATCACGGTGTAATTTGGATAGAGGGTTGGATTCATTGCATCCCCGCTTCGTCGACCCCAAGTCATGAACAACATCATTGCACCGCCTTCCGTATCGACTCTATCTGCCAGATGGATGCTTCCATTCTTGCTTGCAAGCCAATCCGAATTGGTGCGGATGAAACCTGGCACCTGCGATTGATCTTGAAGCACAACCGTGTCCCATACACCGGTTGCAAGGGAAAGGTTCTGAGCACTGCCTGATGTGTTCACATCATCCCAGTGGTTTGCAATGGTCCAACCACCGCTGGTGAAATCCGACGTGTTGCTCGGACTATGTGCACTTCGAAGCAATTCCTCAAGCATTGAGGAAAGACCGTTCGCAGACGTATAGGAATTGCCAAACATCAAAACATCGCTGACTGAAGCAGACCACGATGGTGTCGTGTTGGTAGTGTTCGATGAGTCACTTGACGAGTAGTTCGCCCACCAACCACTCAAATCGGGTTCTTCGCCAACACCGAGAAGATACGAGTCCATGACTGAACCGTAGTTGCTGACTGGAATGGGGAGATCGAGACTTTGCCCGGGTTGCATGGCCAAAAGCCCTTGGTCGCCGATGCCTGTTGCATCAACATATGGATTGTAAACAATGGCAACACTGACATACACATCAATGGATGTTGATGCGATTCCATCGCTCTCATTGACGAAGATTGTAAATTTCCCATTATCACTCGGCGTTGCTGTTTCTGCAAGATGAACGACGATGGTCGTCGTGGTGTTGTAGGTCGGCAACACGTTTGAAACAGAATTCGAGGTTGGCGTAGCACTCCAAAGTGAAGACAGACCATCGGTTGATGTTTCAACATCGTAGGTTTCGATCGATGAACCGTTGTTTTCGATGGTGAGTGTCAAATTCATCGATTCGCCAGCAATGAGAATCATGTGACTCATGTCCACTTGCAATTCGATTTCAGGATCTGCACGCGTGAATTGAGCGAGAGGCGATGCACTCGCAAGCAGCATCAATGCTACCAAAACGACTGCTCGGATGGAGAGTTGCGACATCGGACCAATACATGCGAGACGTTCTCAGCACTTGAGCGAATCGGCTTGAAGCGTGAAAAGTTCACGATTGAAGCAATGATTGAATTCGAGCCGAATCGATACGCTCCCAAGGGAAGTGCCCTTCATCCGTAGGAATTCTGCCGAAGTGCCCTCCAGAGGATGTTTCGAGATAGATCGGACGAAGCAAGTCAAGGTCGCGAGCGATTGCAGCAGGTCGGAAATCAAAGGTAGACTCAACTCGTTTGGCAAGTTCCTCATCGGATACAGTTCCTGTTCCAAAGGAATCGACCATCAAGCTCACAGGGTCTGCTACACCGATGACATACGCCAACTGAATTTCGAATTTCGTTGCCAAACCAGCGGCAACGACGTGCTTTGCAGCCCAACGAGCGGCATATGCGGCACTACGATCGACCTTGGAAGGGTCCTTTCCGCTGAAAGCGCCACCACCATGTCGACCCATGCCCCCATAGGTGTCGACGATGATCTTTCGACCTGTAAGCCCAGCATCTGCATATGGGCCACCAGGGTCAGCAAAGCGTCCTGTTCCATTGACGACGAGTTTGTATCCCGGCAGTAAGAGTTCTTGTGGAATGGTCGTTTCAACAACATGCTTTGTAATCGCTTCCCGAACATGTGCGAGTTCCTTTTCGACAGAACCATCGAATTGGTCCTTGAGATTCTTGTCGTGTTGAATGGCAATGATGACCGTATCGACACCGATGATGGAACCATCCTCATCGTAAGCAACTGTCACTTGTGTCTTACCATCTGGACGAGCCCAAGGCAGGATGTTGTCTTCACGGACGGTCTTTAATCGACGAGATAGGCGTTGTGAAAGGGCCGCAGCGAGCGGGAAGAATCGTCCTTGAAGATCAGCGTATGCTTCGGTTTCATCGCAAGCATATCCAAACATGAGTCCTTGGTCGCCAGCTCCTTGCGAATCGATGTTGTCTCGGTCAACACCTTGGTTGATGAAGGTCGATTGTGTGGTTACATAGACCAATACATCACAAAGGGATGCATCGGTTGCATCCATACCGATTTCATGCGACGTGTAACCAATATCAGCGGCGGCCTTGCGGGCAACGGCTTCGTAATCAGGTGTTTGACCTTCGAGTGAAACTTCACCAGCCAAGACGATGACGCTCTTATCGGCCATTCCCTTGATGCAGGTTTCGACCGCAACTCGGGCGTTTGCATCAACGGCTAGACAAGCATCAACAATCGCATCGGAGACTGCGTCACAGACCTTGTCAGGATGACCAGAAGTGACTGATTCGGAACTGAACATCCGTTGTGTCATACTCCGACCGCTTGGATTCACATTATCAAAGGTTTGGTTTTTTGAAGGAATTGTCTTTGGCGATTGCTATTTTAGGAACATCGGACAGGATTTGCCATGGCTGACTGGCATCCTACGGCATATCGAACGCATACCCTTGCTGAAATCCAAAACAAAGGCGAAGACCTCGTTGGGACAGAAGTCACGGTCTGTGGCTTTATGGAAGCCAATCGAGGGAAGGGTGCCATCTGTTTCGTTGATCTTCGCGATGGAACAGGTAAGCTCCAAGTGTTCCTTAAGGGCGATACTGTTGGTGAAGAGAATCTTGATCTTGTTCAACGGATGACTCGGGAGTCAACACTCCAATTCACTGGAATCGTTGCTCAGAAGCGCCCACCGAAACTCAAGGAAGGCGAGACGCCTCCACCTCCCGCTTACGAAGTTGTTGCCTCTGATGTAAACGTCCTCACTCGAGCAAATGTGCCATTACCACTTGGAATTACAGATACGGTTTCGATCGGTCTCGACACGCGTCTTGACAATCGTTTCCTCGATCTTCGACGTGCGCATGTCAATGCGATGTTCACGCTACGTGCACGTGTTTTACAATACGGCCGAGAACATTTGATTACGGAAGGATTCAAGGAAATCAACACACCGAAGATTATCGCTTCGGCATCTGAAGGTGGTACCAATCTTTTTCCAATGATGTACTTTGATACGCCTGCCTTCTTGTCGCAAAGTCCGCAATTGTACAAACAACTCGCCGTCCTTGGAGGCATGGAACGTGTCTTTGAAATTGGACCTGCATTCCGAGCTGAAAATCACGATACGTATCGCCATTTGAACGAATTTATTTCCTTCGATATTGAAGCGGCATGGATGACCGATGAAGACGTCATGGGTGTTCAAGAACGTATGATTCATCACATCTGGAAATGTGTTGCTGCCAACGATCAGGAACATATTGCTACTATCAATGCCTATCGAGAGACACAAGAGTTGGAACCGATTTCAGTTGATGTTCCAAGCCTTCCATTCCCACGAATTGATTATTGTGAAGCCATTCAAATGATTCAAGATGCTGGTGAAGAAATCCAATGGGGCGATGACATCGATTCATCACATTGTGATATCATCGCTGCAAAATATCCTGGATTCCACTTCCTTCCTCGATGGCCAATGGAGATGAAACCATTCTACATCCATCATGTCCCTGGTGAAAATGGTGTGACGGGCGAACAACTCAGTCGTGGATTCGATCTCAATTATGGTCGTGATGAAATGACCAGTGGTGGCCAACGTGAACACAACGTCGAAGTGCTTGAAGAGAACTTGCGAAGCAAGGGATTGAATCCTGAGGACTTTTCGTTCTATACCGATGGATTCCGATTTGGAGCACCACCACACGCAGGTTGGGGCCTTGGTGTTGCTCGACTGTTGATGGTCTTAACCGGTTCTCGCAACGTTCGTGAGACGGTGTTGTTCCCACGTGATCGCCATCGAGTTACGCCATGAGTTGGCCATTATGCCCATCGATCGAATGCAATGGGGCGCTGAGGAATGGCAGTATGCTGATTTGTACATGCCCGATGAGCCATCCCCGTTTCAGAACGATCACGGCGTTCCATGCATCATGTTGATTCATGGTGGATTTTGGAAAAAACAGTACACTTCTGAACTGATGCAGCCGATTGCAAACGCATTGAGCGATGCCGGTGTTGCAAGTTGGAACATCGAATTCCGACGATGGGAAGACGGTGATGAAGGCGTATGGATGGATACGCTTTCCGATGTTCTTCGCGCATGGGGGCAACTTGCACTCCTACCAGGTATTGACATTACCCGTAGCATGGTGATGGGACATTCTGCAGGTGGACACCTGGCACTACTGATGGCGAGTAAAGCAGAACGAAAGCCATGGCTTGCAATTGCACAGGCGCCAATTACCGATTTGTTTGGTGCTGACAATGCAAAACTCAGCGATGAAGGCGATGCGATTCGCAAATGGATGGGTTGTACGCCATACGATCATGAAGCATTATGGAAGAAAGTCAATCCAATTGATTTACCACCGCAGTCACCTGTCCTTCTGATTCATGGAGAACGAGATGTTGATGTTCCACTTGAACAAAGTGAAACGTATGCACGAGCGATGAAAGCCAAAGGTTGTGATGTGCAAAAAGTCTGGTTGCCCGGTGACCACTACAGTATCATCGATGCTGCAAGCGATGATTGGTTGGTTCAACAAGAGGCTATTTTGGATTGGTTGTAAGAGCGAACCACTAAGAGAGAGGAACCTGTCCACGTATCATGGACCTCCTTGGTGACCAAGCTGTTCTTGATTCGAATGCGCTCAAAGGAAAGACCGCACTCATCTGTGGTGCAAGTCGAGGCATTGGTGCTGCAACCGCTCGGATTATGGCAAAGGCAGGTGCAAACGTCATCATCGCCTCACGAAGTGAAGGACAACTCAAGTCATTGCTTGAAGAACTTCATGCGCTTGGCAATGGTCAACACCGAACATTGGTCATGGACTTGGAAGAAACAGATTCCATTGAGCATACATTGCAACCAATTCTTGATGATGGACCAATTCACATCCTTGTCAACAATGCGGGTGGACCCCCTGGAGGACCGCTTCTCAATGCAACCGTGGATGAGCTTGCCCAACCATTCACTCGGCATCTTCATGCAGCACACACTTTGGTGAAATTGCTCACACCAGGAATGATTCGGGCAAATTATGGACGGATTATTCAGATTATCTCGACAAGTGTTCGCGAACCCATTCCAAATCTGGGTGTTTCCAACACGCTTCGCGGGGCGATGGCGTCGTGGGCTAAATCGCTCTCTAGGGAACTCCATCCATCCATCACCATCAACAATGTTCTCCCAGGCTTTACAGATACGGAACGTTTGGGTAGTCTGGCGCAATCCATTCATGAGCGAACAGGACAATCCATCGAAGCGATCCATAACGGTTGGATGAGCCAAGTTCCAATCGAGCGATTGATCGATCCTTTGGAGACTGCTTCCGTTATTGCATTCCTCGCCTCACCCGCAGCTGGAGCAATACGCGGTGTTTCACTACCCGTCGATGGTGGGCGTCTTCGAGGCATCTAATGTACCTCAAAATTCAATGCTCTGCGCAACAATCTTGCCATAGAGTGAAAAATAATCGTTGAGTTCAAGCGATTATGGGCCATCTAAAGGATGTAGGCATGGGCTATTTTGAGCACCTTCTTGGAGCATACAAACTCGCATTTCGATTCCTACTCGGAACCGTACAATTGCTCATCCATGGATTGATTCCAGGTCTCTTTATTGATGCTGGAAAAAACACATCAGATGCTTACAAGCGGTGAATGTGATCATTCCACATGCTCGGTCATCGATTCACGGAATGATTGGAACGGTGTCTTCTTCACTTCTGCATGCTTTCGACCATAGAGGAAGTAAGTGACAAGGCCAGCTCCAATGGCTGCAGATGCACCGATGAATGCCTTATCACCGATGAAATAAATCAGGAACAGTCCTGCAAGGATACCCCAAAGTTGCATGAAGGGATACAATGCGCCCTTGTAGGAAGGATTCCAATCATGGCGCTTGCTCGTTTGTCGTAGAATGATGACACAAGTGTTGATCATAATGAAAATCATAATTTTGAAACCTGATGCCAATTTTACAACGTCCTTCAGAGGTACGAAAAAGATGGCAAGACCCATCGCTACACCGGTGACAATGATTGGCCAATGTGGCGTTTCATACTTCTCATGAACACGTTCGAGGGCAGGTGGTAACAACTTATCTTGGCCCATTGCAAACAGGAAGCGAGAAGATGCGAGAATGCCTGCTAATGCCATCGATATCATCGCCAATACCGATACGATGGCAGCAAAAATACCGAATTCGGTTCCTGCAACGACCTCAGCAAAGACAAAAATTGGATTTTCGACAACCTCTCCATCCTCACCAATCCACCATCCATCAGGCATCGAAGCCATCATCAAGTAGGCAATCATCGCATACAAAACGGTTGCAATAAGCAAGGAGAGTAGCATACCCGCTGGAAGATTCTTTTCAGGATCTTTGACTTCACCACCAATTGCAGCTACTTTTGTCACACCTGCATAGGCCACAAAAACAAACGCAGATGTTTCAGCAAGCGTCCACAAATCGGTCGAAAAAGCTGCCTTAAAGGGGCCAGTTCCATCAAAGTCATCAGCAAAGAATGCGGCAACACAGGTAATGAGCAACATTGCCAATGTCACAAAGAGTACAGGTGTTTGAATCGCTTTGACCTTCTTGACCCCAAGAATGTTGACGATGGTAATGAGAACCAAGGCGCTCATTGAAAGAACCATCATCTCCATATCGATATCGAAATAGGTGGTTACTGCGATGAAGTACGCTGAGAAACCGATGAGGGCAAAACCTGACTTCAGCAAAAATGATGCCCAAAGGCCAAGACCGCTAATTGTCCCGATCATTGGACCGTAGGTTCGCTCAAGGTAGACATAGGATCCACCGCTTGAGGGCATCCCTGAAGATAATTCAGCCTTTGAAATCGCTGCCGGCAAAACGACCGCTGCTGCAACAATAAATGCAAGCCAAATACCTGCACCCATAATATCTGCAGCGAAGGTTGGTGTGACGAAAATACCGGGTAGCATTGCTGAAAGCGAAATGATGACGACACCAGCAAGACCAACGCTTCGCTTCAGCGTCTTTTTGATGGATTCAGTTCCCTTTTCTACAAGAGAATCGAGTTTTGAGATAGGCATGCAAAATCCCCGATTTCATGAAGCAACTAAGCCTTCAAACACCCTCAAGTAAACACGGGATATATTCTCTTGCATTTTTTGAGGATACATTCTGCCGAAATCCGGAAAATTAGATTTTAGCGATGACCTTCATTTCAACAGCAATCGGCGTTGGTAGGGCGCGAATGGCAAGCGTTGTTCGAGTTGGACCATAGTGACCAAGTGTTTCAGCCCAGACCTCATTGTAGCCTGCAAAATCTCGATCCATGTCAACAAGGAAGGAGGTCACATCGACCACTTTGTCCATTGAAGAACCAGCTTCCTCAAGGATTCGAGCAATGTTTTCAACAACTGCACGGGTTTGTGCCTTGATATCGTATTCGAGAGGTGTACCATCAGTGTCACGGATTGGCCCGCCTGGAATGGCATTTGTTCCCGGTTGACGAGGACCAACGCCCGAGAGATAGAGGAGGTCACCTACCCGTCGAGCATGTGGGTAAAGTCCAACAGGCTTCGGTGCCGATTCGGTATTGACGGCATCCTTGCCTTCAGCAGGATCCCAAAGTTCAGGGCCATGATTGGATGATGATTGAGGGAGTTCTTCTTCATCACCTTCTCCATCGAGGACATTCCGCTCTCCATGATAGACTTCAACATCATCCTCATCGTATTCCTTGTCACCCATGCCATTTGATGTGGGATCGAGATGGACGACCGCTCCACCTGCACCGTAGAGCGCCTCATACGCAAGGACGCGCCCGGTGAGATCGTTTCGATTATCGTTCATCGCCGAAAGCCACCACATCGGTTTGAAGGTCACGACTTTCTGGACGCGTATTTGTTGATGGATTGTACGCGAGAGTTGAGCAACATCCTCGAGACGACCTTCTTCAAGGAATTCGAGCACCTTTTGGTTCCATTCATCGTCTTTGAGCGAGTGGATTTTATCATCAGCAGCATCAATGAATTCAGTAAACATACGGTTCGACATCGACATCGCTGTTACTGCAACCGCTTTCTTTCCAGTCGTTCCGAGAACATCCAAACAGGCTTTTGCAAGGACCGTTGTTTCAGCACGATTGGCATAGACATTCGATGAAACAATAACAGCAGGAATGGCATTGTCTGGATTGAGCAACTTCAATGCAACAACCGAACCAACATCGATTGGAAAGCCATTGTATGCAACCGTTCTGCTTTGCAAACCACGAGCATGATTGGCCTTGCTCCAAGCTTCGGCAAATTCAGCATCAATATTGAAGGAATAATCCATTGAACCAAGATCGTGGAAGTCCTGATCGACAAGGGTCCACACTGGATTTGGATCCGCCTGAATTTGATGACCGATGATGCTTGGCCAGGTCGTTGAATAGATAATCATCAAGTCTGCACCGCTTGCAGCGATTTGATCTCGCGCTTCATCGAATGCATCGCGAAGACGTTGCCATCCTTCGTTCTGTTCTGGCACCAACAATGGATGTGGATGGACAGGGACAACGTATGAGGCGAGAATTGGATTTGTCAAACTCAAACCTCCTCGTGTAGATAACAGGGCCATTCGACAATTGCATTCCCTGTCCCAATAATGGTTCCATAGCCATGAAGGATCGCCGGATAGGTCGGAACGGTGAGTGTGCTCAAGAGCCACGTCAGTCCACCTCCATCCGATTCAGCTATCGCTTGTTCAGTAAACTCTGGCATCTCATCGATGATTCGTTGTGCTTGACCTGTACGCATGTAATCGATGATGCGCATGTCCCATAGATGCATTGCATGGCTGGTAATATGCTCCTTGCTCATGTCTTCAGGAACATCGGATTCGGTTGTGAAGTGGCGATGAGAAAGAGAGTTGGATGCTAGAACAACGGCTTTCTTGCCACTCTCAAGGATTGCATCTCGTGTGACACGCCCCAGTTCCATCATCATCTCTTGCATGACCTCAACGGAATAATAGTGTCGTGAACGATTCGAGGAGATGACGACCAATGGTTTGTCAAAAGCCGGATTGACCATGTGGCCTGTGGTAATCGTTCCATAATCGACTCGGAAATCTGGATTTTCCATCATCTTGACCGCTAATCCAGCGTCCGCCGCTTTGTCATGAATGGCTCGACTGAGTTCAACATCGATATCGAGATTGTAGGAATATCGAAACAAGTTCGGGAAGATGGGGTCAACCGACAGACCTTCAAAGTGGGGAAGGCCAAGAAAATGTGTGCCAACATAGGTTTGCCAATGTGGTGATAAGATGACAAGTACGTCATGATCAATTTTTGAAAGCGATTCACGAAGACGCTCATAGCCCCACCGGAGTTGTTCCCAACCACCTTCAGATGTTGGCTCATTTTGAGGAGGATTTTCTGCATAGACAAGGTGTGGAGGATGAGGTGCAAGGCAACCAGCAACAATTGAACCTTTGGCCATGCTACGACCAAACGTAGGTCGCATATGGATGCATCGCAGATTTAGGCTAAAACTCAAACGAGAAGATATTGAGCACCAGGTATGTCGGAGGGAGATACGGAGGTATTTTCAGCCGATGCAACAGATGAAGCATCTGTTTCAGAAAGCGAAATCTTCTCGGATATGCTCCGTCACATGATGGCCCCGCTTCTCATCGGAATGGTCTTTGGTGCGATATGGCAACTTACTGTGATGCCTCGCATCGAACCACATTTCGTTCCCAATCCGGTTCATGGAGCATTCGCCATCTACCTCATTGCATCGCCATTGTTCTACAAACTCCTCCTCAACATGGAAATGAACCGTGCTGGAGAATATGCCATGGGCTTTGCAGTAACAGCATGCATCCTCTCATTGATCTGGATGTTTGGTAGGTCATCGACTTATCTTGGAGGATTCCTTCCATGTATCGGCTGGTTGTTCATCAGTTCATTTTGGCTACAGTTTGAATTTCCACCATTCCGTTATGGTCTCTGGCACGGAATGGCTGTGAACGTTGGCGCCTTCGGAGGCAGTGTTCTCGCTTTCATCTATCTCTAAGACGTATAGGATTCCGATTCGTTCGGGAAGTCACCAGATCGGACATCTTCACAGTAGGAGCGAATCGCACCATCGATCTCTTCAGCAAGATTGAGATAGCGTCGAAGGAATCGTGGTGAGAAATCCATGGTAATACCGAGCAAATCGTGTAAGACCAATACTTGGCCATCGCAATGTGGACCTGCTCCGATTCCGATGACTGGAATGTTCAGTTCGCTCTGCACACGTTGCGCCAATTCCTTTGGAATCTTCTCAAGAACGATGGCAAAACAGCCCGCTGCTTCCAAGAGTTTTGCATCAGCGATGAGTTTCTCAGCCTCTTCATCTTCCTTGGCTCGAACGGTGTAGGTTCCGAATTTGTAGATGCTCTGAGGCGTTAATCCAAGATGGCCCATAACCGGAATACCTGCTGTAAGAATACGCTCAATGGATTCAACAATCTCTGCACCACCTTCCAATTTGACAGCATGGCCTTCAGCCTCTTTCATGATACGAATCGCACTTTCAAGGGCTTGACGTGAATTCCCTTGATACGTTCCAAAAGGCATATCGACGACAATCAGTGCACGATCGACAGCTCGTTGAACGCACTGTGCATGGTATATCATGTGATCGAGCGTCATTGGAACAGTTGTCACTTGACCAGCCATGACGTTGGATGCAGAATCGCCAACGAGAATAACGTCGACTCCAGCAGCATCAACCAATCGAGCTAACGAATAGTCGTAGGCTGTTAGCATGGTAATGGGTTCCTTCGCACGCTTCATTTCTTGAAGCGTGTGCGTCGTTACCTTCGTCGCTTTACTGTGAACCGACATCGTTCTGCCTCATGCTTCCGATTGGATTCAACATTTCAAAGGCTCGCTGGAAGAATCAATCGTGTTTAATGCAAACATTGAGTGGTTCGGAAAAGAAACCAAGACTCCATGCACCGCCTTCGCGACCAACGCCTGAGTTTTTTACACCACCGAATGGTGTGCGTAAATCACGGTGCAACCAGGTGTTGACCCAGACGATTCCAGTTTCGATCTTTTGAGCGAGTGCGTGTGCACGTTCCGTATCTGTTGACCAGATAGATCCAGCGAGACCGTACTCGGTTGCATTCGCAATCTGGATAGCCTGCTCATCGGAATCAAATCGATGTAGCGTTACAACTGGTCCAAAGATCTCTTCTGTCGATGTTCGAGCAGATGGATCAAGACCATCGATGATGGTTGGACGCAAATAAGCACCATCCTGTGTCGGTCCAACTTGTCCAGTCATGGCTCGAGTGCCTCCTGTGAGGACCGTACCGCCTTCTTCAAGACCGAGTTCGATGTAGGATTCAACTTTCTGAAGATGTTCCATACTGATGAGTGCACCAATGTGTGTTGAAGCATCTTCTGGTGCACCACACATCATGCTGTTAACCGATTCAACGAGCTTTGTTGTGAATTGATCTGCAATCGATTGATGAACAAGAATGCGGGAGCCACAGAGACAAACTTGTCCTCCGTTGGTAAATCCTGCTCGGACGGCTCCTTCAACTGCAGCGTCTAAATTAGCATCATCAAGGATAATTGTCGCATTTTTTCCACCTAATTCCAATGAGAGTTTCTTGAACTTTGGAGCCGCTGTCGCTGCAACATGTCGGCCAGTTGCTGTACCTCCAGTAAACGAGATTGCTCGGATGGATGGATGCTCAAGAATGGCTTGACCCACCTCTGGACCATAGCCGTGAACGACATTCAGAACACCTGAAGGAAGCCCTATATCGCTTGCAACTTCACACAGCAGGTTGGCTGTTAATGGGGTCATTTCACTCGGTTTTGCAACGATGGTGTTGCCCATCAATAACGCAGGAGCAACCTTCCAACTCAGGAGATACAATGGAAGATTCCAAGGTGTAATCAATCCAACCGTTCCGATCGGTTTTCGATGAACAACATTCGTAGCATCTGCCATTTCGAACACTTCAGGTTCTTGTTCTCGAGCAAAGTTGGCAAAGAACCGAAAATTATCGATTGAGCGCTGTGCATCCACTCGACGAGCAAGTGCAAGTGGCTTACCAGTATCCTTTGATTCTCGTTGTGCAAGTTCTTCCTTTCGCTGTTCCAGTCCATCTGCAAGTCGATCGAGCCAATCTGCACGTTCCAGTAATGTCAATGCAGACCATTCGTTTTGTGCGAGCCTCGATGCCTGGACGGCTGCTTCGACATCTTCCTTGTTCGACCGTGCAATTCTTCCAATCTCTTCGCCTGTAGCAGGGTTGATGTTGGTGAGTGTTTCTCCATCATGTGCCTCAACAAAGACACCACCGATGAAGTTCAATGCGTTCATGAATTCAACTCCGCATCGTACATCCAACGATCTTGATCCGGATCCCATTCATCCCACGTTGGAATCGTTTTAAGGACCTCAAGGTAACGATCTGGAACGATTCCTGGAACGATGAATGCCTTTTGTCGATGCAATGGGTAAGGATTTCTCAGATCTATTCCAAGCACACCAAGGATTGCTCGAGCAACATACCACGTCGCTTGTGCATTCCAGCCATGCGCTATTTTGATAACGATACCAAGCCCCTTAGGATAGTCTGGATGTTCGATGGCAAGACCAAGCAATCCGTCTGCTCCTTCTTTGGCGATGACCGTTCCTTCACCCGCTTTGAGAATGGTTGAATCCAATCGATTGAATCCACCAACAAGGTCAGGATGACGGACCATTGCTTCCCAAATCCAATCGTTCTCTTTGTCTCGAACTAAACCCGCATAAATTTGAGCAAGTTCTGCAACAGTATTGGATACGGTTGGCAGGCCACATCCATCTTTTGCAATCCGCAATGGCGTCCAGTCCTCGCCGAGATAGCGTCGAATTTCGGTCATGTAGGCATCGAACACTTGGTGGCCTGGCAAGGTGTATCCTGCTCGATTCCATCCTTTCTCTCTGCATCCACGTAGGATTGCAGCATGTTCGCCTGAACAGGTGTGATACCAGCGACGAGGTCGGCGAACTTGACGGCCAAATTGAATCAATGGTACATCGAGTGGCGTAAGCATCAACGGCCATTCCGATTGTGAAAGAAGTGATTGCGCCGCAGTAACGTGCTCCGTGTCGCCATTATGACTTGCCACAGAAATCGCCTTTTGCTCCCACGACAAATCTTCCAATTCATTGACGAACGCCTTGAGCATGAACGGTTTCATCATCGAACGCCCATAACACAGAACGTTTCCTCCAAACGAATGAATCACCTCATCACCATGTGCCCATGCAACTGCGCCATGGATTGTGGTCTCAGAAACACCGTTCCGTCGATAATCAACCAAAGGCTCCCATGCGACATCACGTCCAGTAGGAATACCCTCCACTTGTTCTCCAAGTGGTGATTCAGGAAACAACTCACTTCCCGGACGACCGGGTTTCACCGCTGAATGAACATGATGATTGATTTTCACGTTCATGCACCTCTGAGGAGTTCTTCGACTCGTGGTGCAACCTTACGCATGTAAGCTTGCATGTTTCGGCAAACTCGATCGCTATCATGATTGAAGAAATCAAACCATGCCATCACTCGATCATCGGGATGAAATCGCCCGACCAATTGTTGTGCAACATCTTCCACGTTACCGATAAGTGCATTTTGTGCAGCATTCTGAACCTTTGTCGGATCGATGGTTCCTTCCAACGCATTCCAATAAGCGCCAAGCGCTTCATCTGCTTCACGATGTGCCGCTGCTCGTTGCTCTTCTGCTGAGAGATGCGGTTCATCGTTCAAGAACACAAAACTCGTTCTTGGCATGTAGGAGCGTTTCCACTCTCCGCCATCGGCATGGAAGCATGAACGCATTCGATCATGTGTTGCTTCAATCACTTCGGGTTGGGTAATGGACAAATTGAACACGCGTACTGGAAGGATTGAATTCACAAACGTCTGTGCATTTGGATCATGTGTTCCCGCAACGAGAACCAATTGATTTCGGTCAAAGGTATTCGGAACAATACGAAGATCTTCAAACACATAGCGACGTTTGATTGAAATCGCCTCATCATCTGACCCATTGGCTTCTTGGACACGTTGCCAATCTTCATCGCTTCTGAAATTTTGTCGAGTCAATGTCGTTGAACGAATGGAGTCGGAATTGACGACATCACCACGAAGAAGACGCAAGAAAACCTCACTCGCTTCGAGGAATATTTGACCCCTCAATGCAGGCCATGCTGCCTCTTCTACAGGATTGCGAGGAACAATCCCATATGGACGAGCCATGAATTCAAAACGGCCAGCAGAAAATCCAACGTGGAGTTTTCTGGAATCATTGTTCACTGCAAGGAGTTGCAAGGTGTTGGCAATACGCTCAGCTTGTGCGATTGGACCACCAGATGCTAAGATTGAAACAACTGCACTTCCAATTTCGATGTTCGTTGTTCGACGAAACGATTCCATTGCAAGTTGTGGAAAGTCCGTACAGAGACCAACTTCACCCTGCCAATGTGGAACAACTGGTTTGCTGTTGGATTTCTGTGTTTCAGTTGAAAGATGTGCCTGAGCAATCCAGCCAACACCAAAACCTAATTCATCAGCAACTTCCAATTGTTGGAAGTAATTCTGCAGCATGGTTTGCTCATCTGGAATGTGGCCAGCCGCATCAGGTGTTTGACTAATGGAAAAGAAGATGTCGTGTTCCATTCTCTTCCCCTCTTTATTGCCAATACGTCAAAGAACATAACCCGTTCGACGCCTACGTACGCTCTTGACCCAATGAAGTCAAATCGTGAAGACGCTTTTTGAGAAGATCTGGTGCAGCGATTCCGAGTTGCATGAACAAATGCATCGTATCCGATAAAGCCAGAAGGGCATCATCGTAGCGTGTCTCGATTTCAGCAAGGTCTGCAATGCCCCAACTTGCAACGAGATGGCCAGCAGGATGTTCGAGTTGCTTGGCAATATCGAGACTTTCTTGATACATCTCCGATGCAGTTGCAAGTTCACCAAGGCTCGCTTGTGCATGAGCGACATCAGCGAGTGCTTCCATGTGGAGAACATCGTTTTTCTGAGCAATGGCCAGTTCGAGACGACGCGTATCGTGGATGATCGCAGAATCCCAATCCTGATTGATTCGAGAGCAACGAGAAAGGACGGCTAATCCGTAGATAATACCGAGTTGATCTTCGAGCGATTCACGAAGCGTTAACGAGCGTCTCACCGATGTTTGCGCTGCTTCAACATCGTCAATCGAGAGCAACATCAAGGCATGGTGATGCAAAACGGCTGCGGCAAGTGGCGCCCCATCTTCAAGCGATTCAGATTGAAAAGCCAATTCTGCGATGGCATCGATTGACCCTGCATTGCGTTTCAGATATTCAAACTGAGCCCATCCCTTCTCAACGTCATCTTCAGCAACACGCTGTGCGTGTTCAACCAACTGATCGAGTAATTCCAAATCACCAATCGATTCAACCAATGGTAGAATGCCTAAGGCAAGTGAAGTATTGATGGCATCAATGGAACCGCCTTGCGTCAACATGTCGACAATTTCCTTGGCCTTTTCCTTGGAAACTTCTTCTGCCATGGTCCATCGAGATGGATTCGCGTCAAGAACCTATGCTTGAACTCGATTGGACCTTGAGGATTCATAATAGAGAAGCCAATCCTGAAGCATGGCACGACATGATAGCGCTTTACAAGGCGTCATGCTCGTCGCATTGTTGATTCTCTTTCCGATGACGATTCAATTGTTGATTCATCAAGATGATAGCCCATTGTGGAGGACCGTCTATGTTGAAGTTGAATCGGAAGAAGATGAGGAGGAAACGGAAGCACGCTCTGAATCAAGAAGTCGCGAAGATGTTGCCCGAATTGCAACATTCAACATCAAGATTTTTGGTGAAACCAAAATGGGCAAAGCCGATGTCATCTCCGAACTTGTCAACATTACACTTCGTTACGATATGCTCGTCGTTCAAGAGATCAAAGACTTGGATCAAACCGTTCCATACGATTTCCTGGACGCCATCAATGCTGAAGCGAATGAGGCCTACGCACTTGTCTTGAGTGAACGTTCAGGTCAACAGGACGATGACCAAGGAGGTCAAGAGCAATATGCCATCTATTATCGAACCTCTCGCTTCCAAGCCGATTCTGCTTGGCTTCACAACGATTCAGAACTCGATCAATTCCAACGTGAACCATTGATTGCGAACTTCAATTTGCTCTCGAACAATGGTACAGTTCTCGAGGATATTGCCTTCATCACGGTCCACACCAAACCAGCCAATGCTGTGAATGAAACGGCTGCTTTGCACGACGTTGTTGAAACCTACAACGTGAATTCAACAGAATCAGACGTTGTACTCCTTGGCGATTTTAATGCAGATTGCAGTTATGCATCCACCTACGAATTAAATCAACTTGAAATTCGAAATCCGGATTATTTCTGGGTGGTTCCTGATTCTGCCGATACGACATTTTCTGAGAATACACATTGTGCATACGATCGTATTGTGATGACCAGTGATGTCGATGGACGCTTCTTTGGCCGATGGGGCGTAGATCGGAATATGAGTGATTCAGATGTTTCCGACCATTTTCCAGTTTGGTTTGACCTCGATATCAGCGAGGATGTGCTGGAATGATTCGTCGTGCATCCATTCCTGGACGCGTCAACATTATCGGTGAACATACGGATTATGCAGGTGGCTGTTCCCTCGCTTTTGCATCACCGCATCGATTGCTCCTCGAAGCAGATTTCAATCATCCAACAATCGAAGGCGATGATACCGTCGTGGCATTATGGATGGAAGCAGGAGGCCCTCCTGCTAAATTGGATGTTCATAGTAGCATCCCAATCGGCAAGGGGATGTCTTCATCTGCAGCATTATGTCTTGCCGTTGCACTTTGTGTACATGGACCAACAATGAAAAGCCAAGACGCTTGTCTTGAAGCACAACGATTGGAACATACTGTTCTTGGAACGCCTTGTGGCCTCTTGGATCAAATGACGATGATGCATGCTCAGGCAGACCATTGTACATTTATTGACTTCACATCATTGACAACATCAAGCATTCCTTATCCATCAACATGGATGTTCAAACTCATCGATTCAGGCATCCATCGAATGCTCAACACACAGGACTATCGAGATACGACAACACAAGAGGTCAAACAGCAGCATGTTAAGAATGAAAACGCTCGCGTCCATCAAGCAATGAATGCAAGCAAGGAACAACTCGGTCAATTGCTGAATGAATCCCATGAATCATTGCGAAGCATTGGTGTCAGTACACCAGAAGTCGATGAACTCGTTCACGCTATACAGAAGATGAACGGTGTGCTTGGAGCTCGGATGATGGGTGGCGGTTTTGGTGGAATGATCCTTGTTCTCGTCGATGATGCTGATGTGCTTCCTGAACAGGACGTTCTGATTGCATCATCGCCTGGTTTCGTTGAAGAAATCCTCTAACTTTTGGAGGCGTTCAGGCGTACCCATGTCCCAAAACTTTGTTGCATCAAGATGAACGTGAATCTGTTTCGCAAGTGAAGGATAGATCGTGTTCTCCCACGACCATGCACCATCTTTACCATGTTCCAAAACAATCGATTTATTCACGACCGAAGTTCCTGCCTCGTAACCATTGAAATCGTCAGGAACATCGCCTTCTTTCGAATACTTCAAGAGACGCCCATCTTCAACTTGTAGATTCATGACTTCATGTTCGGTGGTTACTGTCATGGTCAAGGGAGATGATTTGCTCCTGTGCGACTGGACAAGTGGAACATAATCGATTGGATGATAGTCATCACCCCAAAGCAAAATGAATTCGTCTTCAAGATGGTCGCGTGCATTCCATAACGCTCCACCTGTACCGAGTTGTTCGGTTTCTTGAACAAAGGCTAGATCAAGCCCTGTATGCGTGAATCCATCGAATTGTTCACCATGATGTCCGGTTAAGACAAGAACACGGTTACATCCTTGGCCTTGCACCCAATCAAGGATATGTGTCAAAATTGGTTTTCCTCCAACTTCAATCAATGATTTTGGCATATGTTCGGTTTTCTCACCAAGTCGGGTCCCAAGACCACCAGCTAAGATGACAACTTGTGGCATTCGGTGAGCCTTCGCAATTGAAGCATAGAGTTCTCCACTTGTTCGAAGGGTTCGCTCCTGTGTTTCAAAATCCACATGATACAAGCCAAAACATTGCTCATATCCTTCGGCCCATTCGAAATTATCCATGAGACTCCAGTGATAGAAACCTCTGATATCATATCCCTCAGCTATGGCTTCAGACGTGATGTGCAAATGTCTGCGAATATGTTCGGGACGCATGTCATCATCATCATCAGCAACACCGTTCTCAGTGACGATGATTGGAATGTTCAGTTGAGCAACCATCTCAAAGGCTCGTCTCAATCCCTCTGCATACATAGGATAACGGAAATCGGTACGTTCTTCCCAAGGTCGGATCAACGGGTCGATCTCAACCTTTGTTGGCATGAACGGTGTTGCAAGCAAGTGTGTGTAATAGTTCACACCGATGAAATCACTGCTGTCTTTCAAACCTTCAACTGCGATGCTTCGAAGAGCTGAAGGAGGTTTGAACCGACCCGTCTTGAGCCCTTTAATCCAACAGCGATTGAACATTCCATCGAGGAGATTTGCTTGGAATCGATGCAATGGATTCCATCGACGATAAGGGTCGAACAAGTTGATGTTTTTCACCAATCCAATCTGTGCATCAGCACCGTTCTCCATCGATTTAAGTGTTCGATAACATCGTGCATGTGCACGCATCAAATTGAGAGAAACGATTCGTGTTTTCTTGAACGAGCGTTGACCTGGTGGAAACTCTCCAAGTACATAGCCCATTGAAGCATACACAGCGGGTTCGTTGATGGTACACCACCACGTAACTCGATCGCTCAAACATTCGAACATTTTGGAACTAAATCGGATCCAATAGATGATGTTCTCTTCTTTTTCAAACGCTCCTAAATCTTCCCACCATAATGGATTGGTAAAGTGATGCAAGGTGACCATCGGTTGAATTCCACGCTTGAGAAGACGGTCGACTAAATCGCTGTACCATGCGATCGCTTCTTCATTCCAAACCCCCATCTCTGGTTCAATTCGACTCCATTCAAGAGAAAACCGATAATGGGTGACATTGAGATCGTCAATGAGGTCAAGATCTTGTTCCTTTCGATTCCAATGATCGCAGGCAATTCCACTTTCTTGACCACTCTTCGATGTGGGTTCAAATCGTGTCCAATTGTTGCTGTTTCCACCTTCGATTTGATGCGATGCCGTCGCAACACCCCACATGAAGTTGGTTGGGAACGCTTGACCGTTCAACAATGCAGAGTAATCAACATCGTCCCAGTTTCGATGCTCTTCAACACCCATACGATCACTGACCGTCATTGTACGCGAGTCCATGACCCATCGCTACCAACATTCCAGTATTGCAATTCTGTACTTGCATCAACATACCACCCTGTTTCGCCTTGATTCGTTCCAGGTGCTGCTTGCATGACACCAACTTGGCCTGCCTTTGTCGCCAATTCTTGACGCAGGTCTCCAGCGAGTTCGGGTTCTGAATGTGTTGTTGATTCTGGTTCTGAAACAGAAGAAGGCGTCTCAGTTTCATCCACTTCATCCTCAATGACAGGTTCCTCATCACCTTCTTCATCATCGTAGAATTCTTCCTCATCCCATTCTTCTTCCTTCGCATTTCCGCGACGTATAAGAACGACAAGAACGACGAAAATCATCAGCAAGAGGACGATGATGATGGAAACTGCTGTGTTGGTTGAACCGAGTGCACCTGCAAGGAGAACCGACTCAACATCATAGAATTGTTGAGAGATCAATCCATTCCATGTGACAGTACAGGAACGGTCTGCGCCAGCTTCTTCGAGTTCAATTTCCCATGTATCCGATTGAACGTGGTTTGCTTTACCAGAGGTGCATGAAAGACCTGTTTGGTCTGGATTTACTTCAACGCGATTACCTTGTGAATCTTCGGCCCAAACCGAAATGAGTGTCACTTCACCCTGACTCCTCGTTTCATTGACCATACTTGTCAAAATTCGTACAGGTTGGCCAGGAACGATGGTCAAGGCAATGGTATGCTCAGCATCACCTTGAACGAGCCCGAGTGAATAGGTACCACTGGTTACGCCGACAAGTTGCCAGAAACCTCGTCCACTTGAAGAAGCGTTGAACTGAACGAACGTATTGGAAATCATTTCCACATCTTCTGCCGGCGCTTTGTTGCCATGTACATCGACAACTTCGACAAACAAATCGGTTGCAACACCAGCCACGATGGTAAGTCCCGAATCACCATCGGTGATCAACGAATTACCATTGCCTGGAACGACGTTAATGCGTACAGCTGCGAAGACACCATCTGCATTGGCTCGGACTTCATGCTCACCTGTTTGTGTAGGATACCATTTTCCATCGGCCATGCGGATTTCTAGGGTTCGATCAACACCTGAAATTGTCCAATTGACAGCCACATGTGGAATGCTGTTTCCATATGCATCCTTGAACTGTGGATCAAATTCAATGTAGGAATCGGCAGCAACTTCTGTCCCTGATTCGGGCAATTCGATAAATGCAAGACGGCCAGGGTGGACTTCGTCAGCCCACGTCGCTTGGTGAAGTACTCCTGTTGAAGCATCAAAGTAAGTCGCAGTAAACCGAATTGTTTCCAATTCCTTTGGCATAATCGAAACATACGAATCGAAGATTTCGAGGTTGGCGTTCTCACCTTCCGTCTTGGTGATGTTGGCCGCAATCTGCCAAACATTTCCGAATGAATCGATCGCTTCGTGAACGAGGACGACCTGTCCACCAGCAACCAATTGATTCTGACTTAGAGCAAGTCGTGTCGAATCAGCCGAACCATGTGTAACTTCGACATTCAGTGATGCAGGCACATCCGAGTCGACAACATGCATGCTGTACTGACCAGCTTGTCCAGGTGTCCAATGCACCTCATCTCCAACTTGTGAGACAATGCCATTGTTTACTGTCCAATTTGCGATTGGAATGGGAACTGCGGAAGAATAGCCTTGAGAATCTGTACGAATCGCATCAAGACGATAGGTTTCTCCAGAAGCATAGACTGCTTGCTCTGGGGTGATTTGAATTTCGACGATCGAAGCATCGGCCGGGACGACTCGAATGGTGCTGTTCCCCCAAACCGAGCCCGCGCGCACGGAGAGATTCCAAATTCCTGGAGCGGATGCATAGTAGAATCCTACGGGTGTAATGGTTCCATTTTCAACATCCCAAACTTTGTTACCAGCCAAGGTGTTGTTCATCGTTTGACCGTATGTATCGACAAGGTCTGGATAGAGTTGCAAACCTTGTCCACTGCGTACGATTAAATCGTCAGGAAATACAAATTCGTATGGATCTCCTGCAATCGCTTCCATCGTAACGCGTTCCTCCAACTGATCATAGCGGGCAACCACCTCATACAATCCAAGTGATGGAGGTGTCCAAGAAGGTTCACCCTGGCCAACAAAGACGCCATCAACCGTCCAAACAACATCCATGCCTGGGCGTGGATTGTCATGCGAATCGATGAGGTTGGCTTGCAATGTGAACGGATACTTTGCTCGAGGTTGCGCAGTTGTATTGATTTCAATCGATTGGCCCCAGCCGGCTTCCACAGTGATGATCACCGTATCATTGAAGCCACCATGTTCTGCGCGTATGGTTACTTGACCAGCAGACCAGGGGAAAAAGAGGCCGCTCTCTTCGATGGTTCCATTGCTCGCTGACCATGTAATCTCACCATCAACAACGTTGTTCAACGCATCATACAATGTTGCTTCCATTTGCAAAACACCATCGGATGAGATCACAGTCGATGGCGTGGAAATAACAATTTGAGCAGGAGGGCCTGCTGCGCTTGCAGGAACACTTGCAATCAAAGAAGCAAGCAACAAAACACACAGCGAAACTGCGGTATGCTGCTGATTCATCTGCTCACCTAATCCTGCCACTCGTTCCAGTCACTTTGACCGGGTTCGCGATAGTACCATGTTTCATCTTCGCTTTGCGCCCATTCCGTTCCATCATCGTCGACGCGATGATCGACCATCCAACTAGTATCTTCCTTTTCTTCCTCTTCCTGAGGCGGAGGACCTGATGGACCTGAACCGGGTGCTGGGCCGCTTGGACCGGGTGCTGGACCGGATGGGCCACGAGCACGTGGTTCGTCCTCATCATCATCCTCGTCATCATAATCATCGTCCCAGTCATCATCGCCTCGACCCGAGCGTAGCGCCATGACGAGGAGTGCGAGTACAACAGCAACGATGAGACCGATGAGGACTGCACCGATGTAGTACAACGTACCACCTGCTGCAAAGAAACCACCGAATGTACCAGTTACTTCAATCTCAAAGTTTTCGCTGACCTGACCTGCTGAAACCGTAATGGTTTGAGGTCCTGAATCCAAGGTTGTGACCTTCCAAGTTCCTAAGCCAGTACTCTCAACTTCTCCACGACCTGTTGCATCAACTCGAGCACTGCTTGGTACTGGAATTGGATTACCAAATGCGTCGTAAGCGAGAACTGTGACGGTGATCGATGCTTGCTGTTCAACGGTAGTTGCTGACAATTCAACATCAATAAAGTCGACAATCATCTGTGGTGAAATCTTCAATTCAAATGAATTGCTTGCACCTGGTGTTGAATATTCAAGGGTATGATCGCCTGCAGCAGATGCCTGGTAGGAATACGAACCTGGTGAGAACGGAACCGGAATGATTCGGTCCGAAGAAGAACCATCCTCGACCCATTCAACATCTTGTGGGAATGTGTTGCCATCACTGTCCGTACCTGTGATGGAGATATCGATGGTTTCTCCAGCATCTTCGTCAAATGTGTTGAGTTCATGGTCAAGTGAAACAGCCTCACCATGGAAGACTGAAATGTCGATGGAACGGGTGTAGTTGAAGCCATCCGCATTTTCGACATAGGCCAGCATTCGGTAATTTCCGACGGTTGTCGCTTCCCATTGATATTCATCAGCAACGAAGTCAGCTGTTACATCCGTGACAACACCAGAATCAACATTCTCAAACAACCACGTAAGCACATTGACATCAAGTGGGTTAAGATCACCATCGCTCAAGGCTACTGAGAATTCAATCGATTCATCAGCACTAATGTTGTAAACTGAACCCGTATCGCCATTGGATGCAATCGTGTTCATCGTAAAGACCTGAATGATACCTTCCGAGACTTCAACGTTCACAACCTCGCTGAACAATTGGCCGTTAAATGTGTATTCTGCACGAACGACATAAGCGGTTGTCGAGGCTAAGACCGGCATAAACTCAGTTTCATCAGAGAGTGTATACAACAAGACGCCTTGATCGCTCCAATCAGGATGCGCTACTGTCCAGTTAACATCGATGGTCCAACGGTTGCCTTTACCATCGCTTGCCTTCGCCTTGACGATGAGTGTATCATCTGCCGTGATTGAAAATGTCATGTCTGCAGCATCGGTTGAATCAACAATGAGGACCATACCGACCATGACACCCTTTGAAACGTTGATGGTAATCGACGAAAGGGTGCTTTCGTATTGGGCGGTAATGACGCGTCCACCCAATCCATTCGGAATCCATTGAACCGGATGGTCCAACGTAATGTTCAATGCACCATCAGCGATTGAAGTCCAATTTTCAAGTGGGAGGACAACCGGCAATCTGTTGCCTTGTACGTCGATTCGAGTGGTGTTAAGGAACACAACATCATCAGCGGTAATGTCCCATGCGGATGGAACAATTTCCAAGGAAGCCATTTGGCCATGTCCGGTCTGAATCGTGATCGAATCCGAGAGACCGATGGCAGAAGTCACAGAGAACTGCCAAGTTCCGACCGTATCAGCGAAGTACATGCTCGTCGCTTCGCTGTACAAGCCATCGTTGACCGTGTAGGAGAGTGCTCCTGCATCACCAAGTGGAATGACGTTACCAAATTGATCGTACAACATGGTGGTGATTTCACACTCGGTTCCAGCAGGAACAATTCCATCACAACCCGTTAATTCGATGCTTGTAGGAGCGCCCAATTCAACTTGAACGTTGACGATGACGGATGTTGTACCCCATGTCACCGTCACCGTTTGTCCACCGGTCCGGTACGGTTGGAACACATCACCGAAGGTTCCACCCATCGTACCGTTACTCGGCGAGAACGTTATGCTTTCACCAGAGACTGGATTTCCATGCTGATCGACCACGTTGGCCGTCAATTGCAATGTTTCATCCGCAGTAATTGTGGCAGTAAGCGGTGTGACAACCAGATCGACTGGCGCACCAGCAGTCACAGTCACAGTCTCATCTTCACAGATGACACCGAAGCATGCTGTTACGGTGTGTGTACCTGCAGACGTTGGCGTAAACAATCCGGTCGAGTCGATCGAACCACTGCTTGCAGACCATTCAACAGGAACGCTGGCAACCAATGAGTTGTAATCGAAGGTCGATGCGCTGAATTGTACGGTCGAATCTGCATTAATGGTCGTCGCTGTTGGCGAGATAGTAATCGAATCAATGTCGGTATAATTCATCATCAAGAGCGGTCGCTTCGACGACGTCGTATCGCTGTTGTCAGCGAAGTCTGCTTCCATCCAGCCTTGCGTAGGTGTTCCAATGATGACCCAACTATGAACACCATCGATGTACATCATTCGATGACCCAAATTGAACAAGACGGCCGTATCGGTCGCTTGTGAATTGCTGATATAGACCGTGTCGATTGGCGTTGCATCATAGTCAACACCGGCTTGCATACCGGGTGCGCCCCACAGAGCGCCACCTGTACCATTCCATGTGGCCGTTGTTTCTGACCAACCTGTGGTTAGTACTCGATGGACCGTGAAGGTCATTCCAGTTGCACCTGCTCCGAAGTTCAAATCTTCGAGATACATGGCCAAACTCACGGAGTGAACGTTCATGCTCGGATTGAATGGGATTTGACCGAAATCAGCGCTGAGCAACAAACTGTATTCATCTTGAGCAGCATCAACACCAATCACGTTGGCGTTTCCATCGAGATTCGTGTCCGCAAGGCCACTAAAGATTGAAACATCCTGGACATTGGTGTGTGCAAGTTCTTCGATTTCGTTTCCAGTTTGGAACTTGTAGGTCCATGTGTGGTCGTTGTTATCCGATGTTTGTGGATCACCAACACCGACAATCCATCGAGATGAGGATGGTCCTGGAATTGATCCATTCACGGCTTGCACCCACCATTCAAAGGTTGAACCTGGGGCGACATTGTTCGCAAAGGTGAAGCTCGTTCCTGTAATCTGGCTTGAAGTTGCAGATTTGAAGGTGTACTGACCCGATGCGTTTCGGATTGTCACGATGTATCCAGTTGCACCTGCGACAGTGTTCCAGTTGAGAACTGGCTTGTCGAGCGAATCCAGCAGATTGTTGGTCGTATCATAGAGCACAGCACCATCAAGCGGTGAAAGCAAAACAGGTTGTGCCGGAGGTACAACACCAGCAACATTGTCAACGTAATCGATTCGAAGTGTTGGTCGCCATGATTCTGTCGCGTGTTCACCAGAGGCAAACGTGTGGAGGCTGCTTCCCGAACCTACGGCCTTGAGTTGGATGGTCATTGTGAGATTGCCATTTGCAATGTTCGATTGTGCAAGAGAAGTAATATCCCACTCAAGCCATCCTGATGGAGGTGTAACCGATAGCGTTGAACGCGTAATCTCAGTTGCACTGCATGTTGGAGATTGAAGGGCAGTAACACTGGATTCTGTAAATGTTGAACAAGCGTGAGCACTCACAGTCAATGGAGAGACACCAGCGACTTGCGTTCGATACAATCGAAGCATCGTTGATGTAGGCGTCATTGCACTTGGCCAAGGCATCTGTGAGAGATCAAATTCGATGAAAATCTCATGGTCGCCGGATGAACTTGCACCCAACTTGAGCGTTGTACTACCACCGTAGTTTGTGTTCAAAGCGGAAGAAACGGTATGAGCATCTGGTGCAGCAGGCAACAGTCCAGTCTCGCTAAATATCGAACCACTTGAGAGGTTCACTGTGTGATTCCCTGCACCATCGTCATAGCCTTGGTCGTCTGGAACTCGGTATGTGTTGACTTGCGACCACTCGCCGTGTCGGTAAAATTCCTCTTGGACGATTTCTTGGAAGGAAAATACACGCCAGTAAAT
>PBET01000008.1 GCA_002719815.1 Methanobacteriota archaeon | reverse complement strand
GACAACGTCCATGAGTGTGAGCGTTGTAATCTCGGAGCGAATGGCAGGGTCCTTGTAGGATTTTGCATCGACTCGGATTTCTGCGAGTTCGTCTGCGTTGGCCTGATAGATCGATGGCGCCCGGACACGCAAGTAGAATCGAATGGATTCGCCACCTTCAAGGAAAATTTCAGTGTCCGGGAAAATAGCCGTGTGGTTGTCTGCAAAGAACAGCGTTGCGGTCCAGTTCGTTGGTACACCAGTGATGTTCAATCCATACGAATCTGCGACCAAATCCTTCGGACCTGGCGTCGAATTGTTCATGGTCAGATTGTAGATGGTTTGTTCACCCGGTTCAATCACGTGGTAAAACGTCTCACCGTCATCGAATTCCACGTCGACTTGCCCAGTCAGGACGTGCGAGTAACATATCGTAAACCGATTGTTGTTCGTTTCATCATTGCATTTGTTGGTATCAGACCAGGCAACGTGGGCTCCACTGCCAAGATCATTTGAAAATGCTGGAGGCATTCCTATGCTTGGTTTGTAACCTGAATTCGGACCGAGTTTATTCGAAGACCATGATGTGATGGCAACGGTTTCCCACGGATCCAAGGCCGTAAGACCGTCTCCTTCAAGCGATGTGTGATTCAATCGAACATAGAGAAGTTCCTCACCTGCAGAGGTGTTGCCCGAATCAACCCAAGCGATGTGAACTTGATTCTGATCATCTGTCAAGAGTGATGGGAATACGGAGTTGCCACCCCACGGTGCGTTTTGCGGCAATCCTGCATAGGTTTCAACGTTCGAAATCGGCGTATCGTTGATTTTCTTGATTGCGTAGGTGGAAAGACCGTCGTCACGGCCGTCGAACTCTCCAGCTCCTTGGAGTCGTAGTTTTGTGTAGTACACTTCGTAGTTGACATCCTTCTCGAAACCATAGTCGCGACCATCCATCCAAGCGATGTGTGTGTTGCCTTCCATGTCCACGCCAATCGATGGGTGGAATGAGTACGCATCATCAATGGTTACACGGGTGTCATTGACAACGACGAGATGTCCTTCTGAGCCCTTTCCAGTGTCTTCATAGTACGCTCCGTTTTGAGCAACGGTTCCAGAAACACCAGGCGTCCAACTTGGATCGTTGTTCATCTTGCCATATGGGTCGAGTACAGACATGTAGATTTCACGAGAGTTGTTGGTTGAGATGTATACCATCGCTTCAACAAGAAGTGACATCTGGCTTGCACCACCACTTCCGGATGGGAATTCGTAGACTTGCCCACCAGCATCGGTTGATCGGATGGTGTTACCTGGGCAGTTTCGTGCCGCAGTGCTCTGAACGCCATTTGGACATTGAGCAAGGTCCTTGAAATGTGATTGGACGCTTGTTGCGCCACCGTAGGTTTGTCCATACATACCGACTGGGACAACGCCTGCATTGACACAGTTGTCGTGCGCTTCCTCGATGGAAGTTGTATCATCAGCCTGTTGCGCTGGGTCTCCATCCTTTGGCCCTTCGTCAGAAATTGGGATTGCAATCTTGGTCGCGTTCGGGTTCCACTTGTGATCGTCTTGTGTTGGTGGGTTTCCAGGAACGTTTCCTTGTGCGTCCTTCCATGAGAGACATGCCCAGTTGGTTCCAGGGCCCCAATCCTCACCAGAGTAACCAGAGTATGTGTTACCATTGTAAACCGTACCTGGGAGTTTGCGAATACCACCGGAATCATCGCCTGGAGTTAGTCCGAGTGCTGTGGAACGTGGGCCTGTGTTCTTGTTGTGTGTTGCGCAGTTGCCGCTGCTTGCAGCACCTGGCAACGTGTTTCCTAGACCGTAAATGGTCTCGTAAACCGTCATGTTTCCTTCCTCAAGCATTGGCTTGAGTCCTTGGAAGTAACCGCCTGCTGCGAAGTTGCCGCCGTAAATGACAGTACAAACATCCGCCCATTCGGAATACATGGAACCTGACGTGTCAACGAGGAAGACTAGTTCGACCTTTCCACCACGGGTGTCATCCCATGCGATTTGAACCAAATCGTTGGAGTCGACGACGATGTCTGGATGGCCTTTGTGGCCGATGATCGGAGTAAGGAGTGTGTCTTCGAAGAGGGTCAATACCGAACCTCCGTTGTATTCAGGTTGAATCATCGAGTAGTAGATTTGAGGTTGATTGAAGAATTGTTGCAATTCATCGTAGGAATCCTGCCAAGCAATGTGGAGGTTGCCTTGGCTGTCAACGTCGATGGAAGGCCAGTCACGGTCTTGAGCACGCATGGAGATGATGGTATCATCAATCACTGAAATCGCCGAGTCTTCAGCAGCCATACCGTCAAGTGGTGCGAGATATGGGTTGATGGACGTGTACATGATCTTGTGTTGACCGGATTTGTCTGCCCATACGAGGTGAATACGATCATTGTCATCGATGACCATGTCTGGATGCCATACCTTGTGGAGCCCTGGGCTGGTGATTTGCGTCGCATCAATCAGGGTTTCACCACGTGGTGATAGCATAGAGTAATACAGGTGCTGCGTATTTCGAGCCCAGATAATGTGGACGTTTCCTTCGCTATCGGAAGCTACCGCCGCTTGGTTGTCTGAAGCCGTTCCGCCATCTACGATTCGGACGGCTTCAGTAATGACGACTTGAGATGCTTCTGCTTGTTCTGTCCCGATAACCATTCCTGAAAACAAAGAGAGCAGGAAAAGGCTGACGAGGGTAATCGATTTGGTTGTTTGACGCATGGTATCACCTGTATGACTCAAAGCATTGTTTACCAGTACTTAACCGCGACCCTTCCGCGTCAGTTGCAAAACGAGGCGAAGAGCCACATCAAGCCCATTCTTCGGGATCGAGTCCCGTGCCGAATGGCATCATGTCATTGTACTCGATTTGGGCTGGTTCTGGTGATGGTTCATCAGGCTGTTTTCGCTTCTTTTGATTCGCCCAATCATCAACAGGGCCCGGTTCACCCTTCCCTGGACCGTATGCGAATTTAATTTCATGAATCATGCTTAGTTTTGCCAACCACAAACGACGCAAACTATGCATGAGCGCATTCTTAGAGAGCCCATCAAACCAGATTGGCAAACTCACATTGAAGGCTTGGAGAGGTCCAGGCTTTTCTTTTCCTTGATGGCCCATGTGAATGCCCCAGTCTAATTCTGCACGCATGAGAGAAAGTCTGCATTCATGCACCCATTCAGACCACACTTCTGGTTCTTCGCTCATGTGCTCTTTCATTTGTTCTTGCTGCCCGAGATCGACACGGGTCATGCTCGAAACAAACACCAAATCTCTCGCTTTCGGCAGGACGACGGCAAACATGTGGCCTTGTGGCCCGGGAGGATACCGTACGAGCAAATGAGCTTCCGCTCTTGGGTCGTTCTTGTCGCGAATTTCCAAGCGTTCACTTGCAAGCCATTGGCGGATTTGCTGCACGTGCCCTGAATCGACCATGGCTTAGCGTGGAAGCCGTGTAATTTGAATTCAACGCTCTTCGTTTGCGCGTAAATCCGAAATTAATCCATTCAACTGGTCGCTGAGATTACTCTTGAATTGTTTACCAGCGGTCAATCGATTGAAGGCTTTACGAGTGTCAACATACGCATCCCACCAAATCCCAAACATGCGTCCTGAAGCCCAGAAAATCGGAAACATAGCCAAGTAAACGAACGCGAGTGAAAGGTACAAATTCAACCCAAATAAAGAGAGGATATCGATGGAAAGAATGGCGGAAACATCGGATGCGTTCATCCAAATTAATCCAGTTCCAATCAATGCACAAAATGGCCATATCATCAACGAACCAAACATTGCAGCGAGGAATTGGTAGGTCGTTCTGGCGTCAACCCCCTCATCGGTCCGGTCACCGAGATAGCGTCCCAGAGTCAATTGTGGAGACAATGAGAGAAGAAATGCTGGAAGAAGGGCAAGCATCAAGGTTGATTTGAGCAAAAATCCAACACTGCGAAGTGGATTGCCAGTTCGCAACTTCGTTCCAGTCGAGTTCAAATCCCGTCCATCGAGGCCTTGTTTTTCGAGTTTGAGATGGATGTCCTTCGCAGCCAAGACGGTTGGATGGTTGACTTCTGCTGGTTCGATCTGGACATCATCCGGCGCTGGTTGATATCGATTGCGAACTTCACGTGCTGCTAGGACTTCACGACGCCATGTGTCGAGAGGTTGTTGCTTCATCCGAGCCTCAACCTGTGCGATGAGGTGATATGCGCCGTGCTCGTCCCAACTTGATACATTGGGTGTAATTGGTGCAAGATGGGGCCGTAAACCATCTCGAAGAGAACGAACAAGATCGCCTGGTGGCTCAACCCATTCTCGCTTTTGAACCGCTTGGATAAGATCGTCTGGAATGTCGTCTTCTGGTAGATAATATGGCTCGGCAAATTCAACCCACATATCGGTTCGATAGTGGTGACGTACACGGAAATGAAGGCCAACTGGTTGCAAAACTGGGCACTTCTTTCCAGAACCTTTCGCGATGGCTGCTGCTGCGAGAACTGTTCGCATTGGCCCTGTTCGAAATCGAATCATGTGTGCCAAATCGTGACTTGTTCCTTCAGGAAACAGAACACATCCAAACCCGCTGGCAATACCTGTTGCAAGTGTAAGAAGGGAGCGGCCATTGAGATTCGTGGCTTCTTCCTCGCTGCATCCTCCTCGAAGTAATTCTGCTTTACGAACGACGGGTTGAACTGCGAGTCTTCGCGTCCAGAATGATAGGATTGGGCGGGTGACCAAATCATGCCGGCCCCCCATGACGAATTCTTTGGGATGTGCAAGCATAATGCCAAGCGGGTCGACGAGTCCATTTGTATGCCATGCGGCGCAGAGTGAGCCTCGGTCCGTAGGAATGTGTTCCATTCCAGTGTATTCGATTGTGCGAAACTGGTTCGCAGCCGTTCGTCGACAAAAGAAGAAAATGAGTTTTGTCCAAAAAGGACTCCCTGGCGTGTTCTTGTCAAATGAAGGCATGGGTGTGTTGAGAAGCTTCTCCATCTGCATATTTGCTGAGGATTTAGAAAGCACGGGCAGTGCCTCGCCTCGATGGTCGACAACGCCATCAAACGGTGCAACGCCTTTTGCCAAGTTTAAGCCCCCATTCGGATTTTTTCTGCCAGCGATCCAAGGTTGGTATGGTCTGGTTCAACGATTCCGCTTGTTGGCCACATTGAGGCGAGGGTTGAGCCTGCATCGTTTTCAGTTCGCGGAAGAACGTGAACATGAACATGAGGAACTTCTTGACCGGCGAGAGGTCCATCGTGGACGACGACCGTGAAATCCGTTGTATTGAAATGGTTGGAGAGTCGTTTCTGAACTTCAACAACACCGTTCATCAACATGCTACGTTGATCTTCGCTTAGATCAGCGATTCGTTGCACCGGTACAGTTGGAATGACGAGCGTGTGGCCCTCTCGGCGAGGAAAAATATCGAGGAAAGCATACCAGCCATCACCTGAACCAATTTGATGAGAAGGAATCTCTCCAGACAAAATTCGTTCAAACAACGTTTGTTCTGCCATGCTTATCCCAACTCAAAGGGACAAATAATCAAACCGCAGCGGAAGGAGATAGAATCCAGTTTCCAGATGGTCCTTTTCTCAAAGCCAGTTTCGCATGTGTGCCGTCGGAGAACACAAGATTATGGTGAAGTTGTTCTGAGTCGGAATCTGAAAAGTCAGAGCGTTGGTGCAGGCCTCGAGACTCCGTTCGGAGTGAAGCGGAATGAACGTAGGCCTGTGCCATTCGAATCGCTGCTTGGGTACGTAAAATCTCCAACAAATTTTGATTCGCAATAAGCGACGTTTGATCGCAATAGAGTTGTTCGCCTTGGACGGAAAGTTGCTCCAACGATGCTGTTGCGGTTTCGTAATCCGATGCAACGGTCGCTGGTGTTTGGAGGGTAGCGAGTATTTCTTTGAGACGGGTCATCACTGGATTCAATCGCTGAACAGGTCCTTCCGATTCACCGCCGAGCATACTCAATTCAGCCTCGACAAGACTGGATGCTTCTTCCAAGGTTGCAGATCCAGTAAATTTGCGCTTCCCAATCCATTCAGTTGCATGTGTTCCCGCAGCTTCACCTCCAGCGATAGCATCTAAGAGGTGATTGCCTTGCAAAAGATCTGCGCCATGAAGACCACTTGATGCGGCCGAACCTGCTGAATAGAGTCCTGTAAACCAACGCGCCCAGGATTGGAGAACCACTCGGCCGTGTTCATCGGTTGGTAAGCCTCCAAGCGTATGGGTTGGAACAGGAGCAACTTCGACCGTTTGTCGATGCATGTCAATACCAGTTCGCTGCTTGATCGTGTCGAACAATACGGCCCACCAATCTGCATCGCTACCCATATTTCGGGCATCGAGGACGGTTGTTCCAGCTTCATGCATCTTTGCACAAATTTCAGACGTTGGTGTGGTTGAAGATGTTTCTAGTGCAGTTCCAGAAGGTGTGTGAAGTGTAGCACCATCGGATAGGATCGAATTGGGAATAACCAAATTCGTGCCGACGACGCCGAGTGGACTTTCTGCAATGAATTCCATGTTTCGCAACGGCGCACCTGCGCGGTAGGCTGCGTCCATACCAAGCGATGTTGAGCCGTTGGTAAACGCTCCTTCAAACCCGCCATCAGCAATGATGAGTGCTTTGCATTGAATCGAAAGAACCCGTCCGTTGAGCATGTCGATAGCAACCAATCCGTTGACTGAATAATCTGTATGAATCAGTTCCATAGGAACTTGGTCACTCCGACGAGTGACGCCGTATTTCATGCACTGTTCTTCGAGAACTTGTTGGATTTCTCGAGCCGTTGCATCACCTGCATTGCACAGCCGTGGCTTGGAATGCCCTGAGGCATAGTGTCCTTTGACGATGCCTTTTGCATCTCGACGGAAATTGACTCCTCGACGTTCAAGTAGGTCAACAACTCTGAGTGCTTTCGTCGTACGGCTCGCAACAATGTCTTGATCGCTGAGAAATGCGCCCATTTTGATGGTGTCCTCTCGATGGCCGCGATTGCTCTCCTCTTGGATGTGGCAAGCAATACCATTCATCGCATCCATGCCACCATCGCCAAGTGCGGTCGAGCTCATCATGAGAACGCTTGCACCGTCTTTCGATGCTTGTGCTGCAGCTGAAAGCGCCGCAGGGCCATCTCCAAGAATTACGACGTCCCATGCTTCCATATCATTACCCCAGCAGAGTAAGCGAAGCAAAACCCTGCCATAAGCAAAGCGCTTGTTCCGTTAGAAATCTTCAACTCGTCGAAGGTGGCAGTTCGAGTTCAGAATAACGTCGGACGCGAAGCAATTGATGGATTCGATCAATACGTTGTCGATTTTCCTTTGGTTGTACATTTGTCCTTACAATTCGTGAGCCGAGTACGACGCCTTCATCGTCACGAAGCGTCACTTGAACTTGTGCATCGCCCTTGAAACCACGATCCCAAGCAACGTTGACCCAAAGAACAACGGTTCGTTCAAGATATCGAGGAAGCCAACTGAGAACATCATCTTCGGATGGATTTGTCAATTCAATCGCTTTGAGAGGAGGTGGGCATGGGGCGAGTTCAAATCGGTGATCAATCGATTGAGGCTCTCCTCCTGGAACTTGAACTTCGACTCGTACGTGGGTCGCATCAAATGTTTGATTGTTGAGAGCGATGAAAAGGCTACCAGATCCGTCATAACATGTTGAATCAAGTGAAATATCCATCCTCCATGGTGAGAGAAGAATTTCCGGGGCGCCTGAAAGAAAATCATTCTGAAGACGCTCGAAGAGCCGAAACGCTCCTGGTTGCCATGCTCGTGCATGTTCAAGCGTACGCTGAAGCGTTCGCCAATTGAAGAATTCTTCAGTGGAGAGGAGTGACCGCTCAATGGCTTCCGGAGACATGAAATCTCGTAATGAGTTGAGGACCGTGTCATCGTCTATGATGTCGTTCGCATTCAAGTGAAGAAGAAACAAAAGGCGTTCTCGGGCTTGAAGGGGGTCATTTCCTGGAAGAATTGCCCCTTGGAATCGTTGTTCCCATTCAGCCCACTCGATTTGAGAATCAGGATCGAGGTGCGATTGCAAGAGTTGTCCAAGTGGTGAACCCAATTGCGTAGGATGATGCGTAGGTGCATAATGAATGAGCAAAGGCATTTCATCGGCTTGCAAGCGAATGTAATAGGTGGTTAACATGGAGTGTATGCTTAGTCCAATACCCGTTGTCATCGAAACGAGCAACAGCAAATTCCATGCAACAGAACGGGGCGTAATGAGCATCGAGAGACACAGCAATGTCAACGAGGTCGTTGCAAGAAACGCACTGATATTGTTTTGACGTCGCCCATCACGTAAGCCTTCAAGGACCCGGTCCATACCTGGTTGGGCCCGCAATGTGTGGCGTTTTCCATCGCCAAATCCACCTTGTTCACGCAACGAAATTTTCGCCTCAACGGCCGACCACGTTGCTTCGCTACCTGCAATTGGTGGAACGTATGCCGCCAACACTGGAATGAGCCATACAGCGAGAATGAAGAATGGTGAAGCGAATGGAATCATTGCTGGATCGATAACGAGGAGAATTGCAGTGGTTGCAATGCCAAATCCGACAACATTACGAAATGCGAGGAAGAAGGTATTGTTGGCAATTTGACCGCTCTTCATCCGATATCGTTCGCTTTTTTCCCATGCTTCTCGGGTTCGTTCCAAAGGATCTTCGTTTCGAGCGAATCCGTGGCCGTATGGATCTGGCAAGGATTTGATGGTTCTGCGCGTTCGAGCAACAATGGATTCTTCCTCTGGCTCCATCTCACTCAGGGCTACTACGGGAAGCACACATATGTCATCTTCGCTTATCGCACGTCCAATTGCAGGTTCTTGGCGGGCGTGGCAGGATTCGAACCCGCGATCTTCGGCTTAGGAGGCCGACGCATTATCCAGCTGTGCTACACGCCCAGCATTGCCAAAACGCTCCCTATGATGGAGGTTACTGTTGTTGAATTGCTGCAAAAGCGTGCAACATTTGTTCCACTTGAATACGGCCTTGAGAGGACCGGCGTAAGCGAACATCGCAGTCCGCTAATGCACTCAGAGCTTTTGTGAGTTGATCTTCAGGGAGGTTAAGACGCCCTCCTGTTAGCACTTGATGTGCTTGTTCAACGACATCTTCCGCCTCGAGACTTTGCTGTGAAATGATTTCATCATAGATTCCAAGAGCGCCTTTCAGTTTTCTGGTGTTCTTGTAGCCGTCCTTTTCCCATCGCCATTCGACGACTTGGCCACGTAGTGCCGCTTCAATCATTCTCTGTACTTCGTTGGTTGAAATCATGGTAAGGAGACGATGGAGGTTTTCTCGTTCACCCAATAAATCGCGTAAAGCGAGTACTTCAGTGGTAAAAATTGCCTTCCGCAGATTGCCTTCCGAAATGTGTGCAATATCGCCGAGAATACCGCGAACGGGTTCCACGCCTTCTGCAGCACAAAGTTCGGAAAGTCGGGATTCAATGCGCTTTCTCGGAACTGCTGTCAAACGAATATGTTGTGTTCGGCTACGAAGAGCATCGATCAATCGTGAAGGTGTGCGAGCGGTGAAGATGAAGCGCGAGGTTCTGCTTGTTGCCTCCATCATTCGACGCAAGAGTGGTTGGCGTTTGTGGCCTAGATAGTCCGCATCTTCAATGACAATAATTCGAGAAATGTGAACATCGCTTAGACTTCCTCGTTGAGATTCATGGCCTGCTGGAGCAACATCGCCTTCGGATACTTGAGAGAATGTTGAGTCAAATGCATCAAGCGATGTACGACTTGCGAGTGTATCGCTGGAATCTTTGCCACCTGGACGTAGGAACGATTCGAATGCAGCCATTGCACCAGCTGACTTCGCCAGATCCTTCGCTTGCAATACGTGGGTTGTTGAACGCCATGAAGGGCCAAGAACTTGGCGAACAATCAGATTCCATGTTGCTGTCTTACCCGATCCGGCAGGACCGGAAATGAGTAAATGAGGAGGGTTTGCTTGGAGAGCAACCCGTTCGATTGTTTCCAGCGTGGACACATCAAGTGCAAGATCTGAGAAACGACGAGGAGGGTATGTCTCAAGCCAACTCGCCATATGAATCAATCAGCGACAAGGGTCTTTGACCATTTGTGCGCGTTCACTCTGCCTTGAGTGTCTTCTTCTTTCGGTCTCCACTGCTTCGGCGGAGCTTCATGAAGATCTTCGAACCGCAGTGGCTGCAGTGAATACCGTTTCGCTCTCGGTCAAAGCTTTCGATGGTGCCACAAAGCGCACACTTGTAGTCTACAAGTTCCGACATAGCCAAACCCACCTACCCATTGGTTTTGAACCTGTCCGTCAGAATCTGACTTCAAAGACCGCCAACAAGTGGTCTTGTCATGCGTATCTCAGTTGCCTGAGAAAGGTCTGTGTCTGCAATAGCGCTTGCAGCAACCATCTGACCATCGACGAAAACCCAGTTGTTAGCTTCCTTTGCGCTGGTTGTGATTTCTTCCTTGGTCATTTCGCAGACTGTGTGCCCTGTTGAATCGGTGATTTGAACGGTGAATTTCTCAGCACCACCAACGATGGATGGAACCAATCGCAAGACGTTGTCCTGATCAAGGTCAATGTTTGCAATGCTAGCAGCGTCAACCATTTGGCCATCAACGAAGAGCCAGTTGGCGTTGTTGCTGGTGAGCTTGTCACTGATTTCTTGCTTGGTCATGAGCATGGCTTCGTCGCCCGCTTTGCTTGCAACGAGAACAGTGAATGTTTCTGCACCACCGACCATGCCTGGGTTGATTCTGATTTCAGTTGCATCGTTCAACTCGATGGTTTCGAGTTCTTCGACACTGACCATTTGTGAATCGACAAAGACCCATGTGTTTTCGTTTGTTGACACCATCTCAACGATGTCCTCTCGAGCCATGAGCTGTTGCTTGTGGCCCTTTTCGTATGCTACGTGAACTGTGAATTTCTTATCCGACATTGTTCTTCCTCGCAGTCTCTGAATCTCCACAGTATATAATCGCGAAAAATTCGGCATGTTCAAGGATGTTCTCGGAACAAACGACTTCATGGGCGAAGATGCACCTCTTGTCATCGACGTTGTTGACAACGGCGGACAGTGGACACATCGAGAATGGAGGATGTTGAAGTATCTTAAAGTCGACACCCAAATCATTCCAAACGACACCCCTATCGATCAACTTCGCGAACTTGATGGATTGATTCTCTCAGGAGGTGCTGCTCGAATCGGTCTTTCAGGTGAATTAGGAAACTGTGCAGAATTTTTGAAACTCGATATTCCAATCCTTGGAATCTGTGCTGGCCATCAATTCATGGCCCGATTCTATGGAGGCGATGCTCGTGAATCACCAATACCTGAATTTGGCGCTATGGAGATTCAACTTCACGACGGGGGCGGGAAGATTTTCGCTCGAACCTCATCACCCCAAACAGTATGGGAATCGCATAACGATGAAGTCCATGTTGTTCCAGACGGTTTCTTCGTAACTGCGAGTAGTCCTTCTTGTGAAGTACAAGGCATGGAGAATGAAGCTGGTGATCGATTCGGATTGCAATTCCATCCTGAAGTCAACGACTCAGAATTCGGCAAAGAGATGTTTGAAAATTTCGTCGATGTCTGTCGCCAAGCCCGAGATGCTTAGATCTTGAGATTGGCTTGACGTGCAAGCAAGAGAACCTGCATCGAATGTTCAAGCATGGCTGCATTGGCCATAGCTTGGTCAAGATTCGCTCCAACCGCATATGCTCCATAGCCTCGAACAACAACACACCGCATTCCACCCTGTTGCAATGCTTCCGCAACTTGACGGAGGAATTCTTCTTGTGCATCATCATCTGGATCGACGATAACAACCTTGCCAATGTGTTCTTTTCCAAGTACGTCTATGGGTTGGACGAGAATCAAGTCTTTCTCGGAACTTGCTGCCGTAGTGTATGGGCCTTGCATGTGGATGCAAGCAGCTGGACCGCCCGTAACCATTGCAACTGAAGCAAGAAGGACCTCATGAACCTTCCACTCAGCAATGGCTCCACGAGGAGGATTTCCTCCGAGACGCCCTCCAAGAATGCCTCGTTCATCTAACCGAGAAAGCATGGTGGAATGGCGAGTACTGATCATGATTCCAGGTTCATCAGGGTGAAGCATCGAAATAGCCCCCATCGTCCCCTTGACAAGAGATTCACGGCTCAACTGACGACCCATTCGAGCGAAGTCGGCTACAACATGTGGAGGAATGACAATGTTGTCGAGAACGACTGGAGGCATCGGCGTTTCTTCAAGCTCTTCGATCACCTCTGCAGCACCGACAAGACTTCCGCGAAGTCGTTCAATCTCGGCTGTTAGACGAGCGATTTCCATCTCTCGGTCGACATCGCCCGGGGATTCTTCTGCTGGAGGGTCTTCTTGACCGATTTCTTCGGTTGGTGCCTCAACGGGTGTTGATTCCTCCCGTGGTTCCTCGGATGGAGTAGGTTCTGGTTCATCTTCGACTTCAGCCTCAGGTTCTTCAGGTGGAGATTCTGGTTGAGGTTCTTCAGCCACTTCTTCTGGCGCTGGTTCTGCCTCAGGAGTTTCTTCTTCAACGGAAGCGCCCTCTTCTGCTGCACCCTCTTCTGAATCTTCGACGGTCGGTTCTGATTCCTTTGGTTCTTCTTGTGTTTCTGCTGGCGAGTCGTCGTCTGTAGCAGGCGCTTCTTCTTCGGCTGGTGGACCAGACGGTGGTCCTGTGGGGCTGGGTGGTCCTGTGGGTGGACCCGATGGAGGGCCTGAAGGCGGACCTGATGGAGGGCCTGTGGGGCTGGGTGGTCCTGTGGGTGGACCCGATGGAGGGCCTGAAGGCGGACCTGTCGGACCAGGTGGACCAGAAGGTGCAGGTTGTTCTGGCGTTGTTGGTTCGATTCCTTCCATGGCGCCAAATGCGCCATCGAGCATGGAGCCAAGTGCGGCTTCTTCTGCTTGTTCTCGTGCTTCTTCTGCCGAGGTTTTCTTCACCGCCATCGTCGTCCCTCACTATGCCATACCTCGCGCCTTAAATAGCGGTTCCGTTACGGAGAGATGCTTACGGCCCGCTTGGTGTAGAGGTTATCATGCAGGATTGTCATTCCTGCGACCCGGGTTCAATTCCCGGAGCGGGCGCCACCATCTCGAAAGTGGATTGTCACAGTTCCGCACACTCTGCACCAGACTTTGATTCCGTCTTTACGTGGCGTCGCCCCTGCAATATCGATGCTGGCTCCACATCCGGAACACTGGATAACGTTGCGCATGTACCACCCAACCATTTGATGTTCATGAATTCAGCGCTTGTATTTCTTCGAGAGAACCAATTCATATCGAAAGATTGCCTTCGTCGTTGAGAAGCCTTTGACTTCTTCAATCGTATGATTGAGCATGGTTCTACCGCTTTCCAAAAGTGTGGATTGTAATTGGTTCAAGATATCTGTCGATCGTTCTTGTATTGACCAACCGCATACCAACGATGTTTCGTCTGAAAGAAGGGGGAATAGATGCGGTAGATGTGCAATGCTATCGTGTGGGAGATTCACCAAAAGCACATCTGCACACCCCATCATTTCTGGCCTTTCATCTGCAATTTTTCTTGCATCCATGCACTCGGTTGTGTAAGTTCCTTCGTGTTTTCTTTTCGAATGAAACAGTTCCATATTTTGTTTCAAGATTGAAATGGCTTCAGGATTCAGATCATTGACATAGGCATTGGATACGAGATTTGAATCCGTATACAAGAGTGCCATGGATGGGCCAACACCGGCATATGGATCAACAATGACGAGAGGTCGTTCTTTCTTTTCTTGAAACGATGAGACCGCTTCGAACGTCCGCATTCGCTGCGTACTCAAGCGAGTAGAAAAGTATGCAACTGCTGGATCGATTAAGAACGTGTGCCCATGTTCCCGATACTGTGTTTGCGTTGAAGTGTTATCATTTCTGGCTTTGAGGACGCGCAGGTTTCGAACTCTGAATTCACCTTCAACACCTTCGTCATGGCATACAACGCGAATTGAAGGGAATTGTTGCAACATTGCTTGTGCAATTTCATCTTCGATTTCAGACATCTCTTCAGGGATTTTCAAAAGCAATACATCGCCTTGCGTTTCAAACGCTTGAGGAAACTCATCGTTGTACAGGTGACGTGTTTGTGATGGAATATGTTCCCAATAGTATCTCGCTTTCTTTTTCGATGCATCTCGTTCTATTATTGGAAGATCTTCCCATATCGAATCGGTTTCATCCGGAGCGTCATCGTTGAGGGGAATGGCCGTTTCATCGCCTACTCGTTGCACCCGATGGCCTGTTGCATACCAACCGTTTGATTTGCAACGTTGAATCCAATACGACGTTTGAGCGCTCGGCACACTCAAATGACGCATGGGCCTCGGAGAGGCAACGCACGTATGAGGTTTGAGCATGGAAAATGGCAACACCACTGGCTTTGCACTCATTGGAATGGGGCCCGGGAAGGTCGAATCCATGACCCTTGAGGCAGTCGAAGTTGCGAAGAAAGCCGATATTCGGCTCTATGAAGCGTATACGGCATTATGGCCAGAGGATGAATTGTTGAAGTTGGAAGAATTGATTGGGCCCCTCCAACGAATCATGCGACCTGCTGTTGAAAACCCTGAACTTCTCTTCGAACAGGCAAAATCCAAGCTGATTGCAATTCTTGTCGTTGGCGATCCGATGCAAGCAACGACACACATCGATTTTCAACTGCGTGCAGAACAAGAAGGAATTCCAGTCAAAATCATCCATGGCATTTCGGTTACCACGCTCGTACCCGGTGCAACAGGATTGTCCGATTACAAATTTGGACGATCAACCACATTGACGTACCCATACGGAAATTGGATCGCCACATCTCCACTCGAAGTGATGTTACGAAATCAGATGCAAGGGGTGCACACGCTTGTTTTGTTTGACCTCGATCCCACTGGCGCAGGAACGGGTGAACAGCGTCCAATGCAACCGAATGATGCGTTTACGAGCATCGAAAAAATGGTGGAGAAATTCCTCGCTTCAGATGCGGATGATACCCTGAAACAACAAGCATCCTCAATCTACGAATCATTGGCCGTCCTATGTTGCGATCTTGGAACCGATGATGCGATTATGAAAACAACGAAACTATCCAGCCTTGGAGGGCTTTCAGGCGGGAGATTGAATTGCATGGTCTTCTTAGCCAGTATGTCGGAGATGGAGCAAGAAGCCGTCAACCGTTGGAAGTGATTTGATGGACGTTGGGATTCTTCTCTCATTCTTGCTGTTTCTCGGATTCTTCGCAGGCGTTGGCCTGGCAAGCATGCGTGTCAAACAAGACACAACCGATGACTATCTTGTCGCTGGGCGTGGAATGCACCCCGCTCTTGCGGCTTTGTCCGCTGTCAGCACCTGGAATTCCGGATACATGTTCATCGGATTCATCGGATTCATCTACCTGATGGGTTATTCTGCCATCTGGATTGGTGTTGTTTCCACCATCGGACAATTGGTCGCATGGGCCTGGCTGTACAAATTCATACAGAAAGAAGGGAGTGAGCGGGGCCTTCGCTCCCTTTCCTCACTCGTTTCTGAGAAGGCGGGAGCGCCTGAAGCAAAATTGGCTGCAGTCCTTTCAGTGTTTTTCTTGTCAATTTATGCTGCAGCTCAACTGACTGCTGGTGGAAAGGCGTTGTTTGTTATGCTTGGATGGCCCGAACTTGTTGGTATTCTCATCGGATTCGTTCTGGTTGTAGCCTACTGTTATGCTGGAGGAATTCGGGCTTCGATTTGGACCGATGCTGCGCAATCTTGTGTCATGATTGTTGGTTCGGTAATTCTATGCTGGGTTGCACTTGGCAATGTTGGAGGATTCTCGGGGATGCATGGTGAATTAGAATCGCAAAGCGCAACACTCGTCAACTTCCTTCCGACCGATATTTCCTTGGGAATTTCGCTCTATCTACTTGCGTTTTTCCTAGGCGGCTTGGGAGTGGCAGGGCAACCACAAGTTGTCTCTCGTGTTATGACGTTGAAATCCGATGAAGATCGAAAGCAAGCCATGATCTGGTTCTTTGTTTGGCAGACACCATTCATTGCACTCATGTTCATTGTTGGACTTGCAAGTCGCGTCCTATTCACAGATGGTAATTTCGATGCAGAACTCGGATTGCCAACACTCGCTATGGATACACTTCCTGCATTGGGTGTTGGAATGATTCTAGCATCGATTTTCGCTGCAACAATGTCAACAGCTGATAGTCAAGTTCTTGCATGCACAGCTGCAATCACCGATGATATCAAACCCGAGTGGAGAGAAGACCACAAGACGACCAAGAAAGTCACACTCTATGTCGCGGCTGCTTCGACGATGATTTCAATCGCCGGGCTTTACATCCCCGGTGGCGATTCAGTCTTCACCCTCGTCGTCCTTGCAGTCTACGGTCTCGGTGGCATCTTCGTCCCTCTTCTCATCATTCGATGGATGGGATACAAGCCAGACACATTCCACTCCATCGTCATGATGATTTCAGCGTTTACAGGTGTTATCGCGTGGACATTGCTTGGGCTTGGCGAGGATGTCTTTCCATCCGTTCCAGGCGTAGGTGCTGCATTTACCGCCCACATCGTAATGTGCTTGATGCGAAATGATTCTGCCTCAAATCCATTTGGTCGGTTTGAGATCTCACAAGAACAACGACATCGATTCGCAGTCGTTGGAGTTATCGCGCTTTGTTTTGCTGGGGTTGCTGAAGGAGCGTATGCAGTCTATGGTCCGGATTCGGATGAGGGCGGGGATGATGGAAAGGTTGCAATGTACCAAATCGATGGCAATTACACCTACCATGAAATTGGTAAAGGAACAGAAGTTATCAGCGACGCTACACAAGTATCTGCCTCTTCCGATTCTGTCGATGTTTCCGACTTAAACGTCGTCGGTTATCTCATTGAAATCGCCCATATTGATGATGAAGAGGCTTGCCTCCCTGGCGCAACCACAGAAGATGATGAGGTTGCATACGAAGGTGGAATTGGCGACTACATTGCAAACAATTCAGGGATACAAGCACTGATGGATTCTTCAGTCTATTGGATTGATTCTGAACTCGTTGGCACATCGGTCGAGGGCTCTATTTCGTCCATCGATGCTCAACTGGACGGAGGCGAGGTAGGCCTAGGCGAGTACTTGCTCTCAATTTCAGTCGATGTTAACAGTGGAGGTTTGCCCCCTCTTTGTCAAAATGAGGATTCGGATGAGTCCGTTACTTGGAGAATCCAATTGATTTCACTTGATTACACACTTACTGAAGTTAAATCTTGAATTGTTGGCCTTCCTCTCCAATCGACCAACCAGATTCATTGAGTCGTTTGTATTGTTCAGATTCAGTATCATAAAGTGGATTTGTATGATTCAAGTGGATAAATAGAATCTCTGAATCTTCAGATTCTTTAGGGCCTAATCGATCTAAAGACTCCTCAACTGTTGGGTGTGGAACAACGCTCATATCACGACCTTGAAGTTCGCCACCAGACCAAAATGTTCCGTCGAGGAGAGCGATATCGATGTCATATTTGTTCAAAAAATCGCGAATGGTATTGCATGAATGGGCTTCAAGCGTTTCATCCCACGTATCATGGTCCGGCAGGAATAGGAGCGATTTGTTTTCTCCTCGAAGAATAATCGCATGCATATCAGAAAGTTCTGCTCGATGTGGAACTTGGATGAATTCGACGATGATACCATCAATTTCAATCCGTGGAAAGGACCCAAACTCAAGCACATTTTGCAACAATAATTGATTCCAAGCAGGGGTGCGTTCAATCAATGAATACATCGACGGGCTACAGTGAAGTTTGATGTTTCTTGCAGACATTGTTTCTCGTCCGAAAAGCCCCAAGCCATCCACATGACCAAGATGTGCGTGTGTAATGAACAAATGATCGATGCTTGGATTATTCATCATTCGAAGTTGTCGTCCGAGATCGCGTGTCGCTTCAATGAGAAGCGTCGTTCCATTGTTCGTTTTGATTCCAAGTGAGACAGGGCTTCTGTAATCTTGTTCGGTAAGCCCTTGACAACACGCCCTTGTGCAACCTGGTTGCGGACGGCCTCCGTCCTGTGCAATCCCAAGGAGTGTCACAACCGCCATGATGGAAGCAAATGTTCCCGCCACATAGACATATTCAGGGGGAAGACCTCAAGCGAGACGCTTGTTTGGATTGATGTGACGGGCTTATGGCACGACCAGCACAAGTATCCTTTCCTGGCCAGAAACAAAGGATGCGGATGCGTGGAACAAAACACGCAAATGATGCAACTGCAAAGCGCCTTGGTCGCCAACTACGACAACTTCTCGAAGATCCAGATGCGTGTCTTCCGAAGATGACATGGAAAGGAAGATTGAGTTGGGGGCGTCGTGACCCAGTGACAAAGACATTGCTCGATTTGAAAAAAATTGTTGCGAAGAAAAACGATGTGAAATGGCTCTCTAAACGCATGTTGGCAAAACGCGGCAACCCTGTCGGAAAGGCGCTGGCCGGCTCCCTCCATGCAGCACATGATGAGGAGATTTCCTTAGTTGGAAATTTCAAGTCACCCAACTTCGGTTCAGGTTCGTTCATACGTCGTGGCGATGGAAAACAGGGTTATCTTGCAGGTTTGCAGAATCATCAAAACCTCACTCTACGAATGCTACCATGGGAAGAACATGCTCGGAAAGGGATGTATTTCTTCTCATGGGAAAATGGATTCGTTTGTACAGGACCAAATCCGACACCGCCTTCAGGGTGGTTGGAAGACGTTCTCGAGCGCTCTCGTTTTGATTTTCAACATGAAACCATTGATGGAGTGGATGTTTACGTAGCAGGTGAAATCAATGCAGAAGATGTTCTCAACAGTGTTCCTTCTACACAAGGATGGGTTCGATTGATGTTCAAGCACGGACCGATCGTAGGCATCGATCTGCAAGCATTAAATGCGACAAAAGAAAAGCAAAGCGCCTTTGTTCATCATCTTGCGCTTTCCATGTTGCCTCCACTCTTGACGGCCATCGTCGATATTGATGCAATGTGGGTGCCAAATGGATGGGATCCAGAGGATAAATTACCAGAAAAGGCCCATGAAGGTCTTGAGAATCTCATGGCAGGATGGCATGGATTAACCGTTCCTGAAGGGAATCTTTCTCGTGCATGTCAGCGTTCAGTTCTCGATTCGCTCGATTTTGGACTACTGATTGGTTCGGCATGGTGTCGGGGTGATTCCCTCGAGGAAATTCTCCAATCGCTTGAAGAAATAGCTGGAAATGAGGATGAAAAGTTGCTCGCTGCCGGCGTCTTCCTCGAAGCGATGAACGAAGCGACAGAAGGGATTCGAATCGATCCACGTGGTGGCATCCAAGAACGTGAAGGTCGTCTTGTTGAAGTTATGGAAGGGGCGAGCCTCACCGATGCAGTTAATGCATTATGGGGAGATTTTGGTTTGGCTGGACTTGAATCCATTGGGATTGAAGGCGATGAAGCAAACATCATCTGGGAACAACAACTCAAGAAACCCAAACCACTCAAAACCTTCCTCAAAGGTTTGGACTCATCGCGAAAGAAGGCGCAACAGAAGGCGAAGTTTCCGTACCGAGCGGGTGTACTTCCTGGTGCAGTCGGAGCCATACATGACCTCATTTTGACCGGTCTGCTTGAAGGTCCTGGAATTGCTGAACGTCAAGCGACTTCACGGCATGATGATATCGATAGTGCCGCGGCAAGTTGGGCTTGGTTATCTGCAGCAAATCGTTCAACAGGTCAAGAATGGCACTTTGAATCACTCGCTCGAGACCGAGGTGGGGCCTGGATGGAAGCGACAAAAAATCTTCTCGAGCAAGGAAAATTGTTGCTTGATTCTGAACAAGCGGATAGTTCTGGATTTGTTGAATCGCTCAAAGCACTCTATACAGCAACTGGTCAGCAAGAGCCGTTGCCTGATCATGAAAGTGCTTGATTCAAGTCTTCCCAAAGGTCTTCAACGTCTTCAATTCCAACGCTGATACGCACATAACCTGGTTCAATTCCAGCAGCAATTCGAACTTCAACTGGCATTGCCATGTGACTTGAAGTTGCAGGCACTTCAATCAAGGATTCAACACCGCCGAGCGACGTGGCTTCGTAGAAAAGGTTCAGTTTCGACATGAATTCCATCGCACCTTCATCGCCACCAGCAACAACGATTCCAAGCATGCCACATCCTTTTGGAACAACACGTTGAGCGACTTCGTAATCGGGATGTGAAGGCAGGGTCACGTGTTGCACTCGAACCACGTTTGGATGTTCGAGAAGTCGACGAGCGAGTTCAGCCGAATTTGATGTAATGATTGGCATTCGAGCGTGAAGTGTTCGCATCCCACGTTCAAGCATGTAGCAATTATGAGGATCTGGCGAGCCTCCAAAATGAACACGTCCTTTGAAAATTTTAGCGATCAGCTCTCTCGAACCAACGACAGCCCCCCCAACCAGATCAGAATGTCCACCAAGGAACTTCGTGGTGGAATGAATGACCAAATCAACACCCATACTCAATGGCTGACAGGCCCAGGGCGATGCGAAAGTATTGTCAACAATCACAATCAGATTATGGCGCTTACCCACTTCAACCATTGCAGGAATGTCGCAGACCTTCAGGTTTGGATTGGTGATTGTTTCAATGTAGAGGATTTTGGTGTTGTCTTGGATCGCTGCTTCATACGATGAAGGGTCGCGAAGATCCGCCATTGTTGTTTCAATACCAAGACGAGGTAATTCCTCGGTCATGAGACCATAGGTTCCTCCGTATACATCTGCGGAGGCGACGATATGATCGCCCTGATTGAGAAGCATCATCAAGGTCGTTGATATTGCAGCCATACCACTTGCAAATGTTTCAGCGTCTTCTCCGCCTTCCATTGCACAGATTTTCTGGGCCACAGCGTCTGAATTGACGGATGAAAGTCTGGAATAAAGCAGCGTGTGTTGTGCACCAGCGGCCCAACCTGCATACCGCTCTTCGGTCAATTTGTATGTTGATGAAAGAAAGATAGGTGTGTTAACAGATTCACCAACATGGTTGGTCCCTGCATGCACGTTTTTGGTCGCTTCGCGGTGATTTTCATGTCCAGACATTGGCTCGCCCAACATTTCCTCATCGCAGACAGGACTTGAACGATGTGCTACTTTTGGATGGATTATTCTTCCTCAACATCAAGAATATGTGGACTCTCTTGTAACTCAACCATGAGATTGCCAATCAACAAAGCGCCACCTCCAACTGCTATCCACCCTGTCCAAGTCGTCATACCAAGTTTGAGAGCAAAGATTGTTGCCCAGACCGGTTCCAATGCATAGATAATCGCAGCTTGAACAGGATGGAGATGGCGTTGCAAGAGATTCAACAGGAGTAGTGCAAACAACGACCCAATCAGCCCTAAGCAGAGCAGTGGAAGGACAACGCCTTCGGAATGGACGACAGCTAATGCATCAACCGTCGATGTTCTAGCACTCGCAATCATAACGAGAAGGCTGCCAAGACTAACGATGAGGAACGATGTGCTCGTCACACCAATTGGATCCATTTCTTGCGTGATTTTTTGCGTGAAAAGAATGTGCAGAGCAAAGAAAAATGCACAGATTACGGTAAGGATTTCTCCAAGACCCCATGAAAGATGCGGTGGGCCTTCAATGAAACCAGCGCCAAAGGTTGCAAGAGCGACACCTAGAATCATTGTTCGAGTTACGCGTTGCCCTGTCAATTTGGTCGTAATCAGTGCTGTGAATACGACATAGAGTGATGTCAAAAAGGCGGAAGTTGAGGGCGTAATTGAATCAAGACCAATCATTTGGGTGATGAAGCCAACAAGCAAAATTCCTCCTAAAATTGCACCTCCTTTCCACAATTGTGGATTCTGGAGGGCGGTTCGTGCCTCTTTTGAAATAACAAAGAGAGCAATGAAGGCGATCAAAAACCGCCCACCGACAAGCGCTGCAACAACGGGAGTTCTTCCATACGCCTCGATTTCTGGTTGGATGGCATTCATCGCCTGCTTCATCCAAATGAAGGTCAAACCCCATGCAAGCGTAACAGCGAGAAGCCCCAATGTCGCTTTGCGGCGCTTTGAAGTCTCCATGTTTCACCACTTCGGTTCTTAGTGCATAGTGATGATGGTCGTTCAAGAAGCCTCAAAGAGTGCCGTGAAATGGTCAACATATGGCGTCTTGGGAAGAACCCATTGAGACTGGCGAAGTCCCAGCCTCTGGCTCAACATTTGATGCCATTGTCGTGGGTGGCGGCCCTGGTGGATGCTCTGCAGCAGGCTACCTTGCTATGGCCAACAAGAAGGTCCTTCTGATCGAAAAAAGTGTTTGGCCTCGCGACAAGATTTGTGGCGACGCTGTTGGCGGGAAATCACTGTCCCATGTCAAAGCGCTCGGTGTCAAAGAAACGCTTGAGGCAACGCCTCACTTTCGTGTGAATGGTATTCTCTTTTCCAGTCCGAATGGCAAAGAAGTCCGTGTTCCACTCCCAGAAGAAGATGTGGCCCGACTCGAAGCGGGTTATGCACTACCTCGCCAACAATTTGACCATTTATTGTTCGACCGTGTTCAGGAATTGGTTCGAGAAAAGGGCGGATCTGTTGTTCAAGGCGCCTCGGTGAAGGACGTTTTGTACAACGATGGAAGCGACCCCGGGGACGGTTCGGGTTCGCAACGAAAAGCAACGGGTGTTCGATTGACCATCGGTGGAAGAAAGGGTGATGTCATGGAATTTCATGCACCAGCCATCGTTGGAGCTGGTGGATATCTCTGTCCTGTAGCAACGGCGCTTGTGGTCGACACCTACCAAGAAACAATGGTGGATAGAAAGCACTATTGTGGCGGATATCGCGAGTATTGGGACGGTGTAAAAGGCTGTGAAGGCAACATTGGTGATATTGAAATCCACTTTGTTGATACCATCATTCCTGGTTATTTTTGGATCTTCCCAATTGGCGAAGGTCGAGTCAATGTTGGTTGTGGTATGGTCATGCATTTGATGGACAAACAATCGAAGAAGTTGAAAGCCTTGCAGAAGGACATCATCGCCAATCATCCGCAATTCAAGGAGCGTTTTGCAAATGCAACCATGGTGAAAGGAAGCGCCAAGGGCTGGCAACTTCCGTTCGGTTCACCACGGAAGAAGCAAAAGAATCAGCCTCGAAGAATGGCCATGAATGGTGCCTGGCTTGTTGGAGATGCTGCGAGTCTTATCGATCCATTCTCTGGAGAAGGTGTTGGTAATGCGCTTGTTACTGGTGAAATCGCTGCACGACACATTGTTGAAGGACGTTCTCCAGAAGAGTATCAAGATGAGGTTTGGTCGACGCTTGGTGCTGAATTGAAGAACAGTTATCGCATGCAATCATTAAGTCGAAAATCATGGTTGCTCAACTGGTTTGTAGGAAAAGCAAGCAAAAAGCCACAACTTCAAGAGATGATGACCGAGATGATCGCCAGCAAAGAAGCGCAAGAAAACCTGCACTCTCCATGGTTCATGTTCAAGACCTTGATGTTCTAAGGTGGCATCATGGGGACTGCACTTGAAGGTATCAAAGCGGTTTTTCTCGACCTTGATGGGACGATTTATCTTGGCGGCCAGTTGATTCCTGGTGCACTTGATTTTCTCAATCGCTGCGATGAACAGGGCGTGAAGCGGTTTTTCCTCTCCAATAATTCCTCAAGAAGTGTCGATCAATACGTCAAGAAATTGGAAGCAATGGGAATTCCGGCAACGCCAGAGGATGTCCTGCTTTCAACCCACGATTGCATCGCTTGGTTGAAACAAAACAACATCACTGAAACCTATTGTGTTGGAACCGAAGGCATGTGTCAGATGCTTGAGGCTGAAGGAATCACAACACGCTCTACGCAACCACAATACGTTGTTCTTGGCTATGATACTGAGACAACGTATGAACGATTGGAAACTGCAAGTCTGTTTCTCCATGCTGGTGTTCCACTGATGGCTTCTCATCCTGATATGGTCTGCCCATCACCAAACGGAGGTCTTCCCGATGTTGGCGCATTCCTCGCTCTCTTCAAGGCGACAACAGGTGTTGAACCAACACACATTTCTGGGAAGCCAAATCCTGGCATGATTCTTCATAAAATTGAGGCGCTGGGATTGAGGCCAGAAGAATGTGCAATGGTTGGTGATCGTTTGTACACTGATATTGCAATGGCAAACCGTGCCAATTGCATGGGCATATTGGTTCTATCTGGAGAGGCTACAGAAGCGGATGTTGCGGCCCTTCCCGAAGGTGCGGAACAACAACCTACACTCATTGTTCCATCCGTAGATGCGTTGCTTAGGTGATGAATTGGGACTGAAGCACCGATGGCAACTTTGGCGAAAACGACGCGTTGTTTTTCCACCAGATGAAATTCATCAGGCTGGCGAAAACGCAGAATTGAGATTGGAGAAGCTTTGCCGAGCGGCGGGGAAAACCAATCATTGGTCCGTTTATCCTTCTGTACGGATTCCTGATCCAGATGGTGGGCGACGAGAAATCGATTTGATTCTCGTTTCAGGTACGACCGTTCTTGTTGTTGAACAGAAACACTGGTCGGGCCGATTTGAAGTGTTTGAAGACGGAGAATTTCTCCAACATCGAAACAAGGGCGGTGAACACAGTCATGCCACGGTTGCTCATCGAATTGCTCGAAAAGCAAGATTGTTGGAAGAAATTCATCGTAAACGATATCCTAGCAATGAAATGTCATTCCATGTTCTTGTTGCGATGACACATCCACGTTTGGAATGGCCAGAAAAGATTCCTGAAATTCCTGCAGAAATGGTCAATGAGCGAGAGCTTCTTAATCGGATTCAATCAACAGGAGGGGAAGAAATTGATTCTGAATTTTTTGAAACGATGGATGGGTTTGGAACTTGGGACGAGATTCACATGCATGGTGGTTTGAAACTCAAAGGCGATCTGCTTGACATTGGTTTAGGCTCAGGTGTCGAAGAATGGGATGTTCATCGTGAGGGTGAATTGAAAGCAACAGTCGATCATCCCCGTGGCTTCTTTTCGATCTTTAAGGAAACAACCAGTCAAATTACGCTGAACGATTCTGGTGGACGGCACATCGATATCAAGTGCAAGGAAGGTCCAATGCTCAAGATGCATGTCGTTGGTCGAACCAACTCTGAAGAAGTCGACTGGATGCAAATCGATGGCATTCATGCTTCAAAGAAACCTGCGGAGTGGGGTTAATGGCGGATTTATGGATTGAATCAATTGGATTGGTTGCTGGATTCATTGGCATCGTTGCTTGGATTCCACAGATTCGACGCGTTTGGATTGATGGGAAAGAAGAGGGGATTTCCCTTCCAACATTTCTTGCCGTAACCGTCTCACTTTCGCTTTGGCTCGTCTATGGAATCATTGTCAATTCGATTGCAATGATCGTTTCAAACATCTTGACGCTTGCATTCATCATTGCGATAACGCTCGGCGTCTATCGAATACGAAACAAACGATCCAGAGATGAACTCAACAAACAGACTTCGTTGTCTCAATGATGACAGCCCCAATCTTGTACGGGTCACCATTGGAAGCTGGTCGTCGGTCTTCGAGACGTCCTACCCAGCCATCGGTTGGAACGGATGCTGGAACTCGAATCGATGCTCCACGATCGGATACGCCGTACGAGAATTGGTCGATGGATTGTGTCTCGTGCAATCCTGTCAAACGCTCTTCGTTGTGTGCGCCATATACTGACATGTGGCGCTCAATGTTTTGGCCGAAGGCTTCACAGATGCTGTCAAACAATTCCTTTCCGCCCTTGTCACGCATCGCTCCGTTGGAGAAATTGGCGTGCATTCCTGAGCCGTTCCAGTCGCCCTTAATTGGTTTTGGATGGTATTCGATGTAATAGCCGTAGCTTTCTGTGAGTCGGTCTAGCATGTAGCGAGCAACCCAAAGTTCGTCTCCAGCTTGCTTTGCACCTTTGGCGAAAATTTGGAATTCCCATTGGCCGCATGCAACTTCTTGGTTGATTCCTTCGAAGTTGAGTCCTGCTTCAAGGCAGAGATCGGCGTGCTCTTCAACGAGTGAACGACCGTGTGTGTTCTTTCCACCAACGGAACAATAGTAGAGTCCTTGTGGACCTGGGTAGCCGCCAACTGGGAAACCAAGTGGTAGTTGTGTGTCAACGTCCATGATGAAGTATTCCTGCTCGAATCCGAACCAGAAATCGTCGTCATCATCATCGATTGTTGCTCGGCCGTTGCTTGGATGAGGTGTGCCATCTGGGTTGAGAACTTCGCACATGACGAGGTAACCGTTGACGCGTTGTGGATCAGGGAAGATATTCACAGGCTTGAGAAGACAGTCGGATGAACTGCCATCTGCTTGCTTGGTTGAGGAACCGTCAAACATCCAAACCGGACATTCTTCCAGTTTTCCTGTAAAATTCGAACGAACCATCGTTTTGCTACGCATGTTTTGCGTTGGTTCGTATCCATCTAGCCAAATATACTCAAGTTTTGCTTTATCACTCATGGTATCATACGCGTCGCTGTGAGGGCGGTATATGAACCATTTGCCCATTTTTCTTGTCAAAAAATGTCATTATTGAACATTAAATCCTTTGTTATGTAATCATTTGATGTTTTCTTTCTTTGGANATTTCAAATAGATTAGCCATTTGTGCGAAAAATACACACAAATCTTGTCAATCGCTCAAATTCGTGTAGATGATCTGCTAGAGGTCACTGATTGTTCGCCGCCTCTTCTGATTGAGGTGTGATAAGAATATCTTCGGCCGAACGNTCAATGATAGGTAGTTCAGCGATTGATAATGATGGGAGAACGTGAACCGTACATGTGTTTCCGCATGCAGGTGCGAGATAGTCTTCGCCTTGATCGCTCAAAACAAATCGGATTCCATGGCCTGCTGGCAACAGCGCATCAATCGCTTGAAATTCCATGAGCATGGTGATTTCTTGCCCAGGAACAACCGTCTGGGCATCGTATCCGCCTGCATGATAGCGAACATCCATTGTCGCATGACCGAGTCGCAATCCTGTCACAGCATCCTGCATTTCAACAAAGATTTGGCCACCGTCAAATGTTGGTACGGCTGAGAGATGGATCGTCGCTAAGCCAGCGATGTGGAGATCGTCGATATCACTGATTGGAGGGCATTCCACGGTCACCGATTGACCTCCGCCAACAACAGGTGCGCCTCCACCNACAAATNCGCCATCATTTGTACAATCACCCAAATCGAGTTGGATGCGCTCAACATCAGCGGGTGGCCATGTTTCCTCGATTCGCCATTGTCCATCATTTCGTTGGATTTGGGCATGCAAGGCTGGTTTTTCTCCAATCCCCTTCAGATAGTATTCCATCCATTCGAACAGGTCTTGGCCCCAATCCCAACGTGTCATGTTCTGAATGGCTTCACCGCCATAACCAGAATCCTGAGCGTTGTGTTTGGTCCATTGGTCTGGATAATTGTGTTCCCATTGACCGATCATTCCAGCGACATCATAGCCATTATCGATGTACGCTTGATACCAGTTCACCCCAGGAGGGCCTCCGAAGACCATGTGGGGGTCAACGTTCCAATCTTGGAGTCCTTGCACCCAATAGATGCTNCCATTGTATTTTCCAAGGGCCTTATCGATGTGGCTACGCTCGTCGTAATAATTGTCCATGTATGGATCTGCTTCACCTAAACCATAACGCGTTGGACCTGCAAGGAAACCCTCGACAACATCACCGCAAAGATTGTCCAAGTCGTCGCCATCATAGTCGAGAATTGATCCGCCATAATTGGAATGCATGACCTGACTACGAGCTTCAGCACTCCCATTCTTGTAGAGAAGAGGGCCGAGTGCTGTCGTTCCCGAAATCGGAACGATGGTTTTCAGATATTCGCTACCTTGTGCTGCGGCTTCCCAAGCCGTTGCTCCTTCGTAGGATTTTCCATAGATTGCAACATGCCCGTTGCTCCAATTTTGTGTTCCAAGCCACTCGACCGCCATGTGAATGCCGAGGCCTTCACCATCGCCACGATAGTCGAAACATCCTGTACTTTCTTCCGTTGCAAAGACCGCAACCTGGGCAAGAGCATAGCCATGAGGNACGAAATTGTCGTAGATGAATTCGCCACGACCAGCGCTGACAACGTTTGTTGGCGATGATTGACTCCCTGGTGATCCATAGTCAAAGTATGGGCTAACAACGGCGATAACAGGCACTTGCTCACCATCCTCAGTGTTTGATGGAAGCCAGTAGGAGAGATGGACTTCTGCTGTATTGGGCCCTCCTTCCCATGTCCCCGAAGTGTCAACCTCGATGGTGACTTCTTGAACGGGGAGTGGTTGATGCGGTCCATCTTCAAGCACTCTTGAGTAGGATCCAGTCCAATTCCATTCAAGCGTGTGACGCTCGTAGATGTCTGGGTACTGCTCTGATGTTGGTTCTTCTATCGCTGGATTGGACGTTCCAAAGCATCCTGAAAGTGTCATGCTCAACATTATCGAGACGAGGAACAGAGCCAATCCACTCCTTCGCGCCATGTTCCTGCCTGTTTGAAGTTGCATAAACGGTTTGCGTCTTTTCCGCAAACTATGATTGATAGCACCGCTTGGAGTTGAATATGGAGGCGAGTGATGCGTGGAACAAACGTTGGGAAGCCTCAACATTACCAATGGCGAGAACCTTCATGGAAGTTGCAACTCGAAAGAAGAGTCTTGTTTGCCTCGCTGCAGACAAATATACAATGGCTGAATTGTTTGAATTGCTCGAAGCCGTGGGCCCTTCCATTGCAGCGTTAAAGACACACGTCGATCTCATCGACGACTGGAACATGGAAGAGTGGGGGCGTTTTTGTGCACGAGCACAAGCAATGGACCTTCTCATCTTTGAAGATCGAAAATTTGCAGATATTGGGAAAATTTCCCGTAAGCAAATGGGAGGTATCTACAACATCAAAGAGTGGAGTGACCTTGTGACAGCCCATCTCATTAGCGGACCGGATATCGTCGACGGTTTACAAGCAGCATGGGCCGAAGCATCAAGAGAAGGAGGTGTTCTGCTACTCGCGCAAATGTCCAGTCGTGGTAATCTTCTCAATCCAGAATACACTTCTACGGTTGTAGAAGCAGGACGGGTCCATCCCGGCGTGTTTGGATTCATTGGTAATGGATCTAATGCTGATTCTGTACGTGAATTGCGTTCTAAGGTCGGCGAGGGCAAGATGATTTGGACACCAGGCGTCAATCTTGCGACTGGTGACGGAGAAATGGGTCAACGATATGGTGACCCTTACGAGGCTGTTATGGCCGGATCCGATTGCATTATTGTCGGTTCAGGCATCCATGGTTCTGATGATCCTGCCGCAGCAGCTGCTGCATACGCAGAAGCATCATGGAAGGGTCTTATGGAGCGATGAAGATGCAAGCGTTTCTTTTCCTCATTGGACTTTTGTTCTTTGCAGGTTTACTCGGATTGCTGTATTGGGGCTACTGGAACGCTCGTAAACTCGATCGCCAAATTCAACGCGGTGATCCTGCCTTGTTAACAACGAGTACATACAAACGAGAAGAGGTGATTCAGGCGCCCCCTGGTTCAACAATTATGGAAGGAGAAATCGTCCAGGTGCCTGGACAATATATTCAGCCCATTCACGTTCAACATCAATCATACAAGTGAATCAAGATGGCCTTGCTGGTAAGCAAAGCCCAGCCCTGCACTCACAAGTAGGAAAAGGAAAACAAGGAATTTGCGGCCTTTCTTCTTCGGAGGTGTTGTTGGCTGTGGTTCGACCTCCAACGGGGGCAATTCAGCAAGTTCTGGTAGTGGTTCGAGGGGCGGGAGTTCTGCAATTGGTGGTAGTTCAATCTCATCAGGTTGAGGTTTAATCCGATCTTCTGGGTACAATTCGTCCAAATCCTCGAGACCAGGGGCTTCTGGGATTGGTCCGAGAACTTGATCCCATATACCATCCAATTGGCTTTGGGTGATTGGTTTTGCTAGCCAGCCTACCGCTCCAGCAGAATATGTTGCATGAACTGCAAGTTCGGATAAACGATTTGGAGCGATAAAGAGAATTCGTGAATCGCCACCATGCTCACGCATTTCGAGAGCTGCAAGATGGCCGTCGAGTGANGGAATGTCGAGTGACATGACAACAAGTTCAGGATCGAGTTTGATGTATTCATCGACTGCTAAATCGCCATCCTCACAGACTTCAATGGCGAACCCTCGCTTCCTAAACACTTCACGCAAGCGCATAATTGACATCTGATTGTTGTCGACAATCAGCACGGTTGGTGCATCATCGGATGAGACTTCACTAACGTAGGACATTGCGACCAATTGTTCTGAAACATTGCTGACTCATCAATGAACCGATGAAAACGGTTCAGAAGTTTCATTCTTCACTTGTTACATCCTCAACCGGGCCTTGTCGCGGATTTTCGAAGGTCTGACGAACATTTTCCATGTTGGCTTCTTCCTCTTCCATTCGCTTCTTGCGCTTGGGAGCTTGCATAAACTGCATTTGCAGTTCACTGATCACACCCTTCAGCATTGATTCTGCAGACGCATCAAGATTCCCTTGTGTTTTATTTTGCAACATTCGAAGAATATCGATAATATCCCGTGCTTCTGAGAAATTGAATTTCAATCCCCCTTCTGGATGTTCGAGAAGGCCGAGATTCGCCATCGCTGAACGTTGGAACATATGAACGACGGTGAAGAAGGTCTCAGTTTCTTTATCATGGAACATCTTCAACCCTCACGAGAACATCTCATCCAGCAACCAATCTGGATTGAACTGGAGCAGGTCATCATAGCCTTGACCAATTCCTGCAAAGACGATTGGGCGACCTGTTGCAAAGGCGATGGAAAGCCCTGCTCCGCCCTTTGCATCGGTATCCATTTTGGAAAGAACGGCTCCATCAAACCGCATTAATTCTTGGAACATCTTTGCCTGATCGACGGCATCGTTACCAGCAAGCGCATCACCAACAAAGAGAACGAGGTGAGGATTAGCAACGCGTCGGACTTTCTCGAGTTCTTTCATGAGGTTGGTTTTGTTCTGCATTCGGCCTGCAGTGTCGACAAGAACAACATCGATGTTCTTTGCTTTCGCAGATTCAATCGCATCGCGAGCGATCGCTGCGGCGTCNCCNCCGCGTTGACTCGATATACAACGAATGCCAAGATTTTCACAATGCGATTCCAGTTGCTGAATGGCGCCCGCTCGGAATGTGTCACCAGCGGCTGCAATAACAGAATACCCATTTGATTGAAGGCGGTGAGCAATCTTTGCCGCAGTTGTTGTCTTTCCAGTACCATTAACGCCAACGAGCATGATGACGACTGGTGTGTCGCCTTGATCGAAGAAAGACTTGACCGAAGCATCGAAATCCCAATAGCCAGCAGAAAGGAGATTTCTCAAGGCACGCTTGAGTGCAGCTTCAAGCACTTTGGCAAGTTCAGCACCGCGTCGAAGTCTGGCTCCAACCAGACTTTTTCGCAACGCATTGAGAACAGATGTTACTGCCTCGCTCGAAATATCGGATTCNAGAAGCATCCATTCCAGTTCCTCGAGAAGATCATCAAGCACCTTACCTTCCTTGATAATACGGCCACCATGCTCAACAATTCCTCCACCGAGGTCGATGGATACTGCTCCTGCTTCCGTCTCCATGTCTGCTGTTTTCGATGAGCCGCGCGGTGTGGATTTGACTTCGACCAACTGCCGTCCTGTCGTTGTTCGCATCATCGAAAGGTCGACGCGGGATCCTTTTGGTTTCGCAACGGTTGTTGCTTTNCGTCGCTTCATTTCTTTCTGACGTTGCTTCTCCAATTTTTCGAGACGTTTTCGTTCCTTTTTGGACATCACGACGGGGAGTTGTATCTCATCTTCTTCCTCATCATCCCAATCGTCCCAGTCATCTTCGACTGTTTCTACTTGAGGTTCTTCAGTGATCGGGTCGTCTTCAATATCCTCTTCCCAATCCTCTTCAATGTGTTGGGAAACCTCGATTGCAGCCTTGCCTTCTTGGGAATCTGCATCAGCTGTCAGCGCATCGGAATCAACGTCTTCTGCAACTTCTTGAACACGTTTCTTGAATCGGTCAAAAAGGCCCATAGTCTCACCTAATCGTCCAAGGTCAATTCATTTCCAAACATGCCGCCACGGCGACGTTTTGGTTTCGAAGTAGATGGTTCTGCTGCCTCCGGTTCTTCTTCAATCGTATCCGGTTCAGGGCTTGGTTCTGGCCTTGTTTGCGATTCAGCGGCAGCAGTAAATGACTGAGCCAATGTAGCAATGGTCGTCTCCAATTGTTGGCTTTGGGATTGAAGGCTCTCAAGTAGTGTACCGAGTTCTTCCATCCGTTCACGGGTCAAGGTTGCTGCATCCGACCATGATCGTTCTCCAAAGATTCCGCTTCCTAAATCAACGATGGTCGTTCCTTCTCCACCGCCTGGATGTTGGCATGTGAGGGTAACGCCTGCTCCGATTGAAACATGCATTTTCATTTCAGATTCGTGATCTTTCGTTGCAAGCGTTTCAAGAATCGTTGCAGTCACGTCGTGTTCCCCAAGAACATTGATGACTTGTTCGATCCGTTCCTGNACTTCATGAAACCGTTCTCGNTTCATTTCAACGAGTCGCGCTGTTCGTTGGAGTTCAGATTGTTCCACAGGACCGCCTCAACGTTGCCTGGGATGCGCCCTTCATGAATGCGACGTTGGGCTTCACTCTTCTTCTCGGACAGGAGCAATGGTTCCGCCTGCAGCCGCAATCTCTTCACGGAAGTGATGCAGGACAGAAGGTTCCTGTGAGGTTCGAGGATCGATTTCAGAGACTGATTCGATGTTAATTGAACGTCGGGTCGCCTTGTGGCGTGAGCCGATAATCGAGTAAACTCGATGTTCAGCATCCGCTTTGGAAGATGCTACAATATCCAGTGAGAATTTCTGTCGGAGGCGACCGAACGGGGCTTGTCCATCAACACGAAAGGCCTTCATGTTTTCAACGCGATTCGTTCCTTGATTTAAACGCGATGGTCGTGGTTGGAATCGCGTGTTTCATCAACGTGGAAGAGCAGCAGGTGATTGTGCGAAGCCTCATGTTAGCATTGTTTGTGCTCGTTGCACCTATTCCTCTTGATGGATTGGTCGATGAGAAATCCTTCACGGAGGGAGAAGTCATTCTCCATCGAATGGATGATGTTTGGATGCAAGATGATTGGAGTGCCCTCGAATCCTTTGGTTATACACCGTTGCGTCTCGTGACACCATCGACATTGATTGTTTGGAAGCACAGCGAAGAAGCAACCTACCCTCAGTCAATGGAAAGGGACGCACCAACCGTTGATTGGAAGTCCTTGCCTGAGGCAGGGCAAGATGTACGAATTGTCTTCGAACCCAACTTGCCAGAAGATGTTCTCGCTTTGGTTCAAACGGGTGTCGAGGAACTGATTGGGACATCATTGTTCTCGGTTCAATCAGGATATTTACCATCGGCGGTGTTCGTCTGGGAATCTGAATTTATGACCGAATGGTTCACAGAACTCCAAGGAGTTTTGTGGCTCGAACCGCAGTTTGAAACTGTTGGACGTAATCTTGAATCTGCTGAAAAAATGGTTGGTCTTGGTGAGACCACGCGCCCGGCGGCTTGGAAGGTTGGGCTTAACGGATCGAATGTTGTCATCGGTGTTGCCGATTCGGGAATTGATTCAGACCACTCTTGCTTTCGAAATCTATCAACCGAAGAAATTGGACCTGAACATCGGAAATTATTGCGTGTGAACACGACGATTGATGATTGGGATCATTACGGACATGCTGACTATCGTCATGGAACGCATACTGCTGGAATCCTTGGGTGTCATCCATTTGCTGTCGCCATGGAAGAGAATGGTCCATCTGCAGTGATGACACTTGGTTATGATTCACAGCTTGTGGTTCAGGATATTGTCTCTGAACAGGGTTGGCAGCCTCCTGATGTTGATCTTCTTCTTGCGGAATCAGCTCTCNATGGNGGGTATCTTCATTCAAATTCGTGGGGAGATGATACCACAGAATACACACTCCGTTCAGGTGATTTTGATGCATTTACTCGAGAATTCCCATGGACGCTCCCTCTTATCGCCCCTGGAAACAATGGTGGGCCGGTTTTGGAACCTGCGAATGCTCGAAATGTCATTGCCATCGGGGCATCAACGAAGGATGTTGAAACCGAACGATGGATGTCGTCCGTGCATGGGCCAACAGAGGCGGAGACGCGAGGTATCTTCGCTCTTGCACCAGGAGTTTCCATTGTTTCCGCTCGTTCCGATGGTGACTCAGAATCATACAATGCTGGACAGCATACACTTAGTGGAACGAGTATGTCAACACCAATGGCTGCAACGTATGCAAGCGTTGTTCAACAGATGGTCCAAGAAGGTTGGTTCACTGGACATAATGAAACCCTGACTGAGCATGACTTAGCAGATCGTGCACCATGGTTTGAAACCGATCCAGCGCAAGGGACNGTCCTGCTTGGCGATGGATTTGTTCCATCCGCACCGATGATGAAATCGCTTCTTGCCCTCTCAGCAACACCGCTCGTAGAAACGCATCGAAATGGGGGCGAAGGAGGCGCAGGGGTTCCAAACAATTACGATGGGTGGGGCGTTCTCAATCTAAGTGAATTGNTTGATNTTAATGAATTGTATTCCCTTAACGNNCAGAGTGAGCGTGCTGTCTCAAACATATGGGTTCATGATTCATTTCGACTAAACACTGATGTTCCATCTTCTGTACTGTCAGACCGTATTGGAGAAGGCGATCCGATTGAATATCTGATGAACAATTCATGGGACGGAAGCGGGGCTATTGGGCCGTTTCTTTCAACCGGTGATGTCTTCCAACAGCGCTTTGTTCTCCAAGAAAATGAATCGCTCGATGTTCGTCTTTCCTTCCAAGCGAAACCAGAACCACACCCCGTTGATGATATCCTTCTCATGGTTCGCCTTCCCGATGGACGGTTCGCAGTAGGTGAAAATTATCGCCAAGATGGTCGCTCAATGCTCTACTATGATTTTGCAAACCCTCTGAACACATCCGCGTTTCCAGCAACCAATGAAACAACGGTTGGCATTCACCTTGATGCCGATACATTGGAATCAATCGATTACGTTGATGTTCTCGTTGTAGGACGGTACATCACGCCTGGAAATCAACCGGGAACGCTTGGAATTGAAGGTGATCAGCTTGGTTTTGGTCTTGCTATTAAGGGTGTAGAAATCGATCCATTGAATCATTCCGATGGCGATAACGATGGTGTTCCATACGAAGTGGATCTTTGTCCGTTTATCAGCGCACTTGGTTGGGATCAAAACAAAGATGGTTGCATCGATGATATCGATATGGATGGTGTTGAAGATGATGTTGATTCTTGTCTTTCGACACCACAGAACGTACCCGTAACTGGAAATGGATGCGCACAACAAAACGAATCTCCACGGATATTTTTGGATGAATTAACGCTTCAATCCCACAACAATACAAGTATCACTGTTCTCTTTTCCGTACTCGACGTCGATTCTGTCAACGTGTCCGTATCACTGGAACGTGCCGGTGGATTGGTGGGCACTGTTCCAGTCTGTACACGAACAATTGATAATGATTCATGGAACACCTGTATGATCGATGTTCAGAATGATTTCTTTCCGTTGTCTCCTGGTGGAAACTGGACTGTCGAAATATATGCTCAAGATTTGAATTCGAGTGAATGGACTTCTTCTTTGTCAACAACCTTTGTTTCCAATGTGTTTGAAATCCATGTTCCAAGCAATGAAGTGCGCTCAGAACCTAAATCTTCAGAATCTTGGATCTACGTCGCAATCGCCACATCGTTAGGATCTGCTGTTCTTCTTTCGTTGGTTCTTCAACGATTTTTTAGTCGTGAAAAACGTTGATTTTGGCTCAAATTTTTCATTCTAATCAAGGGCTATCTTCAAACCTTATGGCATCCACGCCTGTTTATCCGAGAGGTGTGTTAAATGAGCGGACGATTATATGTTGGAATTGACCTTGGAACGTTTCAGTCGACGATTGCATCAAGTGCAGGTGCTATGCACTCAATTGAGACTGTTGTTGGACGACCAAAAGACCCCGTAGCCCGTAACTTCCTCAAGCGAGATGTTCTCTTTGGTGCTGACGCCTTGAAGAACAAGTTGGCTTGCAACCTTTACCGCCCAATGGCTGCCGGAGTTGCACAAGACGATGAAGCAAACCTTGCCGCTGCAAAGGCATTCGTTTCGCACCTTATCGAAACTGTTGACCCTGAAGAATTCGACGAAGTTTTCGGTGTTATTTGCTCACCAAGCCACGTTTCATTCACAGACAAGAGCAACCTCGTTGCAACCCTTCGCGGTCAAGTCAATGCGATCATGGTCGTTACCGAGCCATTCGCTACCGCCTTCGCTATTGGAGAAATCGGCGGTTCCATCGTCGTCGATGTTGGTGCAGGAACGACCGACATCGCTCGAATTCACGGAACCTTCCCAACCGATGAGGACCAGGTCACCATCCAAGAAGCTGGAGATTGGCTCGATATCGAATTGATGAATCTCGTCGCAAAGAAGTTCACAGGTGCTCAAATCACAAAGGACATGGTTCGCAAGTGGAAGGAAGAATCCTCCTACGTTGGCGGTGATGTTCGAACCGTCGAAGTCTCACTCTCGGTTGATGGAAAGAGTCAGAACGTCGATATCGGCGACTTGATTCAAGAAGCGTGTGAAATGCTCGTTCCAAAGGTTGGTAACGCAATCAAGCGAATTGTTGCAGAAGCCGATCCAGAATACCAACCAGTTCTTCGAAACAACATCATCCTGTCTGGTGGAGGTTCACTCATCGAAGGTCTTGCAGACCGTGTTGCCCGAGAAATCTCCGATATCGGCGATGTTAATGTTTGGTGTGTTGAAAACCCANTGGAAAAGGTCGCTGAAGGAGCACTCATGCTCGCAGGCGAAATGCCTGATGACATGTACACCTCCATCAACTGATTTGGTTCGAAGGATTTACTGCAAAATCGGGCGCTTTCTGCCCTGATTGACAGGGAAGGTTCAAGAGTGGTTGAGTTACGATAGTCTCTTGTATGACGCTCGGTGCTTCCAATCCAGATGCCTCTCGTGGGCAAACGACCAGTTCTGGAAACGATAAGGCGGCGCTGGAAGGGATGTTGAAAAGCTACCCTGTGGACCAACTTGTCGAAGAGGTTCTCATCGCATGGGATGAACTTGGCCGTAGAAACGAAGAAGTTGTCACGATTAAGCAACGTCTCCGTGTTTTGGAACTCGATTTAGCTGAACGTGAAGACGANGTTGCTCCTGAAATTCAACGCCTNCATCAGAGTGAATCAGAATTGAAAGATGCTGAAGCACGTATTGTCCANCTTGAGCGTTTATTGAACGATGCTCGTCAGGAACTTGATGCCCAATCTGCATCACTTTCGAAAGAGCAGCAGGATGCGCTTCATGAAGAAGTAGAGCAACTCCGCACGCTAAGTGTCTCCCAAGATGAAGTGATTGCTGAAATGGAAGGTCGGATGGGGCTTATGGTCGAAGCCTTGGAGAAGGCTGCTGATGCTGGATTAACGTCTGTTACTGCAGATGAAGTCCGCTCCCTAAAGAATCAGCTCGATCAGAAGACCGCCCAGTACGATGCTGAAGTTGCAGCAAACAATGCATTGGAAGAAGAACGACAACGTTTGCGAGATATTGCTGACCGAATGCGAGGTTTATTGGATGCTCGAGATAAGCGATTGGCCGATCTTGAAGAACAGCTCGAACGTGTTATGCAAGGTCCACGCTCTGTTTCAGCTGAACATGATTACCTCGTCGAACAGATCGAGGAGATGAAGCGCCGTCTTCTTGAGCGAAATCGAGAATATGAGTCGCTTCGACGGCGAGAACGTCGATTGCACACCGATGTCTTTGAACGAGATGAGCGTATTCAGCAAATGTCACTCACAATTACCGATCTGGAAGCTGCACTAACCGATCGTGTGGCAGAAATCCGTGAACTTGAGTCGCAGAACGATATTGCAATGGAAGAAGTCAACAGCGTTCGAAGGGGCGAGCGTACCCGAGAAGTTGTTGGAAGAGTCTTTGCAGATTCGCTCTCGCTCGTCCGTGGTCACGATGCCCGAGAAGCAAAGCGAGAAGCATATGCAAACAGTCCAGATGTGGAGCGAAGTCTATCAAGTCCGAACGCGGATGACATGCGCCATCTTGCAGATGGAGGCACTGTTGATCTAACCGTTGAAGAATCTGAACTTCCACAAGGAATGGATGTTGATGGAACTCGACCTCCTTCACCTGGCGGTAGTGGCGACCCAGTCCTCTTCGATGANGCGTCAGAGGACGTTGATGAGTGATTGTAAACGCTCTTTGAGTTGTTGTAAATCTTCAAATTCTTCGGTTATCGTTCCAGTGACGATGTAATCGGCTCCAGCATCAGCTGCTGCTTTCATCTGTTCTGGTGAACGAATCCCTCCCCCAACGAGAAGTGTGCAATCCATGGACGCTTTTGCAGTTCGAATAAGATCAAGATTTACTGGGGAAGATGCGCCTGAACCTGCTTCAAGGTACACGGTTGAAAATCCATACATCTCTGCAGTTTGGCAATATGCGGCAACGAGTTCTGCATCATCGGATTGAATCAATTCGGCTTGGCCGACTTTGCCAACAGCGCCACCAGGTGCACAAACAACATATCCAGTAGGAATTGTTTGAAGTCCTGCTTCGGAGATATATGGGGCGCCCTGGAGTTGTTCTCCGATGAGGAATTGACGGCTCGTACTGTTCATGAGCATCATGAAAAGAATCCCATCTGCCTTGGCAGACATTGCATGAGCGCCTCCTGGGAAGAGAATAACCGGAATGTTCCACATATCTTCGTCGGCATCGGGATGTTGGCTTGATGCGAACATAGCCAATTCCAGAGCTTCCTGAATCGCTCCGCACGTAGCATCGACGATGTTGCTCTCTGTGTCGGTTGAGCCACCCACGAAGATGGCTGAGGTTCCAGATTCAACAGCAATCAAGGCCCGCTGTGCTGCGACGTCGGGTGTTTGCTTATCGGGGTCAATCAATGTGATATGGCGTGTTTGACCTTCCTTTTTTGGAAGCATTTGTTCGTCACGCAGCCACACCTTGCAACACCCGTTGCATCGAGTGTGGAGAAGAGAGTTGTTAAGGAATTTCATGATTCATGAGCAAGAATTGACATACCGCATCGTAGGAGCGTTACTCATGGTTGAAGTTGAGAGGCCTCTACGAAGCGTTCTCTCACGCTCGGATGCTCCAAAGGGGAAAATTCGCCTAGCAATTCTTTGTTCAATCCTGAACAAAATCTGGGATTTAGCCCCGCCACTTCTGATTGGCGTAGCAGTTGATGTCGTCGTTCAAAAGGAAGAGTCGCTTCTTGCTCAATGGGGCATCATCGATCCTTGGAATCAGTTAATCGTCCTCGCAATAGCCACCTTCGTCATATGGGGATTGGAATCGTTGTTCGAGTATTTTTACGCAGTTTTATGGAGAAATCTTGCTCAAACGGTCCAACACAACTTACGAATTACAACCTTTAATCATGTTCAAAATCAATCCATGACGTGGTTTGATGAGCATCAGAAAGGTGATTTATTGGCAATTATGAATGATGATGTCAATCAACTCGAACGGTTTTTGGATAAAGGTGCGAATGATTTGCTCCAAGTCACGACNACAGTCATTGTCGTTGGTGCTGTCTTCCTTTACCTCTCATGGGAAATAGCGCTCTTTGCAGTTCTACCAATCCCGATTATTTTGTGGGGTTCATTCCTCTATCAAAAGAAACTCGAAGTACGATATCGAGATGTTCGCGCAGCAGCTGGTCAATTGAATGCCTTACTTGAAAACGATTTAACAGGGATGGCGACAATCCAATCGTTCACGAATGAAATGAAGGAACTTGATCGCGTTCGTTCGCTTTCATCAGAATACAAGGAAGCGAACCGTTCAGCAATTCGTCTATCGGCCGCATTCGTTCCGTTGATTCGAATGGCCATTCTCGCTGGATTCACAGCCACCCTCCTCCTTGGCGGAAAACTTGCACTTGACGGCGTCTTAGCGGTTGGCGCATATTCAGTTCTCGTCTTCATGACCCAGCGCTTGCTTTGGCCACTGACACGACTTGGTGAAACGTTTGATCTCTATCAACGAGCAATGGCATCTTCCGTTCGGATTCTATCCTTACTGAACGAGCCTGCTTCGGTTGTTGATGGAGCGTTTGAATTGGATGAAGAGGTTGCAAAACGTTCGCCAATTGTTTTCGATCAAGTCGACTATGCATATCCTGATCGAAGTCCATTGTTCGATGGCTTCAGCGTGGAGATCAAAGCGGGCTCAACCGTAGGTATCGTTGGGTCAACAGGTTCTGGAAAAACAACATTTACNCGATTTCTCCTCCGTTTTGTAGACCCTGGTGCTGGTTCGATTTCTTGGGGCGAAAAACGAATCGATGAGTATTCATTAGCATCCTTGCGAAATTCNATTGCTTTGGTTTCGCAACACGTAACGCTCTTTCCCACCTCGATTCTCGAGAACATTCGATACGGGCGNAATGATGCTACAGATGAAGAAGTCATCGAAGCGGCCCATGCTGCTGAAGCATTCGAATTCATTGAAGAACTTCCAAAGAAATGGGAAACATATGTTGGTGAAGGAGGATACCGCCTTTCAGGTGGGCAGCGACAACGAATTGCAATTGCAAGGGCTGTTCTCAAAAATGCCCCCTTATTGATTCTCGATGAGGCAACTTCGGCTGTCGATAATGAAACTGAGGCTGCACTACAACGAAGTATTGCGAAAATCAGTCAAAATCGGACCACCATCATTGTCGCTCATCGGCTTTCCACAATCCGTCATTCTGACCGTATTCTGGTGTTAGAAAATGGAAGATTAAATGAACAAGGAACGCATGAAGAACTGCTTGGTTTGAAGGGTAAATATGCTTCTCTATGGTCCGTTCAGACTGGCGAAAATGTGAATTGATTTTGGTGTATACGCGAAAACGAAAGTATATATTCGCGACGAAATCATTACACCTTGATGAACATGCAGTATGAAGACTCATCAAAACTACGTAGCCTGAAGTTGAACCGCCGTAACAGTGTTATTCTCGCTGTTATGTTGTTGTCGCTTACTGCAGTTGCAATGCCAGCAGCTGCAGAAATAATCAACCCATCCGCAGAATGTACTGCAGCAGAAAAAGCCGCAGACAACTGTCCATTCCTAGATGATGGAGAAAATGACGGTCTCGAACTTGTCACATTCTTCCTCTTCTTCGTTGGATANATTTCGATGGGTGCAGCGTTTGTCTTTTTCATGAGCGAACGCTCAAACGTCGGTAAGGAGCACCGCACAACCATGACAATCTCAGCATTGATTGTCGGTATCGCAGCGTTCCACTACTACTACATGCGAGGCGTTTATGTCGAGCACGCTGTAGTTTCCATTGAGTATCGATACATGGACTGGATCATTACCGTTCCACTCATGGCACTCAAGTTCCCAAGCCTGGTTGGTAAGGACGCCATCACAGACAAGACGTTCGCTGGACTTGGATTCACTGGAATCTGTTTCACTGGTGCTCTTATCATGATTGGATTTGGATACGCTGGTGAAGCTGGCCTCATGAACGCATGGGCTGGCCTCCTCCTCGGTGGAATGGGATGGGCAATGATCATTGTCGCAACCGGTACCCCTTGGACCGACGGACTTGGTGTCGATAACAGCAAGATTTCTGATGAACTCAAGTGGAGTGCAAATGCTCTGCGATGGTTCATCGTTGTTGGATGGATCATCTACCCACTCGGTTATCTTTTCAGCCCAGAGGTTCAAATCATCGACGCTGGTACTGAAGGCGAACTCTGGATGGGTATCGCATACAACATTGCTGATATGATCAACAAGATCGGATTCGGTGTTGTAGCATGGATGGGCGCCAAGAAGGCTGCCGAAGCTCTTGCAGAGTGATTCGTCCCAGACGATACGAAGCAGATAGAAGTACGATTACGCATGTCATGACTGGAGGGGGCGTTTTACGCCCCCTCCTCTCCATGACGTGAAAGTCGCTGTAGGGCGTATTCGAGACTGTATCGAGGATACTTGTCTTGATGGTACACGCTAATCGGCCACCACACGATTGTGAACAATAGAACTGTAGGAATAGCAATACTCCACGTTAGTGTGAGGTTCGCCCCTAGATAGAGAGGGATAAAATGAACCACATACAACGTTAAGGAAAGCCTGCCAAGTTTGTTCAACGATCGAAAGGGTTGACGGTGCTCAAGGAGAATCCAAATGAGAATCACTCCAGTAAATGCTCCAATCAAGAATGGTGTGTTTGCTGGGAAAAATGTCAACGTTGCCTCACCAATTGGTTGGGCGAATGGAATGTTGTCTCTCATTGAGTGAATCAGAAAGATGATGCANACGATTAGGCCACAGGTTACGTAGATTGATTTCTGTCGAACATTTGGTTCGTGGATGTTTAGTCCAGCACCGAGGATTGAGAAGAAAATCCAAGGGAACAGAGGATATGTGCCTGTGATCATGACATGNATCAGAGCTTCNATGAAACCTGATGTATTGGTGCGATCTTCCCATGTAAGCGTAGAATCACCTGGTAGTAGTTGCCAGTTGAGGATACCAATCAAGAGAAGACTGAGGTGCCATGTGGCTACATTGTTCGCAAGTCGGAGCCAGAATGGTGCGAAGAGATACAGTATCGCAAACAGAGACAAAATGCCTGGTGTGAAGATTTCGAATCGATGAGGGGCACATGCGTTTACCAAAATTTGTGCCATCATCAAGAATATGAAGCGAACAATCGCTTTTCTGAGTGTCCATGATGACTGAACCGTCACCCAGCCACCTACAGTAACAAACAAAGGTGCTGCCAATCCGCCCAATCCAGCGATGATTATCGCAAAAAGCGATGTTGTTGATGCTTCTAAAGGCGCCCATGTCGCTGCAGCATGAACCATCACCATGAGTAAGATTGCAAGACCTCTGAGTTGATCAATGTCTTCTCGACGTTCCATTCTCAGTCACCGTTGACTTCGAACGTATTCAACTGCATTACGGAAAATTTGCAATCCTTCGCCTTCCCAATCATCACCGATGTTCATGGAAGTGTGCTCTGGATGGAGCCACATGCTGTAAAATGCCTCAGGATGAGGCATGAGTCCAAAGACAAGCCCTGTCGCATCGCAAATTCCAGCAATATTTCGCATACTACCATTCGGACTTATTGGGAATGGAAGGGGTTCATCTTGTATCCCTTCTCCTTGCGGAGATAGTGGATCAACATAGCGAACTGTCAACTGGTGGTTCGATGCGAGCGTATCCAATTCCTCCGATGTTGGCATAACAAATCTGCCTTCACCATGACGTACAGGACACTCGATTCGTTCAATGTTTTTCGTCCATATACACGGGCTCTGTGAATCGAATTCAAGCGTAACCCATCGGTCTTCATATCGCCCTGTGTTGTTGAGTGTGAGGCTTGCTCGTTGAACTAAGTCAGGTTCGAGAGAAGCGTTGTTTGGACCCGGTAACAATCCAGTTTTGACAAGTGCTTGGAATCCGTTGCAGATACCAATAATTGGCTTACCATCCTTAACAAATTGCTGAAGTTGTTCGCGTAAGGCAAAGCGCAAACGGTTGCCAAGGAGTCGCCCGCTACCGAGGTGGTCGCCAAAAGAAAAACCACCAGGAACTGCAAGTATGTCAAATTCTGAGAGATGGCGTTCGCCATGAACGAGACGATTCACATGCACTCGCTCTGAGGTGCCACCAACCATCTCAAACACGGCGGCCGTCTCACGGTCGCAGTTAATCCCGAAGCCAAAAAGAANGCAGACGTTGACCTCTTGAGTCATTCAATCGCCCCCGTCAAATCCAATGCCTCTTTCCATGAACTGGTCAGTTCGTCAACATCTGTTTGTATGATTTGATCATATCCGTCTTCAATAATGAGTTCAGATGATTCCGTAACCATGCCGATCAAATGAAGATCTGCACCTTCCATCATTTCAACAAATGCGAGTTCATGTTCAGCCTCTACCGAGACGACGATTCGCCCAAGTGATTCACTCCATAGACGGGTGAACGCATCGCCTTCACCAATACCGTCNATATCAATAACCGCTCCGCAGCGACCACCGATACACATCTCTGCCAATGCAATCGCTAAGCCTCCTTCACTGCAATCATGCGCAGTTCGAATCAATCCTTCTTGAATCGATGCTGATAATTTCCGATAAACTTCTAACTGTTCAGTTGGATGTTGGAGCATTGGTACTTGCCCACCAATACCTGTTACATCGCCTCGCTCCTTCAAATGGAAAGCAACCTCAGAAGCCCCAAGTTCTGNATGAGTTGNACCAACAAGATAGATTCGCTCNCCGTGATGTTTGAAATTNGACGTAGCTGTCTTGCGAACATCTGGTTGATTTCCAAACAATGAGAACAGCATGGTTGGGGGGATTGAAATCTTGTTCGGCCACACCCCGTAATCGTTCTTCATCGAATCTTTTCCAGAAACGCAAGGAAGATGGTAAGCACGACATACTCGCTCAAGTTCACGNTTTGCACGAACGAGTTGTGCGAGTTTGAACTTACCATCAGGCGTCTTTTCAGATTCGATTGGGTCTGGCCAACAGAAATTGTCGAGTCCAGCCATCTTATCGATATCAACCCCAACACAAACTGCGTTACGAACCGCTTCATCGATGGAGGCAGCAACCATGGCTCCAGCATCGATGTCCGAATAGCGAGGAGCGATTCCACAAGATACGACCAATCCCTGTGGATTGCCATGAATTGGAGCGATGAGGCCTGCATCGCCTGGCCCATCACGTTCCACACCGACGAATGGTTTCACAGCGGTTTGTGCAATGACTTCGTGATCGTATTGACGAACCCATGTTTCTTTTGAAGCAATATTTGGCCGAGCAAGCATTTCTTTCAGAAGCGATGATTGATCAATATCCTTTGGAGGAACAAAGGCTTCGTGTTGAGGAGGAATCCATTCGGATTCCAACTCTAGTTGAGGTACGCCATCATGGAGGAACGTGATTGGAAGATAAGCAACTGTGTCTTCCCCGTGTTTAACGTGGAAGTATCCAGTATCTGTGAAGGTGGCCACGGGTGTTGCCTCAACTTCATGAAGTTGGGCAAGGGCTTCGAAGGCTTCCTTATCCTTTGGTGCAACTGCAACTGTCATACGTTCTTGTGATTCAGAAACGAGAATCTCCCACGATGAGAGGCCTTCTTGCTTGAGCGGAACTTTCGCAAGATCAATTTCACAACCGTTCGTATACTCTGCCATTTCGCCAATTGAGGAAGAAAGCCCTCCAGCACCGTTGTCGGTTGTGCATGTAATCAAGCAAGCATCTCGAGCTTCGAGCAACATGTCCATCATTTTCTTTTGCGTGATTGGATCGCCGATTTGCACAGCACTTGACGGTGATTCATCTGTTAGTTCAAGTGAAGAAAAGGTCGCTCCATGGATTCCATCTGAGCCAACTCTACCGCCAACCATGTAGACCAGATCACCAGCAGTTGGATTCTTTTCATGGGATTCTCGTCCATCCGCAAGCCGGCGTGGCATCAAACCAACTGTTCCACAATAAACCAATGGCTTTCCAATGTACCGTTCATCGAACACAATTGACCCGTTAATTGTGGGAATACCTGATTCGTTACCGCCAACTCGAACTCCAGCATGTACGCCACGAAGAACGCGAGATGGATGGAAGAGTGTAGAAGGTAATTCTCCTGACCAATCAGGTGGACCAAAGCAGAATACGTCTGTATTGGCAATTGGCCGAGCCCCAAGGCCCGTTCCAAGAATGTCTCGATTCACCCCTACAATGCCTGTCATGGCACCCCCGTATGGATCGAGAGCTGAAGGTGAATTGTGGGTTTCAGCTTTCATACAAATTGACCAATCATCGTTCCAAGCGATAACCCCTGAATTGTCATGGAAAACTGAGAGNAGCCAATCAACTTCTTTCGCCATATCGTGGGTTGGTTTCATGATGTGGGTCTTAAANAATGAATCAATGACTGTATCTTCATTTGTCTCCGTATCGATATGGTGTATTTTGCTTGCAAAAATCTTGTGTTTGCAATGCTCGCTCCACGTTTGTGCTAAGCACTCGAGTTCGACATCTGTCGGAGCATCCGGCGAAATACCAACCGATTCCCGTGCTTCACGCGTTGCTTCATCCCGATAATGGTCGCGAATGGTTTGCATTTCATTGAGGTTCAATGCGAGAAGGCCTTCNTTGGAGAGTTGAATTAACTGCTCATCACCGACTTCAAGATTGATGATGGCGGGGGCTTGACGTTCAATGTCAGGACGGTTTGGATATGCGAGGCTTGTTGCTTGACCTGTTTCCAACTGTTCTTTTGTGGTAAGAATTGACTTCTCAATCAATCCATTGAACAACGTCGAAGCGAGCCAATCATGATCGATCCCTTCTGGAAGTTCAAGGAATGCATACGAGATGTAGGTTGCAATCGACGATTCNCCTTCAGGGAATAGGATCTTGAAGCCATCATTTGCTGCTGCACCTGGGTTATCTGTTACACCTGGTTTGAATCCAACGGTAACGGTGAGAGGTGGTGTGTTCGGAAAGAATGTCTTATCCTCGAGAAGGGAGGTGTTTGTTGCTCCAAATTCAATGATTGGATCCGAAAAGATATCTTGTACGCTTGGCTCAATTTCGGATGCATCATATTGACTTCGGATTAGATAACCGCGAATACTTCGAACCTTTCCTACATCGATGTTGTGATCTGCAAAAAGTTGGCGCTGTACAACATCTCCGAGAACATCTCGCATTCCCTCCGTTTGCAACGGTGTGACCTCGACTCTGACTTCCTGCATCGCCATTGCTTCCGACCTAGTCACAGTTCGTCACATACGCTCTTTGAACACTACGGAAGGGTTTACTCCGTCTTGAGCATGGATTTGAGGAATTGGCCGGTATAACTTCGGCTCACCTCAGCAACCTCTTCAGGCGTTCCTTCCGCAACGATCAAACCCCCACGATCGCCACCCTCTGGACCGAGATCGATGANATAATCACTGCATTTAACGACATCAAGATGGTGTTCGATAACAATCACCGTATGTCCTTTCGCTCGCAATTCAAGGAGGACGTCGATAAGAAGTTGAACATCGCTAAATGAGAGTCCAGTCGTTGGCTCATCCAAGATGTATACTGTATGTTTGTGAGGAGGACGGCGTAACTCACTTGCGAGTTTGACCCGTTGTGCTTCCCCGCCAGAAAGTGTGGTTGCTGGCTGGCCGAGGCGTATGTAGGAAAGCCCAACTGCGTTGAGCGTTTCCAAAGTNCGGTGTATTTTCTTATGATTCTTGAAGAATGAAACTGCTTCGCCTACCGGCATTTGCAGGACATCGTGAATGGTTTTACCTTTCCATGTCACTTCAAGACATTCGCGAGTGTAGCGCTTTCCGTTGCATACATCACACTCAATCCATACATCGGGTAAGAAGTTCATTTCCAGTTTAATCGATCCTGCTCCTGAACATGCTTCGCAACGGCCACCTTTGACGTTAAAGCTGAATGTTCCAGGTGTATATCCACGTTCTTTTGCAAGTGTTGTATTCGAAAACAGTTTTCGAATTTCATCGAAGACTTTCGTGTAAGTTGCAGGGTTGGAACGAGGTGTGCGACCGATAGGTGATTGATCAATAATGATGGCTTTATCGACGTGTTGTAAGCCTTCAATACTGGAATGTTTTCCCGGTAATTTCTCAGAATTATGCAAATGACGTTGCAATGCTGGTGAGAGAATTCCTGAGATCAGTGAAGATTTTCCTGAACCTGATACGCCTGTAATTGAGGTAAAACATCCTAAGGGTATCTTGACATCAATGTTGCTGAGATTGTTGTGTTGTGCATTTGTTATTTCCAACCATTTCCCGTTTGGAGTGGTTCTTTCAGCAGGAGGTTTGATTGAGCGTCGGCCTGAGAGATATGCTCCTGTAACCGAATCTTTTGCCTTCATAACCTTCTTTGGTGGCCCATTTGCAACGACGATGCCGCCTTCCAATCCTGCACCTGGCCCAAGATCGCAAATCCAGTCTGCTTGACGAAGTGTGTCCTCATCGTGTTCAACAACAAGGAGCGTGTTTCCTAAATCAGTTAATTCACGTAATGTTTGGAGAAGACGTTCATTATCACGTTGATGCAGTCCAATCGATGGTTCATCGAGGACATACATCACGCCAGTCAAACGTGAGCCGATTTGTGTTGCAAGCCGAATGCGTTGACTTTCCCCGCCTGATAGCGTGTTTGCTTTTCGATCCAGCGTAAGATAGTCAAGCCCAACGGATTCCAAGAATCCTAGTCGGTTTTCTATTTCCTTGAGAATTTCATTTCCAATGAATAAGGAACGGTCATCAAGGGCCGTTAGAACATCTGCGTACTGTTCAGGGGGGCCGTCTGCTTCAGGGTGGAGTGCTTTGATCAGTTGGTAGGCTTCGTGAACTGAACTACGACTCACTTCCGGAAGTCGAATACCTCCAACGGTGACGAATCTTGCTGCGGGATTGAGTTTTTCTCCTTGGCAGGCATGACAATCAAGGTCTGTCATACAAGCGATAAGTCGGTTTCTCGTTCGATCTGAGGAGGTTTCAGCATAGGTTCGTTCTAAGCGTGCAATGATGCCTTCCCATGGCCGATTCATCTTGTACACTGAGCCATTATCAGATTCAAAATGAAAGTGAATAATTGTNGATCCCGAGCCATAGAGAAGGATATCCTTTGCATCTTCATCCAATAATCCGAAAGGAACGTTTGGTGAAATACCATAGTGTTCACAGACCTGTTGGAGGAGTTTTTTGTACCATCCTGGCGACATGGATTGGCGCCAAGGTAAAACACAGCCATTGGACACAGTAAGCGTATCATCGATGATCAAATCTGGATTAAATTGCCGTTGAATCCCAAGGCCTTGGCATTCTGGACATGCGCCAAGAGGAGAATTGAAGGAAAAGACGCGTGGTGAAAGTTCGGGCATAAATGCCCCGTGCTCTGGGCAAGCGAAGTCTTCAGACCAAGAAATTGTCGTNCCCTCAGAATGTTCNGGGCGTTCCATTCCTTCCGATGACAATGCTTCTTTTGGAATTCGAAGACTCGTAACTGCAAGCGCNCCTCCGCCGAGACGGAGTGCATTCTCTACAGCTTCAGTTGTCCGATGGCGACGATCTTTGGATAGAAGAAAGCGGTCGATTCGAACATCGATATCATGACGGAAGTTTTTATCGAGGGCCGGGGGATTTTCAAAATCGGTATCATGGCCGTTCACGCGTCCATTCATGTAGCCTTGTTCAACAAATTGTTTGAACAATTCAGCGTGCGTCCCCTTTCGAGCACGAACAACTGGACTCCATACTGCAATCGTGTGTTGTTCAAAATTCCATANAATATCGTCAACAATTTCTTGCACGGTTCGACGAGCTACTTCTTTCCCACACTCAGGACAGTGTGGTTTACCAATCCTTGCCCAGAGTAATCGCAGATAGTCTTGAATTTCGGTTACAGTAGCAACCGTTGAACGAGGATTGTGTGACCCTTGCTTTTGATCGATGGAGATTGCAGGTGAGAGTCCTTCAATTCCATCACAATCTGCCTTTTTCATTTGGCCAATAAATTGCCGAGCATACGATGAGAGTGATTCGACATACCGCCGTTGCCCTTCTGCATAGAGTGTGTCGAAAGCAAGACTTGATTTTCCAGATCCTGAAACACCAGAAATCACAACGAATTGGCCCCGAGGTAGTTGAACATCAATGTCTTGTAGATTGTGTGTTCGCGCACCGCGAACCGATATCCAATCCTGATTCACTCCCATATGAACACCTCTACCGTATCGTCAAGGGTTCTTCAATCCGTGCCTCCAAGCAGGGTTGAATTCTGACTCAAAACGGACGGGGTCATCAGTCAGTGGATGGAGAAATTCCAGAGCAACAGCATGGAGGCAAATCCTTCCATGGAGATTGGTCATCGCTCCATGTGTTTTGTCACCGACGACCGGTGTTCCATTCTCAGCCATAGCGACTCGAATTTGATGTCGACGACCAGTTTCAATAACGACACTGAGAAGGGTTGAGGTTTCATTGAATGCAAGTACATCCCAAGACGTGACTGCACGTTTACTGTTTTTCGATTTCTTTTCGGCAACATAAACTCGTAAATTTTTGTCTTCAATTAAGTGATGATCTGCTTGACCAGACGCTGTTTGTCCTTCGACGAGTGCAACATAGTGGCGATGAACCAGTTGTTGAGCAAATTGGTCTTGCAAGTCTCGTTTTGCAATTTCTGATTTTGCAAATACCATAACACCGGATGTTGCTTTATCCAATCGATGAACGATGAAACACCATCCATTCCTGTCACCTTCACGGCAGTATTCCACGCATCGNTTNTGAAGTGTATTCTTTTCTAGACGATCTGTTGCAACTGAAAGTAAGCCCGCTGGTTTGTTGACAACAAGGAGGGTCTCATCCTCAAAGAGAATGTCCAAATCGTGTGTTTTTGCATGATTTTCTCGTTCTTCTTCAACAGAAATTTTTGGCTTTGGGAGAATTTCGACTGTTTGCCCTTCATTGACAATATGTTTGGCGCGATGAATGGTTTGGTCATCAACGGTTATTCGCTGATTGGTTAACATTTTTCGCAACACATTCGTACTTGCTTGGGGTTGCATTTCTTTGAGGATATCAAGGAGGATGGTTTCTGAATCAACACGCTTCCTCATGATGATNCCTCAAAGAAGTAGAACCTCGATTTGTTCCCCAACATCACCTGATTGGCCTGGTTTGAGGAGGGTTAATCCGTCTGCTGAAGACAGGCTATCGATGTTGCCTGAACCTTGGTGTTTCGGCTGTTCTGCCATGAAGCCTTCAGGTGTGGATTTGAGGGTTACACGCCGCAATGTAAGGCAATCGGTCGTGGATCGAACCTTGGTTTGAAGTTGGGCATGAACAACTTGATCATGCGGATATGTGGTGCCGNTGGANCCACGTAGATATGGAACGACGAGCATCCGAAACACCACGTGGCTGCTTACTGGATTNCCTGGTAATCCAAACATCGGTGTCCCATTCCAGTGGCCAAACAACGGTGGTGAGCCAGGTCGTATTTTTACTCTCCAAAATACAAGATCGCCTTCTTCCTCCATAAGTTTTCGAACAAAATCCCACTCCCCCATTGAAACACCGCCTGAAGTAATGAAAAGGTCGCATTCTTCTGCAGCAAGATCGAATTGATTGCGTAATGCTTCGATTGAATCATGCACTGCAGGGTAGCGAATCGGTGTGTGGCCAAGCATCTTCACAAGTCCAGAAATTCCATATGAGTTTGATTCATAGATTTCACCATAAGCAAGTTCTTCACCNGGNGGTTTGAGTTCATCTCCGGTCGAAATAACACCTATTTTCAATCGCCGAATGACAGGTATGGTTGCATAACCCATTGTCGCACACATGGAAATTGCTTGAGGAGTAAGATAGGTTCCTTTCTCGAGACCAACTTCATCTTGACGAATGTTTTCTCCGCACTTGCGGATAAAATGGGGCTTTGATGGTTGATTCAGCGTGACTTGATGGCCATCGATGGAACACGCCTCAATGGGAATGATCGCATCTGCTCCTGATGGAATGGGTGCTCCGGTCATAATGCGTACGGCTTGCCCTGATGTGATTGAAAGGGTTTCATCACCAGCAGCGGCTTGAGATACCGCGATAATCNCAAGCGTTGAAGGAGCATGTTCCGTATCACTATATTGCACGGCGAATCCATCCATTGCTGAATTATCGAAGGGTGGATCGTTGACCTTTGAACGTAGATCTTCTGCTAAAATCCGCCCATGTGCATCGTCCAGTCGTATGTTCTCGACTTCACANGAGAGTTTGTGGTTTANGGTAAGGGAAACGGCCTCGTCAAGAGGTAAGTAGTATGGAATATTGTTCACGTATTCACTCCCCAGCCCAGTGGCTTCCTTCGCCAAACTCAAAGGTTTGTCTTGCTTCGCCATGGTGTGGTTGATTCTACTAACCTTTGGGATGTGGTTCTTCGGACCCTTGTAACAAGTGGTTCGGCGACGATTATTGCTGGGGTGTTTGGAATGCTTGCAGCAATGGTTTTAGCCAATGTGGATTGGAAGATTAAGCCATTTTTACGCGTGCTTACTCAAGCACTGTATGGTTTACCTCCAGTAGTGGTTGGCGTCGCAGTATACGTTGTTTTGAGTAAGGATGGTGTCTTTGGTTCGTTGAATTGGTTGTTTACGATCCAAGGAATGATCGTAGCCCAGACATTGCTCATCTTTCCATTGATTTTTGGTGTTTCATGGACAGCGCTCGAGCGTGTTTCTTCAGAAAAGAGAGATGTGTTTCGGGTGATGAATGCCAGTCGACGACAACGAATGTTGCTCGAGATGTATTGTGCTCGAAGAGGTATTACAAACGCTATATTGCTTGGGTTTGGGCGAGCTGTAGCAGAAGTTGGGGCTGTGATGATGGTTGGTGGGAACATTGCTGGAAAGACGCGTGTGTTGACAACGAGTGTTGTACTTGAAACAAGTATTGGACGACTTGATGTTGCTTTGCAACTCGGCTTGGTCTTACTCACGATTTCTCTGGCCACCGCTTTTTGCTTACAACTGGTTCAATTTGTTCGATTCTTTGAACAACGTTCGTATGGAGAAGAGGAGATGGTTCGTCAATCCTTTGAACCATTTGTCGCCGANTGGAAGGATCTAACCGTTATCAAAAATGGGAAAACAATCATCGATGCATGTTCGTTACAAATTTCGGGAGGAGAAATTGTTGCAATTATGGGAGAATCTGGNTCTGGGAAATCAACATTTTTGAGAGCGGTGGTTGGATTGGAAAATACACGTAGCGCTTACAGTCAAGACCTGGCATACGTTGCNCAAAATCCAGTTCTTGTGATGGATACTGTTGCAATGGAATTGGAACTTCCCTCTAAACTACACAATGAATTACCAAATGCTGGAAAGCAGTATGCAATACTTTGTGGTTTTGATGAGAAGGGTGGCCAACGTACCGACACATTATCGGGAGGAGAAATACAACGTTTGGCATTTCTAAGAGCATTGATGATGGGTCGGAAAATTTTGGTGTTGGATGAAGTAACTTCAGAGCTTGATGGTGTTTCAATTGAGCAAATTGAACATCAGATGCAGTTGTACAGAGATTGTGGTGGAAGTATTGTTATTGCAACACATAACCCCTTGCAAGCAAGACGGTTAGCAGATCGAATTCTGTATATTGATCATGGAAAATTCATCAATGAAGATCATGAAATTGCTCAACAATTAAAGGAAGGTCAAAGAATTGGTTAACTTGGTGGCTCACCACTGTTGAACAGTGTTTCATTGTTTACAGTATAGTTGTCAATCACTTCTGCTGATGAGAGAAGATAATCTCGTAAATCAACTGTTTGTTGATTGTGTTCATTGTCCATCAAGAGAATGGAATATGGATTGAGAAGGATTGATTCTTCAAATTCGTGCATAATGAGGTTTGTATTTTCTTGCCGATACAAAGCCGTTCCTCGATCCGATAATGTCCAACATTCTAATTCATTCGAGATTGTAATGGCAGCACCCATACCTTGTCCAATGGACTGGTATCCGTCCCAAACTGGATGAAATCCTAAATCATCTTCAACAAAATCAAATTCAGATTGATTTGAAAAGAGTCTCCATATTGCTTGCTCTTTTTGGTGGGTTCCTGATTCATCACCTCTGGAAACGAAGCACGCGTTATTTTCAATAATCCAATCCAATGTTTCGANAAANGATCCAGAAAAATTTTCTGGGCCGAGAAGAACAAAACGATTCCATGCAAATGTTGTNCGATTTTCTGCAAATCCGTTCTCGATGAATTCAAGTTCTCGAATTGGATCATGAACNATTAGAACGTCTACATCTCCATTCTCTGCAAGCGACATTGCGGCACCTGAACCAACNGCGATAACATCGACTTCAATTGATGATTTTTCGGTAAAATCTGTTAGCAATTCATCCAANAGGCCCGAATCTCGAAGTGATGTTGTCGTTGCTAAACGAATTGTGGTATCCGATTCATCTTCAACCTGTAAACATCCTTGAAGGGATGGAAGTATGAGAAATAGAATCGTCAAAATAAGTCGATTCATTTCAATCAAAGGTCATGACATTTCCGCATTCTGGATATGTGCATGTCACTGTGTATCTAGCACGTTTTGGTTTACGAATCTTAAGCATGGATCCACACATATCGCATTGGATGTTCAGTGTTTCAGGCTCCTGTACTTTCGGAGCATCCTCAAGTGTTCGACCAACATCAGTAGACCATCCTAAAGAATCAGTATAGGTGTCAGCCTTTTTGATTTTGTTTTGACGGAGTGTCAATCGCAACTTACGCTTTCTTCGGCGCTTCTTTCCACCGGGTGCTTTCTCCGCCATGCTATCGACTATCGCTTTAGGTTGATGTATTCAACCCCTTCGGCTGATTGAATCAATCCAAAATGCCTGAAATTCCATTTTCTGGAGTGTGAACACGATGNCCATTTGCCTCAANTGCATCGGCAAGTGGAGGTCGTGCCATCGTTGGGTCTGAATGATAGATAACAACATCTTCTGCTTGGCATTGCGTTGCAAAATCAACGATTTCTTGATGACCTGCATGTGTTGAAAAGGAATATTGGTCAACTTCNAGGTCGATCGAAGATAATTTACCAAAGATTGGGATTCGACGCTCTTCAAGGAGTCGGCGACCACCTGTATTGCGAGCTTGGTAGCCAGTGAGTAAAATCGCATTTTTTTGGTTGTGNCGTAGTCGATTAAGATACCAAATGGAAGGTCCNCCATCCAACATTCCAGATGTTGAAACAATGACGTCTGCATTCAATGCTTTCTTTCGATCGGATTTACTCGACACACGGCGACACCATCGCCAAGCGGATTCTAGGGCCGTTGGGTCTCGGAGTGTTTCTGGGTGTTCCATCTGTAATTTAGCTACACGCTTTCCCATCCCATCAACGTGAANATCCAGTTCTGGTAAATGCTTGTGGAGAAGCATGACAACATCTTGAGTACGACCGTTTGCAAAAGCAGGAACGAGTGCAGTACCACCTCGATCAGTCACTTCAATCACTCGTTCAATGAAGCGTTCATTTTCTTCTTGTTTTGGTGGATGATCTCGTCCTCCATACGTTCCTTCAACAAACAAAACATCCGATTTAACGGGTTTTGCGCCAACNGTTAGTTGTGAGTCTCGTGTATCAAAATCTCCAGAGAATAAAACAGATTTGTTTGGTGTTTCGACATGTAGCATTGCTGCACCGGGGATGTGTCCTGCGCCATGAAGTTCTAGCTTCCAATCATCTTGTGTCCAAGGTTTGTTGAAAGGATGTGTTTTCCATGCTGAAAGAGCAAGATCAATATCTCGTTTATCCCAGGGTAATGGATATCCTTCAATTGAAGATACTTTGTGACAATCATACCACATCATTTCAGAGATTGCGACAGTAAGTTCTGTTCCGTGCAATGTAGTATTGTGATTTGATGCGAGCCATGGCACCATACCCAAGTGATCAATGTGAGAATGTGTAATGATAGCATTCGATACGTATGGTGCTTCATTTGGATATCGCGGGGGTTTTGTTGGAGCGATTCCATAATCCAATAACAAGCGGTTCGAAGAAGGGTCTTCAAGAACGATTCCAACGTTTCCAACTTCATTTCCACCTCCAAGGTAATGATAACGCAATCCCCGTTCAGGAGGTATCTCCGGATATTGGGATGTTCGCCCTGGAGCATAAACGACCATGATTATTCCATAGATATGTTATGAATGAACTTGTGGGTCGCACCCGATGGTTTCCAGTGGAATTTAAATTCATTGATCTCGACGAAATTATCATAGAAATTTACCATTAACAATATACACTCTACGCGATAAAATACGATTGGCTGTTGTTGATTTTGATTCGTACGTTGCTTTGTTGATCCATCAACGGTTTGAAATATTATTCCAGTGGAAATGAAGGGGTATATCGATAAAGTCCAGTTTTTCTTCGATTCTCAAGATAATTCTTTCATCTCGAAGAAAAAGAGTGAGAATTTAGACACTTCTCAATGGAAGGTCAAATATGGAGGTGTCCACTGGAATCATCATGGCTTCTCTTCATTTCGTAGTTAATGAAGATCTATGCTATGGATGTGGAGCTTGCATTGGACTTTGTCCAACCAATGCATTATCGATGGAAGGTTTACTTGCTCTTGTTGAACAATCTCAGTGCACATATTGCGAATTGTGTCTTCCAAGTTGCCCAGTTGATGCTTTACTGATTGAAACGAGGTGAAGTTGTGAAAGTTCTCATCGTTGGTGCAGGAATTGTTGCATACGGGTGCGCATATTCTGCAATGAATGAAGGCCATGAAGTACACATCGTTGACCACTCGATTGAATTCGGTTTACCAAATGTTTGGCCAAGCGTTCTTCTCGATCATCAATCGATTCCACTTTCATTTTCAACCGATCAAGGATTTGAAGGAACAAGTTCAGCGTACCGGCATGAATGGATTATGAAGGGTATGAGTATTGAATTAGCAAAATTAGGTGTACAATTTTGTCATCGGACTCGAATAACTTCAAAGAAAACAAGTGAAGGACGATTCAATGTCACGTTTATCGGAGCCGGCCAATTTACTGATTCAGCTGTTTATGATTATATAATTGACACAATCCAAGATACCTGGATACCTTGGGCAAAACCACATGAAATATCTGAAGCAACATGTTCGTACAATATTGAACGTAAGGNAGCAACAGGTTATGTTCATCTGAAGGATCAAATTCACCATTTTGAAGATTCAGTTTACCAGATACATCGTCAAGACGGATTAACAGAATCATGGTATGTTGGCGATCACGCTACAGAGAATCGAAAAATCATTGAAATTATTTCTACAATGCTACCAGTGAACCACACATTATGGGATTGTAATCAACGATTTCAACGAGGAATTGAATTATGGGAACAGGTGTAGATATGGATACAAAAAAACTCTATCTCGAATCAATTGAAGCGGCTTACAAAGATGAATTTTCAGCAAAAGTCCTTGCAATTGAAGAGAATAAAATTGTTCTTGATCAGACATTATTTTACCCACTTGGNGGGGGTCAAAATTGGGATCTTGGAACACTTGAGGGTCCAAATGGTACGATGGATGTTGTCGAGGTTCGAGGTCGAGATTCGATTTACCACACAATCGAGGATATTTTTGAACTCGATGTAGGCGATGAGGTTCATGGAAAAATCGATTTTGAACGTCGTTATGCACATATGCGAATGCATACTGCTCAACACCTTGTGAGTGGAATCGCCTACGAGATGTTTGATGGTGTGCGGACTGTCGGTAACCAAATCCATACAGAAAAATCACGCATCGATTTCAAACCAATCCAATTTACAGAAGAAATGTTATCCGATCTCCAACGAGCAGTCAATGAACAAATTCAACAAGGTCTTGAAGTCACAGACTCTCAAATGACACGAGATGAAATCAACTCGATTATGCCAGAAGATCGTACAAANATGGATTTACTTCCATCATTTATCAAAGATCTTCGCGTCATTACAATAGGAGATCAACAAGACCTGTGCCCGTGTGCAGGAACCCATGTTCGAAATATTTCCGAAATAAAAGGTCTGGAATTTATCGGTAAGAAGTCGAAAGGTAAAGGAACACAAAGAGTCACTTATCAACTCACTAATTAAACAAAAACATATTAAAATAATTTATATTCAAATAATACATATTCATTCTTCATTATTTAACAAATCCAAAACATCGGAAACTGCAGAATCCCAATTTTTTTCTTTTGATTTTCGTTGATGTAATTCCTCATTCTCAATGATTTCCAGGATTTCATCATCAACATGGTCTCGTTGTGCCTTAATGTTCGTCCGTGCCACCATATCTACATCCTCTCCTTTACGATCTGACCGGTCTACGGGGTTGATGTCTTGACTAGGTACTGTTCGACCAGAATGGTATTGTTTGACATCAATTTCATCATCTCTCCAAGCATCTTCGCCAATACGCCGTGCTAATTCTGGTTCTGGTGGTTGATCTTTCCATTTGTTTTTGTTCGCAACATTTTGGATTATGTTCGTTTTTNTNATACCNTTTTGTGTTTCAAAAACATCGAATACATCTTGTTCGGTTTGCTCTTCACTTTGTGGTACATATGCTGCTGCAAGCCGTTGTTGCTCTTCCAGGAAGGGCCCATGAACAGGATCAGTATCGAATCGATGCGGTGCGACAATCATTGCTAAGAGCTCTTTTGCAAATTGATACAATGGATCATCAGGCGATGCTTTGGCAATCTCTTCTCGAATCTTCATATGATAACCAATACATTTCTTACATCTTGAACTTCCTTTCTCATCCGGCTCATCGCAACGTAGACAACATGCTTGCATTCCCATGTCTTTCATTGCTCGCCTTGGCATTGACATGATTGCTCAAGCCACCCTCGTTGTTCAAACACATGAAGTCTCGTACGACGCGAGCGAGCATTGAAAGAAGACCCATGTCTGAGAAGAACATGGCTCGAGACCCAAGAGCGGACATTCTCGAACCGAGTCCGTTCTACGGTACACAACAAAAAATTCACCGGGTTCATGCTGGACAAAGTTCTTCGAGACCATCTCCAGTGAACAGTTTCTTTCGTGTGATGTCTCAATCACAACCGACATTGCACAAAGGTGGAATTTGGCACTTTAGTGAAGAAGAAAAGAAACATCTTCTCTATGCTACAGCAGCATTCACCCTTGCTTTAGGTTTCATGAGTGCGGGCGGTCTTGGAGGTCTTTCCCAGAATGGCACTTCCTCTTGGCTACTTCAGATTCTCATATCCATGCCAATTATGCTCATCGCTGTTGGGCCTGCGTTTGTACTCCATGAAATAGGTCACAAAATCATTGCAAAGAAAAACGGGTGTTGGGCGGAATTCCGAGCNGATCCAAAAGGCTTGCAAATTGGTGTCTTCATCGCACTCTTCCTTGGCGTCCTNTTCATGGCGCCTGGAGCAGTGATGGTTGCAGGGCTTGTAACACGCCGTCAAAACGGCCACATCGCTATCGCCGGCCCGCTTGTCAACCTCGGCTTATTTATCATCGGTATACCAATCGGAGCACTTCTCTTTATGCTGACGAATGCACAAGATTACAGCACAATGGCTTATCTTGTCGATGGGGGATTCGTCTGGCAAGCAATGATCTACGACATTGTGCTCTATTGGATTGGAGCGAACATCATTCTCGGCCTGTTCAACATGCTTCCTTTTGGACCACTCGATGGTGTGAAAGTCAANGATTGGAACAATGGTGTTTGGTGGGGACTCTTCTTGNTCTTCCTCTCACCAATCATCATCTATTTGATGACACCTTATTCACCGATGACACTCGTCATCTGGCTCTCAAATCTTGTTTAATCAAAGACCGTGGATATCCTTGGACTTATCATTGCTCCAATGGTAGCACAGCCGGAGTAGGTTGAGATAGTGTCCCTGTCCATCCTTGACCATCTTGTCATGAAGTGGCTCGTTGCTCATGAACATGTCACCCCAGACGTTTGCTGAAGTTCCCTTCTTACCCTTTGGTAGATCGAAGACTTCGTTGGTGGTTGGCTCTAAGAGGTTCTTCCAGACAATAGCTGGGTTGACAGCCATGGTGACTTCAACAATGATTTCATCCTCATTCAGACCAGTACCTGTTTGCCAGGACTCTTCGCCCATATCAGCAAGGAATGGTAGACACAAATCGATGATTGACAGTCCAGTCATTGGGTCTGCACCGGTCATGTTTCCGTATGCTTCNCGCATTCGACCACGATCTGCACCACGAGCACCTGTAATCATTCGCAACTTGTCAATCGATGTTGGAACAAGGAAGCGNATGTCNGTGTAATAGACGAGTGCTTGCTCACTGTTTCCTGCAGGTGCAAANATNTGTGAGAATGGTTGTTGGCCACCACTTTCACCGAGCATATCCATTGGGAACAACGTCTTGAGAGCGTTCGTAGCAACCGATTGAACCACACGGCGAATCAATCGCTCTGGAGCAGCAGAAACATCGTTNAATGATTCCATGTACTCATCGAGATTGAGAATATCGTATCCACGTACTGCAAGAATCGAGTGGACGTTTGGTCCGAGAATCTTGTCATCACCAATCATTGCTTGACTGATCCAGCGAGCACCCTTAGCGAAATCACTTGCTGTCACGAGATCAGCATATGCCTTGTAACGTCGAGCGACACGGTTCATGAAATCGGCTTGGTCGAGCTTGGTGAAGACCGTTGCAGCATAGTTGGATTTGAGCGCGTGGTCAGCAACTTGACTTGCGTTAACACACGTCAAAAGGTTACCTTGATCGTGTGGGTAGAGCAACAATCGTCGACGCTTTGCAGCGCCACCGAGTGAACCAACCTTTGGATCGGTCAAGAGGTAACCGAGACAAGCAGTAACCTCGAACAAACGAGCATACTTGTCTTCATCACTTGCGTTCTTAATCCACTCATCAAGGCCTGGTTCAATGCAGTGGAATTCGAGAGGAACCATTTCCGAACCAGCACCGAACATTTGTCGGACGGTGGAAGAGGACATCATTCCCATCATTGTGTAAAGAGAAGTCTTTCCAGTGGTGAGGAAAACGTCTGTAATTCCTTCTTCACCGAATGAGATTCGACGATCTGGTAGGTTGACAAGGAGATTGAATGCTGTAGCGGTATCTCGGTTTCCGTCAACAGCAGGATGAATCCATGTTGTTGGCTTGGTCATCAAGTAACCACTTGCATCCTTACCAAATCCAGCAGGTGAGTAGCGAATCCAACCCAAACGGTTGTTGAAAGCTACACCACGGTGCATAAGTGAAGGATAGTAGACCTTGTCTTGAGGATCCGAATCTGGTACAACACCACGGTGACCAAGACCCCATAGGATCGGNTCCCATTCTGAAACACCGTCTTCGTCTCCACCTGTTCCGAGGAACGGGTGAGAATCTGCGACAGTTTCACCTGTCAACATTGAACCACCTAAACGCTCTTCGTCACCAGTTGAACAGAAGAAGAACGTCTGTGTTGTGACCAATTGCTTTGGTGTCCACATGTTTGCGTTAACAACTGTCTTTTGCTTCAAGAAATCAGAGAGTGTACTGATTCGACGTTCGAACTTGAACCTCTCAGATTCAATCCACGTTGAACCCAGGAAGAGATTTGTGTTCAACAATTTTGGTCGACCTGGACCAATGTATCGTGTTCGAGGATCGCCCTTGGTATCATCCGTTTCATGGATTGGTTCCCAAGGACCGTGTGTTGGAATGTACTTGAGAAATTCTTCATGATCAAATGGCATCTTTTGTGCGTCTTTGACTGCATCTTCGACTTTATCCATTAACTGAACATATGTTTCAGTAGGGGTAATCCGTCCACTTTCTTTGAATTGTTTATGCGATACTGCTCGATGTTCCCACATGTTTCTTCACCTCAAAATTTCTTCTTTTTGACAGGAGTTTTTTCCTCTTCTTCAGGAGCTTCCTCTTCCTGAGAATCTTCGCCTTCATCTGTAGGCACTTCATCTCCTTCTTCAAGGCTACCCCCATCGTCGGTTGAATCTTCTTCGACGATTTCGTCTTCAGAGATTTCTTGTTCTTCCTCCGATTCTTCTCCACCTTCATCATCATCAGACTCGACATCTTCCATCATGATGTCCACGACTTCATCGATTTCTTCGTCTTCTTCAGGTTGAGATTCAACAACGGATTCTGATTCTTCTCGGGGAATGAGGAGTTGCAAAACAAGGCCGAGCGTCCCAGCAACGGCACCAAGCCCGATAATCTTCCCATCATTGGTTCGCTGTTCGTCACCCGATACTTCCGTTCCTGTGACTGGGGGGACTTCGTTGCCAACAACGTTCGTAACGATTTCAACTGCTGCCCATGCTGCAAAAATCAACATGATAATTGAGAGTAAATTTGCGGTCGAGGCATTTGTTTTGACCCAATTTGCAAAGGGTGTTTGACCATCTTCCATACTCGCGCCTCGCGCCGTTTGCATATAACTTGTGTGCCTTTAGTAAAGAAAAATGAATCAATCATTCATTCAAGTATGCATTTCTTATTGGGTCTTCATCGAGATGGAAGAACGAGTACGTAGCCCACCAAGTAATTGTATCAAGTGCATCAACGAGATTACTCGTTCCACTCTGCTCTTCACCGTAATCTTTCCCGGTTGTATCCATCCAATCGATCATCTCATCGACTGTATCGCATGTTTGATGGTAACACCAATACCCATCAACAAGTCCACCGAATCCCATTGTAACGGTTCCAAGATTGTCTTGGAACGTAGCATGGTCTGAACGTGCGGTTGTATCTTCATANACAATAATTTCAGGACGATCTTTCGCCATCCAATCGTCAACCTTCCAGGTTTCCGCATCATATCCTTCTCCGAGTAGTGGGGACATTTGTTCCTCAACACCAATAGCATCCGAACCAATCCACATAGCTAATCCCACCATTCCTGGTTGATTCATGACATCATGATCGAGACTTGGCCCGATGTAAACACGCATTGGCCAAACTTCCTCATCCTTTGGATAACCATCTGGATCGACTTGTGGTTCTGGGTCGCAATTCCCTTCACCGCCTCCATGTCCATCTCCACACGGTGCACCACCACCGCCCGGCCAATTCACGCCAGCCATGTCGAGATTGACGTAATTGGTTACCTCGACGTTTGGGTTGTCTTCTTTGACCCAATAATCGGTCCAGAAATCACTACCTCGTTTTCCACCCTCTTCTCCAGACCATAGGCAGAATACCATTGTGTTTCGAGTGCTATGGTCCGCCATTGCTTCTGCTACTGTCAGAACCATGCTTGTACCTGCTGTATTATCGTAGGCACCGACACGTGTTCCGTACGTTCTTCCAAAGATATGTGGGTCAAGCATACCGCCGTTGATCGGAGGTGCAATATCGAAATGAGCTCCAAAGACCATCCACTTATCGCGATCAACTTCACCCCANCGGTATCCGCATATGTTGTACGCCTCCGGATTTTGAGAACCTGTCATCAGTGAATCGTAAACAAACCGCTGTGTGATGACTTCAAGCCCAAAATTCTCCATGGTCTGAATGAGATATTGGGCAGCGTCTTCGTATGCAGCATTTCCTTGNCCTGCCCANCGATCAAGATAACCTACGGCACCGTCAGCAAGATCTGTAGGGTCAGGCGTCTCATCCGACATCACATTGATGTAATTGAAAACGGTTCGGCCATCAACCATTCCAGTTGAGTGGCGACGACCTTCTGCCTCTGAAAAACCAGGGGCTTCTGGACGCATGATCGAGAGAAGAACAGGGGTCACAGCACCGCCATTGGAGCCGGNNACCTGCACAGTATCCAGCGTTCCATTGTCACCGACGATTCGGGTAATTCCCTGTGAACTCTTGTCATCATAACCTCCCCGTTCCCACCATGTTTTCCAAGATTCGTTGAGATCACGAATTGGCCAGTTTTCACGTCCGTAATCTCCAAGCAGAACAACAGCAGTATCGGTTCGAGGTGGTGCAAGAACGGTGAGCAATACACTCTCTCCTGCCTTGAGATCAACCACAGTTGAATTTTGAACAAAGCCTGTATCAGGATTCATCATCAAATATGGAACAAAGGCCGAGAGATCACGGTCGGCAGAAATTGTAAGGCCTTGGAAGATTCCACCAATGAGCGTTTCAGGTGTGATCGTAACATCACCTTGTCCAATTGACGTATCATTATCGCCCTCACCAAAACATCCAGAGAGTGGGGCGAGCATCATGATGCAAACGAGACCGAATGCTCTACGTGCATCTCTCCCCATGGTTCAATGCAAACCTTCTCTCTATCTCAATACTTTGCTTNAAACACCGTAAACGAGAATCATCTCCATAACATCGTTATNNGTAACAATGTAGGCGATGGATTGATGAATTGTTAACAAAAACTCGTCTTATGGAAGATGGCTCGGAATCCAACCACCAAACCCAAATCCGTAAAATTGTGGATTCGGAACGATTCAATAATATCGTCTTCATTGCCATTCTCGCAAGTTCAATTTCGATTGGGTTTGAAACGTATGATTGGGGTGAAGGTGGCAACAGATTCTTGGTCTACCTCGATTGGTTTTTTATGACCATATTTGTGACTGAAATATTGTTTCGAATCTATGCAATGCGATTTGATTTCTTCAAAGATCCTTGGTGTGTATTTGATTTCATTATCGTTGGAATCGCCCTTTTCCCATCTTCAGGTGTGTTCAGAGTTTTCCGTGTGTTCAGAGTTCTTCGAGCCTTCCGTCTCGTTTCTCGAATACCGGAATTGAAACTTGTAGCAGAATCACTGATCTATTCAGTCAGGGGGCTTTCTGCCGTAGCGACACTTTTGATGGTCGTCATTTACGTATTTGCAGTTCTTTCAACCGTTCTTTTCCAAAATTCAGGATCAGAAGGAGCACTTTACTTTGGAACACTTGGAAAATCACTCTATTCACTCTTCCAAGTCATGACCTTGGAATCATGGTCCAATGGAATCGTTCGATACCTTATCGATGAAGAAGGTTGGTGGGTCGGCTTTTACTTCGTCGTGTTCATTTTTATGACAACATTCACGTTTCTCAACATGTTCGTTGCTATCTTTACCAATACGGTTGTTGCACTGGAAGCAGATTCAGAAGAAGGAATCAACAGCGAAGTGCGCAAGATTCAATCGCAACTCGATGTCCTTGTCGAAGAAATTCAACAATTACGAACAGAACTTGAAAATTAAAATCACTCANAATCATTCTTCTTCCACGAGTTTTTCATCGTACCAAAGTTCAAGATATTCGATTCTCTTTTCATCCAAATTGAGTGTTTTCGCTTGAAGCGATAAGAATTTACGAGCCTCAGTTGTTACAGAACCNTCTTCACAGGCGATCTGATATGCTTCGAGATATGTTCGCTCTGCAGCTGTAAATGACTCTGGCATCAANCGATTTGAGAAATTGTTAATGACGGAGTAAATTGGCTTTCTGAGAACAACCAATGGTGCGCCTACGGCAACACCTCCGACCCAACCAGACCCTCCTAACATCGATTCAACCAATTCGGATGCAATCACAAACAATATGGCGCCAAAGGTAGCAAAAATGGCCGTACTAAACGTCTTTCTTAGTTTTTCATCAATACCCAATACATCGTTCTTGAGAATAGCGTATGTAAACATCGTACCTTCGAATAAACCTGCAAATAAAGCACTGAAAAGAAAACCATACAAACCATAAAAATAGAATTTCATNCGATTATTCATTTCAACTTCAAGTAAATCAGCAGAATTAAACTGTCCATAAACAGCTGTAAGATAAATCATGAAAAACAACATCGAACCTTGGAAGAACGTCTTTCCACCAAACCCTACAACCAATGCCCTCGCCTCTGTCGATTTCTGTCTTGATTCTTCATCATCCACATCCCCCTCGAGCCTTTTTTGTGCATTTCTCATGAAGCCTAATGCAATAAACGCAGTAATGACGGGCATCATTAACAATAATCGTCCAAGATCTGATTGTTCAACAGTAATGAAATCATAAGGAGCATATTGTTCGAGACAATTCCCTTCGTAATCATTCTCTCCATAAGAGGCGGTTACAATTGCATCACCTTCTCCACTTCCTTCNGGACAATCAATATGCAAGGAACCAGCAAATGTTTCATGCACCCCACCTGCGGAAATAACTACCAAGGAAATGATTGCAATTGCAAGTGTTGGTAGTGCCCAAAAGAGATTATTTTTTATTTTATCATTGGCCATGAACTTGAGGAATTTGACTGGATAAAATGACGATAATGAAAGATACATCAGTATCGATAACAAGCACATTGTATAGTAGACAACCCTCCAATACTGGACATAAGGCAAAGTCTCAGGTCCAAAAGGATAGATTGCATACCATGTCACGATTGTTTTGATCCCCTCAACAAAGAGCATCAACGACATAAACCGATTTTCAGGTGAATTCGGTCTTGCACGATAGATCATTGTTGCCAATGTGAATAAAAAGAGCAGAGTAATCATTGACAGTACTGCATGAATAATTCCTACACCAACCCATGCAAATTGGAAATCGATATCACGAATCGAATCCACATACCAGTCCAGTATTTCACCCATTACACTCAGTTAGTGGTAAACATACATATGAAAAAAGTTAACCCATTTATTTAACAATAAAATTCCTATTTCCAAATCCTCTCTTGGCGGGCCAAGGAATATCCACAAATTTCACACGAAATAGGATTACCATTCAGAATCAAAGATGGCAGAATCATTCTTGAATGATTTGAATTCCAGGTGATTTCCACAAGGGTCGACAATAAACATGGTTGCTTGAGAACCTGGNTGATCTTCATATCGAGTGTAAGGGCCGACGACAAATTCAACACTATTTTTGTCAAGTTTATCTTTGAGTTGATGCCAATCATTCCATTCCAAAACAATCCCGAAATGCATGGCTGGTATCTGTTNACCATCAACAGGATTGGTCGACACATCGGGCATTTGAGCGACGAGGTGCGCTACAATTTGATGTCCGAAGAAATTGAAGACACATGACTCCTTTTTCTCCCGTCCTGTCGAGCAATCGAGGACGTTGACATAGAATTCCTTCGCTTTGTTCAAATCATCAACCGGAAAAGCCAAGTGAAAAGGGCGCAGTTTCTTTGGTGGTGAATAATCAGTTCCACAACTACGACAAACGTCGTTCTCATCCCAGTCACACTGTCGGATACAGCCTGCCAGAACATCACTTCCACTTGACTGAACAGCCAATGGAATCAGTGGATTGAACTTCTGGCGTACTTCCAGCAAGCATTGCATCGATGGCATCTTTCAATTCACTCGTCGTAGCCTTGTTTGGATCCCGAGGGCTATCATCCATCCGTCCATGATAGGTGACCTTTCCTTCAGCATCGAGTAAATAGAATTCAGGCGTACGTTGCGCACCCCATGCAGTCGCCACTTCCTGTGTAGCATCGTGAAGATAAGCGTATGGCATTCCTTTTTCCGCTCGCTTCAGCATGTTTTCAAACGAATCCGCTGGATAATTATCAGGATCATTCGAATTGATGCCAACGAATCCAATTCCATTGACTTTACAATATTCAGCCATGTTGTTCATNCGACCAACACTTGCGACAACATATGGGCAGTGGTTGCATTCAAACACAACAACGCAACCATTCTTCGCCATTGAATCAGAGAGCGATTGGTGCTCATTTCCAATGGCTGTGTTTGCATTTCTTAGATTGAATTCAGGAGCGACATCACCAACTTGAAGGGACATATCCANCCCTTATCCGATNCCATTCATAGGTGTTCGCCTATGCTCATGTGGTTGAAAGAAGCTGCTCGCATTGTTGCAGACGCTTTCGAGCCAAGGCATGATTGGGATCCAATGCTAGAACACCTCGCCACCCGGCCATCGCCTGTTCAAGATTGTCCAATGTATGGTGAATACGGGCGGCCATTTCACGCGCCAAGAGGTGATTTCCATCGGCACGAATCGCCGCTTCAAAATCACTCAGAGCAGTTTCTTTCTTTTCCCACATAAGATAGAGCAACCCACGTTGATACCATGCTTCAGCGAAATCAGGTGCCAAACGCAACGCCTCATTAATCGGACCTTCGGCACGTTCTGGTCGGTCAAGTGCAAGATAACACGCNGCGAGTTTCGTGAGTGCTTTGTAATGGTGTGGAGCATCTTCCAAGACCACCAAAAGATCCTCTTTCGCTCCCTCCCATTCGGCGAGGCGAGTCTGCGCATCACCCCGAGCAAAGATGGCAACCTTCAGGTCGGGAGCTAGTGAAAGCAATACATCTGCATCCTCCTTGGCTTCCAATGGCTGATTTAGGCCCAGATAGCAACTGACTCGATTCAATCGAGCACGGATATGCTTTGGATTCTGCTTCAACGTATCAGTATACATTGCAACTGCGCGCGCATAATCGCCAGATTTTGCTGCGATATTCCCTCGAACATAGGCAATAGCCTCACTACTTCCCTGGATTTCAGCCGCATCGATGTACCGTGATGCTGCATGAATGTCGTTGTTATCGATGGCCAACATCGCTGCCTCAATTGAGCACGGTGAATCGGTTTCACCAAGCAAACGTCGAGCTCTCGTGAGTGATTCTCCAGCTTCATCCAAATTTTTCATCAATCGTTGGGTTCTTGCCAGCCCTAGCCAGGCTACACCCAATTCACGATTCAGTTCAAGAGCGGCTTCAAACGATTTGATCGCAGACCCAAGCAGGATTTGATCGGTCTCTCCTGTACCATCACGAAGGCGATCAGCACGAGCGAGATGGAGACGCGCCTCGACAATGTGCAATTCTGGATGATCGATGGTTGCAGGAGTATTGTCGAGCAATGCTTGAGCGACTTCAATACGCCCTTCAGCAATTCTTCGGGTAGCGACAATGCTCCTTAGTTCAGCATCCATTGGATACTTTTCAATGGCCTTCTCAAGTGAAGATTCAGCTTGCATCACATCTCCAGTTTCAGTGAGTAGGTCCGCCTTTAGAACAATCAATTCTGCACCACCACAGTCGAGTGCTACAGCGTGTGTTGCTGCTTTCAGAGCTTCTTTCTCACGTCCTGATTTAGTACTCAACAATTTCGCTCGCAATGCCCAAGCATCACCGACTTGACGATCAAGATTCAGGCAACTATCAACGGCTTCAAGCGCTCGCTCGGCTTCGTCTGCTTCATGCAATAATTGAGCATATTGGAGCCAATAATCTGGCTTCTTGTTGTCTTCAGCGAGTGCTTGTTCAATGGCATCGATCGCCTCATTCGAAGAACCAGCACGGTGACGCAGACCAGCGAGCAATGATCGATCCGCAGGCGTATCAAGCCCCAGTGCTTCAAGCCGACGCACATCTTTCTCAGCGTTCTCATCGCCTTGTTGTACAAGGATGTGCGCATGCGTTCGCAACAACTCAGGATTATCGGGATCGAGTCGCAATTGCGCCTCAAGCCAGTGCAACCGAAGGATGTCATCGGCCTTCAGAATTGCAATCCTTTCAAGCCCCTTCAAGACAACGTCGTTGCCAGGCAAATGTTGGTGGGCAGACCCAAACGCATTCTCAGCCCATGGAAGATTTTGAAGATAAAGTGAACACAATCCAACTTGGAGCGCTCGCTGCCCATCGAGATTGAGTGCTGCTAATGTCTTGCCCTGTTGATCAAGCACTGCAAACAATCGGGAGGCCATTTCAGACTGCATCGGTGAGAGTTCGACATCCACATTTTGTAGGGAAATTGAAGAACATACAGCATCGATTGCATCTTGAGTGGTCGTTGGAGAATCATCACCTTGTTCGAGCAAGGCTATGGCTTGGTGGGCACGAATACCATGATCGACTTCTGGTTGCGTCGCTCGCAATGCACCGAGCAAAGCATCATATTGATTCATCTTCTTTTGAAGCGCAACCAATGCATCGGTTGTTTGTTTTGCATGTGCACCTTGTGATTCAGATAGAACAAGTGTCCGATCTGTTACCCCCTGTAACGCATTTTTTGCATGATAGAGATTGTAAGAGAGAGCACCACCAGCGCCGATTGATAATCCAATGAGAAGGATGGAAATAGGTTCCATTACCTTCTAAGTTCTTCAATTGCCTTTATGTTCTGCGGTCTTAATCAAGGTTGAAACCCCCATTTTCCAACCCTTTGGAAATCGCCAAATAACGACATTATCCAATGAAATTGTTGAAATTACGGCTCACATTGAAATCCTATGTCGAACTATCCATCGTTTGAGGAGAGGCAATGGGAAGTGATGACGTCTCCGAATCAGGTGATGCCCTCCAACAACATCTCCAACATTGGAGTGCATTAGGTTTTGACACTTCAACGATTGAACTTGAATCAGGACCAGTATCAACATCTGCACTGGAAGAGATCGAAGCAACCATTCAATCTGCATTATCACTGAGGCAACGCATGCTTCCATTTCGACATCACGCTGAGGTCGACGACTTACTCCAGAAAATACAACATCCGATGCATTGGGAAGCAATTCAAGAAGAATTCCTGCATTGGTCGAAAAGCAATGCCCCATGGGAATCAAATTACAGTCGAATGAATCCAGTATGGTCAGGAGATGAAGAAACTCAATCGCAATATGAGGAAATCATTTCGGCGTGTGCGTCGCTTGATGAGTCGAGTTGGGCTTCACTCGATCTTCTCCTTCCACTTCTATCTAATCCTCAAAATTACGCTGAAATCATGATGACAATCAACGGATTATCATCCGATGAAGAACGACAAAAAGACTTGCTCAAGAAGGCGAAGACTCAACTCAAAGAAAAAGGGTTCGACCTTGATTTGGATTCAATGAATTTGATTGAACAATTCAATGAACTTGAACGATTTCAAGATTATTCAAATCAACTCGATCTGGTACGCCTTAACATCCAATCATCGATCTTACCATTTGATCCTGTTCTGGCCGAGACGTTCGAGAAACGTACAAATGAACTCATCGGCCCTCCGTCCGATGCTATCAATACAATCGAAGACAATGTCAAAACAATTTCCGAACATCTTCAAACACGATTACAGGAGATGAATGCTTTGATTCGAGAATGGAATGTAGCGGGCTTTTCTTACGAAGGACGCTCAGAAATCCTTCCTTCTGAATTACTCGAATGGGAACATATCCTGCCCGAGGTCGAGCAACAATACCATCGACATGCAGGGGCGCTCGAACGTTGGAAGGAGATCATGAAATTGTGGAATATTCAAGATTCTTCAATCGAAGGGCTCGCTGGTAAAATCGAACATACTGATGCATTTTTAGACAAAATCGAGGAACTTGAACAGCAATGGACGCAGAAGGAACTTCAAGGCGCATCACTAATTGAACAATGGGAACAATTTGGATTTGAGATGGATGTTTGGCGATACAAAATCACACAAGACCCACGTCAAGGATTCGAAGAATTGCAACAACAAGTCCCAGTGTATGAACGGGCAAACAACCTTCTCGACAAGATGCTTCAACTTGATACATCACTCGGTGGCGAAGAGGAAGTTGAGAGAAGGTCTGTAATTCTTCGAACGATGGATCTTGAAACCGACCTACTTGACGAAATGGAAGATTGGATTGAAAGAAGAACAGTCAGAAATACACGCCATCGACGAATGTTGCAATCTGAGTGGGAGGAAGCCGTACGTCATGGAAAGGCAGATGCAAACAAAACGTTCTCCGATCTTTATTCATTTGAGGAAGCGATTGCATCGCTTGAGCAACAACATCATCTCTCCAAGAGTGTGAGCGCACACGCATTGGAACGTTCGAAAACCGAACTTTTGCGACTGGAAGAGCGAGGTTGGAACATCACAGAGTTACTTGATCTCCATGAGCATCACCCGGACGCTTTCTTCCATCAGTTTTCACAAGCAATGGATGCAATCACGCGAATACAATCCATTCAACGTAGAATTTCTGGCCTCGATTGGAGACGAGATCCAAATCGAGGGGATGAATTGGCAACGCAAGTTCGCAATCCAATGGAACTGGTGAAGATTGAGCAACAAATTCCAGCACTTATCCGTCACTTAGCAGAACGTCCTATTGAAGACGAAACCTACACGTTCCTTGCATGGATGCCAAAGCAGCGCCCTGTCCTTCTCCCTCGTGAGCAATCACGAATACGAAAAGAGCCGGTAAAGGTCCAACCCCAATCAACGCTTGAGGAAGCCCATGAAGCCATGCTTGAGGCTATGGATCCCAAGCCTGCGACGGATGTAGAAGAGGCTCTCAACATATCTAACAACACGGGGCCCCCTCTCAAATCATTGGAGGAAGAGCGGCGGCACCCAGGGACAAAGCATCTGCATGATGATGGAGTGTCAGATGAGGAATTCTTTGCAGATGATAAGTGGTCAGTCGAGCGCTGGAGTTGGTGGCGGGAACGCCAAGAAGCAAATGAGTTAAAGTTGGCAAGCAAAGAGGTGGAAGAGACCGCCAAATCAATGCAAATAACCTCCTCGTCAGTGGATGAAGATATCAAACCCATAAAAGAGGAAAATATCGTAGAAGAGAGGAAAACAGTTGTTGCACCAACATCAACTTCAGTCGTCGAAGGCGATTTGTCCTCCTATGAGCGACTTCTTCGCCTCATCGGACTAACAGAAGAGGCAAATGTTCTCGCTGGTTCAGGGGATGTTTCAGTTGTTCGAAGAGTATTGGCGTCGTATGTTGGCAGCGAACCTCGTGACGTTCGGGTCGATCGATTGCTCCGGTTGACGTTACGACTTCTTCCCCAAGGCGACCAAGGTGATCGTGAACGATCGAAAATGATCGATGCGATTGGAGAGATCCTTCCAAAGTACAACCAATGGGTTCGAATGCGCCTCGAAGCAAGGCACATGGGGGCATCTGGGACATTCTTTGAGGATGCAATTCGTTTGGGTACTGCGTTGCAGAGAGTACCTGGGCCAGGCGTTCGTGTACCTCTTCATGCGGATGCATATCCACTGCCTGAACCCTCGAACTTGAACGAATTACGCCAACAAACAGAACGGCTGATTCAATCGATGCATCTACCAGCAGCCGGCGGAATTAACTGATTAAGACAACTCATCAAGAAGTGCATCCTGTTCTTCTTGTGAAATTAATGGCTCTTGACTTGGTGTTGCCTGAACAGGAATCCTTGGAGCTTCAGGCATGGGCATATCGAGCGGAATGGGTTGGTCCATACCTGGTGGGCCGATAGCCATTGGTGCCAATGGTGGGGGCGGTATCGGAGCAACCGGTGTCATTGCTGGAGGCGCAGGTATGGGAGGGCCAACGGGCGGTGGTGGTGAAATCGCTGGCGGCAACGGTGTTGCAATCGGCTCTGGCGGCGCGGGTGCGATGACGGGCGGTCCAACTGGTTCGGGTTTATTTTCTACAGGAGCGACCTCCTGCTGTTGAACTGGAACGGGTGTTTCTTGTTCTGCAGCAACAATTTCGATCGGTCCATTTTCCGAACCGGTTTCGACTGACGTTGTTGCCATTGGTAATTGAGGAACTGGTTGAACAACCGGTTGTGGAAGAACGGGCGCACGAAGTTTTGCATGTAAATCATCGATCTCGGTTGAGTCGAGTGTTCCCTGTTTGATGTATTCTCCCATAACAGGACCAATCAATGCCATACTTGTTCGGAAGCCAGGAAGGAAACAACCCATGGTTGGAAGATCTATTTCGTGAGAATTACCGCATGAAGAGAAAATCAATCGATGGGTTTCGAGTTTAGTTGGAAGGAACTTCAATCCGATAAGGAACATAGCCAATCCAAAAACGATAAACGATAATCCTTGAATCATCATGAACAATGTACCAAGAAGAGCGAAACCAACCGATAAGCCAATTTCAAATCGTTCTGGTTTGTCGATTATATGTTGAAAACTTGTGATTTCTGAGTCCATGGCAAGTTGAACATCGATTCTGGGGACCCCATCTTCATGCATCGTTGTTTGAACAACGCGGAATAAACCCCCTCCAACGATGATCGATGTGGATGATAAACCGTCCTTTGTTTCTTGTAAAGGAAATTCGTCAACCTCTTCTCGACTGTTATGGAACAACGGTTTCGCTCGAATTGGCAATGCACGAGCATCCATCAATTCAAATTCTTCCGATACAGATTCCTCAACAACTTCCTCTTCGTCAGTCTCCTCTTCGGTTTCGGAAGCAACCTCATCGTCTTGGTCCATGCGCTCACCTTACTCGAACAATGAAATGAACGTAACGGAATCATCGGTGCGATTCAGAGAACCATGATTTTTGTCCGCTTTCTTCACTGAACCCTTTACCAGGTTTGGTCCCAACGACCGTAGCAATGGATGCTTCAGTAGCAATTTCTTGAATTCGATCGCTGATAGGGCCGTTGATGATCAGTGCTTGTACACCTTCTGTGCCGGCTGCAGTTTTTGCAATCGAGCCAGCACCCATTTCTTCACTCACTGAACCGTCTGCAAGAATGAACATTGCCTTATTCTTCCCCAAACCGTCCTGATGATCAAACATTTCTTGGATTTCGGCCGGAGCAACTTCTGTTTCGTAAACATCCGACATCTCTTCAACCCACTCATCGTTCGAACCACCGTGCTTTTGCTCGTCTTCTTTATCTTGAGCTTGCATGGTCTTTGCAAATTTAGCAGCATCGACTTTCATCGAGAGCGACTTTGTAATGGTCTTCTGTGGAAGAAGTTCCCACTCTTGTCCGACCGGTGCCTGAGCAACGAAGTCGACTTTGAGAATGGCATGGAGTTGTCGGAACAGCATCTCGCCACCCCGATCACCATCGATTGCAAGGGTGACCGATTGCTTGCCGTTCGCAAGGTCAATCAATTCTTGTTTGATGTTTCCAGCACCATCTGCACTGATTGCATTCTTTACGCCACAGTTGAGCAAATTGATGACATCATTTCGTCCTTCAACGATGATGAGCGAGTCCGAACTCTGCACATTTGGACCACATGTGAGTCCATGGAAGTTGGTTGCAGTACCAACGGTAAGTACGGAGCGAACTTCTTCGACGACTGTCTTGCTTGCAGCTTCCCCAGAATTGACGAGTGCGAGAAGCAACTCCTTCGCACGGTCGACAACAGCGGTTCGCTTGGTCGCACGAACATCTGAAATTTCAACAACGGTAATTTTGGCTTGACATGGGCCAATACGATCAATGGTCTCTAATGCAGAACCAATGATTGCAGTTTCAACATTGTCCATGCTACTTGGTATGAGGATCATTCCATGCACTTTTCCACCTTTGCTTTCCATTTCAACGTCAACGTGTCCGACACGAGCCGTTCGCTGCAATTTTCTGAGTTCGAGCTCATCACCGAGCAGACCCTCGGTCTGCCCCATAATCGCTCCGATGATGTCCTTGCGCTGAACGGTTCCGTTCACCTTGATATCAGCCTTAATCAAATACTTCATCGCTTTTCCTTGTTTATTTCCTGAATTGTTTCTTCGAGACAAATTGAATCCTCCTTTCGGCCTCCTCACAGTCGGCGCATTTACCCCGTATTGGGGCGCAGTGCAACGATTGGGGATATTTCCCTAACCAAGTGAATGTGATTCAGCAACCTAGGCTAAAGCCTGCACCTTTTGAATCCTATGGATAATTTGAGGAGAAAACGTGTAGTTTTCTTCAAATCTTCGCGTGGGTTCAAGAAGAAGTTCTTCATACGCCAACTCGTGTCCGCTAAAACAGTCCATCGACTTGCTGCGTTTCGCAGCACAATCGAGGTGATGTTACTGGATGGTGTTTTGACACGTGAAGAAAAGCGCCTCATCATTCGCCTCTCTTCTTGTCTGAACCTTGAACCCCATCAACCGGCAGAGATCTATCAGGCAATTATTGACGGAGTTGACACGGAAGATGGAGAACTCCTCTCTGCTGATGAGCAGCATGAGATTTACAAAACGGTCTTCGAAGTTGCAATTATCAACGCCTCTCTTTCCAAAGATGAGTTTCGGGTTATGGCGCATCTGAGAGATATTTTCGCCATCGATGATGAAGAGCATGATCTTGTTGAGCGTGAATTACGAGACATGGTCAAACAACGATTTGAAGATCCGAACATGGTTGAGAAAACACTCAACAACCTTCGAGATTCAGTTCGAGTTGTGACAACACTGTTCGATAATGTTCGGAAAAAGAACCACGGTGAAACGTGATGAAACCAACCTCGTTGGATGACTATCTGGACGGTTTTCCTTCTTTTCCAAAACGTCGTCGTAAACGCTTATCATTTCTGAGACAAGCCTACACGTACGGCGTACCTGGAATGATAACGAAATCCATGACGGATCGTCTTGCATCTTCTGGCCATTACACATTTCATATCGGCACACCAGACCCCGAAATGCGACGAATCGCCTCTTGGATGTTAACCAACGAAGACGACCGTCTGAAAATTGCTAAATTTATCCCAAAGATTTGGAAACGGGGTGGTCGTGAAGACATGAAACTCGTAGGCCTCCTTCTGGCTAATATGTCCAATGAGGAACTCGGGGAAAATGCTTGGACCATTTTACTTCAATTGATTCAAGATCGAGTTTCAATCGAAGTATTTCTGGAAACGGCTGAAGAATTTCTTCGCGGGGGTCGAACGATTCCAGATGATGCTTGGATTCGAGACGCTGCAATGCAGAGCACTGTTTGGGCTCAGCTGATGGTTCTGCTTTTATCATTGGATGAGGAACGTGCTGAGCAACATGCAACGCTTCTCAATGAAACTCCGAAAGGCGGTGAATTGTTTGAACGCATACGCCAACGTCTTCTTCAACGACTATCTTGATGGACTCTGAACCACTCCAACAACCATGGCTGAACGGTTCTTACCAACTGAAGACCCAGTACTTGAGCAGGTCTTATCGTGGACAGTTGAGCGTGATGCCCGAGATGTTCGCCGTTTACTGGAATGGCTTCCTCAAGCACGTTCAAGTCGTGAACGTCAAGCTCTTCTCGACCGTGTCCGAGATTTGCTCGACGAATTGGAGCATGCGATGACGGCCCTTGACGAACTCGTGTGATCTCATGACACTTCTTTGCTTGATCTTAGCAGGTGGAAAGAGCCGTCGAATGGGTCATGACAAGGCAGTTCTGTATGATTCGGTTAACACCCTCTCTCGCCGTTTAGAAGAGAAAGGATGTCGCGTCGTTGTTGCTTGTGGAAGCAATGAACGCAACGTTTTGTTTTCTGCATCATCATGGCCAGATCCTGTTGAAGCAACATCACTTGCAGATGTTCTTCGAATGTTTGCGTTGGAATATGATGAAGAAATCCAACTCTTTCCGTGCGACATGTACAGGTTGGATGAAGAAGCCATCAACGCGGTTCTTTCCCAATCACCAGGTGTTCCAGTTGATATCGATGGTTGCGAACAATACACATTGACACGAATTCCAAGAGCCTACGATTTTCCAACAGTTTCGAGTCTGAACGAGTTGTTTGTAAATTTGAATCGAAACGATATGGGAATGCTTGGAAATCGTCTTGAAAATTTCAATCATCCAATACAAATTGATGACCTGAACAAATCAAATCAATGACCGATGGGTAAAGTCGGTGCTCTTCAACCTGAATACGCCTTGCAAGTTCAGATCGAGTGTCCGAGTCAAAAACTGGCACTCTTCGCTGGGCAAGAATGGTTCCAGAATCCATTCCAGCATCAACAACATGAACGGTGCATCCACTTACCTTCACTCCAGAGGCAAGAACATCAGTATGTGCATCTGCGCCTGGAAATGCTGGCAAGATCGATGGGTGGATGTTGATGATGTTTGGAGCGAATTGTTCAACAAAATCGCTCGAGAGTAAACGCATGTATCCAGATAAAACGATCAGTTCAATTTCATACTGTTCGAGTTGTTCGATAATTCGCAATTCCTGCTCTCTTCGGCGCTCTTCAACAGGAAGTTGACGATTGACGATTTCTTGAATGATTGGAATTCCGTGACGTTTCGCAACCTCAATTCCGCCAACATCTTCCTTGTCCGTGACACATACAACAGACTCGTGTCCACATTCATTGCTTACTTGGTGGTTGAGGAGGGCATCCATTCCAGTTCCCGAACCCGAAAAAAAGACAGCAATCCGAATTGGATTTGATGACGTACCTTTGCGCATCATCAAATGTTTCCCATCCATGTTCATGCGAGGCGTAACTTGATTTCAGTCCTTTCGATTCATTCAGCCCCCCCATTCCTTATGAGTGGCAATCCATAGGCCCATCATACAGGAAGTGAGGTTGTGGAGGGGCATTCCGACCAAAACCTAACCACAATTTCTGATTTTGAGCATCTCTCGGATGAAGAGATTCTTGAAGCAATCCTCGATCTTCACAAGCCATCAAAGAATCCAATTGTTCGATGGCTTTGGACTGCACTGGGCAGTATCTTTGTTGTTTTTGCAGCCATTGGAACGATTCTACCTGGATGGCCGACAACATCGTGGTTGGTTGCTGCAGGGTTTTGTTTTGGCCGATCATCGAGTAAGATGTTTCAATGGCTTTTGACAAACCGATTGTTTGGGAATGCGTTGCTTGAATATTACAAAGCTGGACGAGCGTTGCCCCTTCACTCAAAGATTGTAATCATTGGAATCATTTCATTTGTTTCAGCATGTTCAATCTATGTCGTTACGAAACTTGGTGATCCTGGATTTGGTCAAGCGACAATCGCAATCGTCGCAGTCATAGGAATTTGGTTTGTAGGTTGGAAAGTTCCAACCGTGCAACTCCAACCTCAACCGAACTAGAGTTCTTTGAGATGCGATGCAAGACGATTTGCAATCGATGTACCAACGTCTGTGCATGAAGCCGTACCGCCCAAATCGTAGGTCAGCGAGGTTCCATCTTTGAGGTGCTCTGCAACGCTTTGATCGAGAATGTTTGCCACATTCAACAAGCCGTCATCGTTTGAGCGACGAGCAAGCCAATCCAACATCATTTGAACGGAATTGATGCTTGCAATCGGGTTGACTTTGTTTTGGCCGGCGTGCTTTGGTGCCGAACCATGAACTGGTTCGAAGAACGCATGATGGTCGCCAATGTTTCCAGAGGCAGCCATGCCCATTCCACCTTGGAGGACCGAAGCAAGATCGGTAGCAATGTCCCCAAACATATTCGATGTGACGACGACGTCGTAGAATTCAGGTGTTCGGGTCAACCATTGTGTAAATGCATCGATGTATCCGTAGTCCTTTTCGACATGCGGATAAGATGCCGCAACATCATCGAATGTTTTGCGGAAGAGTTGACAACCTCTTGTAACATTGCTCTTATCGATGCACGAAACTCGTGCCTTACCATCGACAGGAGCACCATTTCGCGTATTGCAGATATCAAAACCCATTTTGATCAATCGTTCTGAGCCGTGCGAAGAAATCGGTCTTGGATCGTATGCAATTTCGCCTTTGAGTCCGGGAAATTCGATTTCAGGAGGTTCATATCCTTCCAACCCCTTTGCCCGTTGGGCACTTCGATGAAGGAGTGAGTGATACAATCCCTCTGTGTTTTCTCGGAGGATGACCATGTTGACCATGTCTGGGTCCCAAATGTTTGTGAAACGTCCATGCACTTTGTGAGGGACGCCTTCATAGAGTCGAATTGGGCGAACGTTGGCGTAGAGATCTAAGCCACTACGCATACCAAGAATCACGGATCCTCCAGCCAAATCACCATTTGGGAGGCGAGCACCAGGATAACCAATTGCTCCCATGAAAATCGCATCCGCATCGTCTCTGCAGAATTCGAAGGAACCTTCAGCCCATTCTTCGCCTGTTGCGAGATAATGCTGGCCCCCACATGGAATGACGGTTTGTTCAAACCCATGATTTGTGTGTTCCTGAATCGTGTCTAAGATTCGTTGCGCCTCGACCGCAACTTCCTTTCCCGTACCGTCGCCGGGGAGTACAGCAATCACGTGGTCGCTCATGGCACTTCGAGACGCCAATAGTACATGAAGGAGACCCATTTCTCCTATCGATGGTCAATGGCGGAATAGCCTGTGGCCGGTAAAGAGCATGGAAATTCCAAGTCGATTCGCAGCATCAATCACCTCTTGATCTCGAATCGAACCTCCAGGTTGAACAATCGCCGATGCGCCCGCTTCTGCAGCTTGTTCAAGACCATCAGCAAACGGGAAGAAGGCATCGCTTGCGAGGACTGAGCCTTTTGCTCGTTCACCAGCACGTCGTGCAGCGATACGTACAGCCTCAACCCGGCTGGTTTGTCCAGGTCCTATTCCAACTGTCGCAAGTCCTTGCACCATCACGATTGCATTTGATTTGACTTGTTCACAGACTCGGACTGCAAACTTCATCGAATCGATTTCTTCTTTCGTAACTGCGCGCTCTGTGACTGTTTTTGCCGAAGCCCAGTCAATGATTGGGGGCTCTTCGGTTTGCACAATCCACCCACCTTCGATTTGTTTCAGAATACGCTTTCGTTCAAGAGGTGCAAGGCGGTCGTTTGGTGATTCGATGGTGAGCAATCGTCTGTTGCCTTTTTGCATAATGAAGTCTTTCGCCTCCTGCGTATAAGCTGGAGCAATAAGTACCTCGATGAACAATTCAGCCATTGCTTGTGCAGTATCAAGCGTTACAATTTCATTGAAACAAATAATTGAGCCGAAAGCGGATTCTGGATCACTTGCAAGTGCATTCCTGTAAGCATCCACCTGGCTTGCAGCAAGAGCGACTCCACACGGATTGTTGTGCTTTACAATGACACAAGCATGAGGTGTTGCAGGCCATTCATCGGTCGAAAGTGAACGACATAATCGAAGTGTAGCATCTGCATCGGAGTAATTGTTGTAGGACATTGCCTTACCACCTTCAACGTGAGCAGTCACCAATGTTGAGTGACTGCCATGCGCAGCATCATCAACAAAGATGGCAGCGCTCTGATGCCCATTTTCTCCATAGCGCAACGTCTCCATCTTGGTGGATGAAGCAAGCAACGTATTGTGGTATCGACTCGATTGTTCTCCTATGGAATCAAACGATTCAGGAACATCGTTCCATCTAGCATGAAGTGTGTTTGCAATGGCAACATCATAGGATGCGGTATGCTGGTAGGCTGTGAGCGCCAGTTCCTGTCGCCGTGAAATTGGAACACCCGATGGGTCTCCTCCTGATGTCTGAAGATCTGCGATGATTGAATCATAGTCCATTGGGTTGCAACAAATGATGACATTTGCATGATTCTTTGCTGATGCTCGCACCATTGTCGGACCTCCAATGTCAATCATTTCCAAAAGCGCATCTTTGTCGAGTGGCGGGTCTGCAGACGCTGCTGCAACGAATGGGTAAAGATTGCACGCAACCAACGAAATAGGTGTATATTGAAGATCTTTCATTCCTTGACGATCCTCTTCTTTTTGCATTCTTGCAAGAAGGGGGCCGTGAATCGCAGGATGGAGTGTTTTGACACGACCATCAAAAATTTCAGGATGTTGGGTAACATCCGATACGCTCATCACTTCGAGTCCAGATTCCTTGAGCTTCCGTGCAGTACCGCCTGTTGAGATCAACTCAAAACCAAGATCAACAAGCGATGTTGCAAATTCGACGATACCAGTTTTGTCCCATACGCTGAGAAGTGCGCGAGGTTTTCCCGAGTCCATGATTGCACCCGTTATCGCCCTCTAGTATGTCTTCGTTATCAAGCATGTGATGCGACCATTTGCTCAATCGCCACGGGAGGAGATGACTTGGTCGACACGTAGTAGGCCACAAGCGGTCTCGACTGCAGCCTGTAAGGCGTGTGAAATCGTGTGAGATGAAAGCAAAACACCTTCGATTTCACCAATTTGTCCATCTTTACAGACGCCAAATCGATCTGATTGATTTCGATGCGCCGCTCGCAATTGCAACAACGTATCGATTTGCTCTTCACCAGCATTCATCGCAAGCGTGCTTGGAATCGTTTCAAGGGCGCGAGCAAAACCTTCGATTGCCAAACGCTGGCGTCCAGAAACAGATTCTGCGATCTCGCGTAAGTTGAGTGCTGCAGCAGTATGGAACGAACCACCACCAAGGAGTGTTGCTGGGTCCTCGATGACGGATTCAACCGATCGAAGCGCATCGTACATGGCTCGAATGTATTCCTCTACGGCTGCACCTTGGCCACCACCGACGTCAATGGTTACGAGTCCAGATGCAGGGCCTGCCTCAACGACAAGTCGCGTACGACGTCCATCCTCGTGTTCCGAAACTTCAACCAGTGCAGATTGAATTGAACCAAGGCTCGCAGACGCAACATCGTCAAGATGGTTGATCAACGTCGCACCGGTCGCTGCTGCAACATCTTCAATGCCATCATCTTCCATCATTCCTACGAGGAGAATCGAGTTGTCAATGCAAGCATGTTGGATACGGTCATCGACTTCTTTTGAAGTGAAGATTGCTTTTACACCCGAACGCGTTAAGACGTCAATCTTTTCCTGAATGAGTTTTTCTTCAGCATCCAAAAAAGCAATCATTTGATCGGGGCGTTCAATTTCAATTTCTGCATCACGCTTTGATTTTTGAATGGTCAAGGGACATGTTAATGCGAGGACTTTCGAAGGTTGTGAAATCTTTGGTGTCCGTTCAGAATCAAATTTCTTATCGATAACGATGCCTCGAATCAATGCAGTTTCTTGAAGCGAATCGTGACCACGCTTTGTCATTCGAACATGTTCAGCACGGACGGGCCGACCACTCTCTTTCACGGTCATCATAGCATCAACCAAGAGATTCGCAAGATTATGGCCCCCCACATCTGCAGATTTTCCAACCATTGCCGTCTTCGCAACTGCGCGAAGAGCATCCACATCAACTTCGGTCATCGACCGCTCATCGAGGACGTCGAGTGTATGCTGCATCGATTGTTGATAGGCTTCGACCAAAGCCAGTGGATGCACACCACGTTCGAGCAACCGTCCCGCTTCTTTCATCAATTCGCTTGCGAACAAAAGACAACCAGTTACGCCATCCCCACACGCATTTTCTTGCGATTCAGCCAATTGCACGAATGCTTTCGCAGCAGGGTGTTTGACGAGTAAATCAGCGACGATTTTTGCACCATCGTTGGTGATAGCATTTTCACCGTTTGTCTTGTACATCATTTTGTCAAGACCATTTGGTCCAAAGGTGCGTCGAAGAATGTCACCAAAGGCAACTGCAGCACCTACCAGTTTTTGTGTAACTGCGACACCACTTGTAACCGATGTTGTCGGCCGAACGATGACGACTGGCGCACGTCCTGAACCATCGTCTTGTTGCGCCATGAATCTCGCGAGCAACCGTTCCTCAAGAAGTCTCCTTCTCAACGGCGACGCCCTTTACGGGTCTTTTTTGATCGTCCATGCTGTTCATAGGCACGGCTTTGGTATGCTCTTCGGTCTTGATCATCGCTCCAAATTGAGTGTTCTGAGATGTCGCCTGAATCGGGCATATCATCAATCGATTCGATGGTAAGGCGCAAACCTCCGAGTTGATCTTGCAAAGCTCGTACGTTATCGCCTCCTCTTCCAACCAGTGTAGAGATCATGTTTGGTGGAGCATAAACAGTGGCTGAAGCATCGCTTGTAAATTGAACACGAACATGAACACCAGCCCATTGGCGAATTGTGTGGATCAACTGTTTCTGTGCCAATTGTTGCAAGGGTTTTCTTTGTGTTGATTCAGATACTGGTACAACTGCAAGTTCAGAACCAAATGCAAACATTTCGTGGGTCACTTTCCCGCTTGGGAATTCGACGACTTCAATGACCGGTCGAGCCAATTCTTCTTGCATCCCCGAAGGAGGTTTCACGGTCATTCGCAATTCGAGGACTTGCTGAATCTTTCCAGCCTCAACGTGCAAGACTGTATCGAGGACTTGTGATACAAGACCCAACTCAACCTTTCCAATGAGTCGTTGAATGGCTTCGAGAGCAGAATTGGCGTGGGTAACGCCCAGTAAACCAACACCAGCAAGACGAACATCAGCAAAAATCTCGAAGTCGCGAGCGCGTCGGACTTCATCGAAGATGACGAAGTCAGGTCGAACAAGGAAGATAATTTCTGCCGTTTTCTCGAGGTCGCCTTCAAGTGGTGCGTATTGCGTGATACGGTCTGCAAGTTGCAAATCTCTTGGGGCTTCCATCGTTTTCACCATTGCACCAATATCATCATCAAGATATTCTGCAATGGCTTGTGCAAGGGTTGTTTTTCCTGAACCTGGTCGGCCACAAATGAAAACTCCACGATGATGATTCGACAAACGCTCGACAATCTTTGGATCGAGCTCGTAATCGGAAAGCGATAATTTTGCAACCGGCCGTACAACTGTAATCTCTCGAGCATCTGAGAATGGTGGGCTTGCACAGGTAATTCTCAAGTCACCGAGTTGGAGAACTTGACATCCCTTACGATCAATTTCAAGAAAACAGTCGCTTCGATGTTGATTTTCTTCAACAACTGTTTGCAATGTTTCCTGTAAGGATTCCAAGCGGAGGTTGTCCCACTCGTCATTTCCTTCTTCGAGTTCGATCAATTTTAGTTGACCGATCGTTCCTCGCTTAACACGAGGTGGGCAATCGGCTTTCAGAAAGATGGTGTGAACATCCGATTCCAACAACTGTTCAAGTTCAGAAGGGAGTTCTGGATGTTCCCCATGCTTTGCCATCGGTTCAATCACAAAGCGGAGGCATTTGACCCTTCGCACACTTATGCTGAAGGCTTGCCCGGTTCAAGCATAGCAAAGGTCCACCAAATGTAGGCATTGGTGCCAATGCTTCCAATGATTGAACCGACCAAAGGAAAATCGTAGAAATAGATGCACCAGTAGGTAAGTCCGGCTGTAACGGCAACAAACGCAAGGATGTTGAGAATCCCGCCACTTCGCATTCCGCTCAATTGCATGGTCTTCTCATATCTGGTCGCTCCCCAAAGCAATGCAACGACACATGAAAGGATCGAGAAGGTGACTGCAGCATCAAAGACAGAGTCTTGGATAAACCACGTAGCAAACGATGCAATCGTGACGCCAGCAAGTAGCCAAAGCATAACACGTTCGGGGCTCATGGTTCACCCAACCGACATCATCTCTTCAATTCTCGCGTGTCGAAACGTCCTGAAGACAGCAATTTCGAACGAGCATGTTCAACGCATTTGATGGTTCGAAGAATCGAACCGGTTGATGCTGCAACTGAAGAGCCCCCACCTTGCACGAAATCAAGAAGAACACCTTCAAGAGGTGTATGCGTTGAATGAACCATGCATGGTTCGGAACCATTGCTTTCAATCTCGTACGCTGAATGATTTGCTAATTGAATCGAGATTTTCCCACTTGCACCAAGAATTTCCAGAAGAGCAACATCTTCGTTTGCACCCCAACCAACCTCGATATGTGTCTCAAGTTGACTTGGATATTCCAATGTGAGTTTAGAACAGGTTTGATCCCCGAGCACTTCAGAAATTCTGAGTGGCGTTTGGCCTTTGAGTAAAAATTCGGCCAAATCAATACCATGAATTGCAAGCGAATCAAGGGCATGAGAGCCCACATTTCTGAAACGGCGAGATTTCTTGCAGTATCGAATGGCTTGTATCGCTCCGATGCGACCAGCGTGAATCTTAGAACGAGCATCCTGAATGCATGGGTGGAAACGAAGAAGAAATCCACTTTTCAGCATCTTTCCTTCCTCAATGGAAAGCGACACAAGTGAGGAGGCATGATCAAACGTTGTAGCAAGTGGCTTTTCAATAAAAACATCCACGCCCTGAGAAAGAAATTGTTTTCCGAGTTCGTAATGTGAATCATCAGGTGTAGCGACAATAACCGCATCGAGTTGAAAGATTTCAACCAGAGTTTCTGGATGCTGGTGTCGATCAATTCCTGAGAGTTGAATTGAATTGAGAACGCTCGGATCTGTATCGCATGCAACAATACAACCAATTTCACAATCGGTTTGAATATTCAACAGTGCTTGTAGGTGTTTCAACCCCCAACGGCCACAACCAACAACACCGACTCGTCGCACGTTCTCAGGGCAACCTTCTAGCAATTGATGTTTGGCTTCTCATCAGACTAGCTATTCATAGTAGGCATATTTTGGAAATTCAATATCAAAGGTGACAACATCGGTTAATTCCATGCTTGTTAAGTCGTGAACGGTGATACCTGCTCCTGAGAACGCGTAGATGAAATCGCCCATGAAGATGGTTCGACGAATGTTTTCATCCCCGCCCCAATAGTGGTTGACATCTTCATGGTTGAGCAAGGAAGAATGGTTGACTTCGCCGTGAATGGACATGTTCCCCGTTGTCTCATCAACATTGACAATGATGGCCTTTGAAACATATTCATAGTACCAACCATCATCACTCTCGACCCAACGATACGTTGAGAGTGGAACAGCTAACATCTCTTTCGGCCCCCAATATTGGAAGGCTTTGTGTTCGTATTTGGCTTCGGAATACGACCAGGTCCAACGATGGTTTTCAGGATCATCAACAGGTGAGAGCATCAACGTATCAGCAACCGCTGGTTGCGTTAAATCACTGATGTTGAAGGTTGAGAGTCGTGTACTTGACCAATCAAGCCCCAATCCATCTTCACCAGCGGGGCCCATGCCGATGGTCAGAAGCATATCGTCGTGAAGTGGATGAATGTAGGTTGAAACACCAGGAACTTCCAACTCACCGAGGATTGTTGGTGCTGATGGGTTGGACAAATCGATGGTCCATAGCGGATCAATCTCTTCAAAGGTCACAATGTAGGCACGGTCTTCGACAAAACGAGCAGACCAGATGCGCTCACCTTCTGCAATACCGTCCAAACGACCATATTCGAGGAGGACTTGTTGGTCTGTTTCAGGATTGACGCCACGAACGAGTGTAATGACAGACGACGACATTGGCTCAGGGTCTTCCATCCACCACCGATTCCACTGTCCAACCGTTGTTGCAACACGAAGCACACCTTCGTGTTCTGAGATACTGAATTGGTTCAAGATTTGACCATCAATACGGCCCGAACCGGTGTAGGTTGTTACGCCAGGTACGGAGATATCGAAGGTGTGAATGTTGGTCATATCATCAACATCATCTTGACCCCAGAACCACCACCAATCCCACGCATTTTCTGTTAGGACAAGTGCATCCTGTGAAGCATAAACCATTGGATGATTGCTGAGAAGGTGGTCCGATTCATACTCGAATGTTGGTGAAAACAAGTCAAGGGAGAGAATGTTGGTAAATCCACGGCTGAATCCATCCATTGGTTTTGCAAAGTTTTCACATCCTTCAGAACGCATATCATGTTCGATGATTTGACCATCAATACGCTGATAGATTTTTGGAACAAGATTCTCTAAGGACATGGTTGCGAGAACCTTATTGTTCGCTTGAATGGTTTCGTAAGCGATCATTTCACGGTAGATCTTTCGTTGTGGGTCATCCCATTCAAGGTCATAGTAAGCGTTTGGCAGATTGAGCCAATTCGATAATCCTGGGATGTTCAACCATGAGTGTGTGACGGCTCGAATGGAGCCATCGATCTCCCGCGCATCAACGTTGTACCCTTCCAAATAGAGTTCTTGGACAACTTCAGGAGCGGTTCGATCTGAAATGTTGTACGTAGTGTATTTCGTCATTGAACTAACACGCCATTGACTGTAATCACCGCCCCAGCGGAGGTATTCGTACAAGGCATCTTCCGAATCAATGCTCCATGGGTTGTAACTTGAGAGGACAATCAATCGATCACCACGCAACATCATCGAAATTGGTGAACCCTCGATGGACGTGTTGCTTGCAAATTCAATCTCTCCGTATTCGGGAACGCTCATAATCGAGAGCGTGGAGCCTTGTAATGCATAGATGAAGTACCCATCCGTCTTGATGAAATCAGCCTCATCAACACCCTGTTCTTGATTGTTGGTGCCACTGAAATCCTCACCTTGTGTGCGCTTTTGTGGTTGTGTCGATCCTGATGTTGCAACATCGCCGTCCATTGCACTTTCCGCAACCATTCCATCATCAAACCAGATGCCTCCGTAGTAGTACTGTTCTTCGACAGCTTGCAACAACTGCGTTCGATATTCTTCTGCAATGCTTGCTTTCAGATCGTATTCCATGTCCAAACAGGAGTCGAATTGAACGAGATGAGGTTGTGAAATCGTACGAGTGGTTTTTGTTTTCCAATCTTCAGGTAATTCTGTGACAATTTCCTCACGCACGCTGCCGATGCAACCTGCTGTTAACATCAAGAGTACAAGGCCAATCGACGTGAGAATCCTGTTGTTCATGGACATGTGTAATACTCGTGGGTTATGAATAAGTTGGTGCGTTGTTCGGAAATTGCTTGGACATGATTATGTGTCGTGAGCGGAAGGAACAACCATGCCAGAAAACGTCGAAATTGAACGCCGTTTTCTCGTTGATGGGCGTCAAGAGCGACCATGGACAACAGGTGCAACAGAACGAGTTCATATCAAACAATGGTATTTGGATTCGAATCTACTCATCATTTCAACACAACGTGGTGTATTGATGTATGGAAAGAAGGAACTTATTGCTGGCCTTCAAACATCAGTATGTCAATCACTCAGTGATAATCCCGACTGGGTTGTTCGAATTCGAAAATGGAATACTGCGTATTTTTTGACACTCAAAGGCATTCGAACCGGAGCTGCCGCAACAGAGTACGAGTGGGAAATTGACCAATCTGTAGCAGAGAGCATCATTCAGGATGGAGTTCATCCATCCGTTGAAAAGCATCGTTATCTCTGGAAGGAAGACAGATTGCTTTGGGAAATTGATGAATTCGAAGGTCTTCTTGCAGGACTCATCATCGCTGAAGTTGAACTTGAAAACGAAGAGATGGAGATCAATATTCCAAGTTGGGCAGGTATGGAATTAACCTATCTCAAGGGATGGTCGAATGCAGAATTGGTCAGAATGATCGGTCAAGAATAGGACCGAATCGCTTCAAGAATTCGTTCGACTTCATCCTCAGTTAATCCATGATGCACAGGAATTGCTACGAGTTCTCTACAAAGACGTTGAGTTGTGGAAAACACCTCTTTTGATTGTGGATGGTCCGCATAGACCGGATGGTGATGACATGGTATCGGATAGATGAGACGTGAATCGATGTCATGATTGTTCATATGTTCAATAAATTGCTTTGCTGAAGTTGTTTGGATACAGAATTGATGCCAAGCGTGATTCGAATTCGATCTGATGCTTGGAGCATGAAGATGCGCATTCGCATCAAGGACATCTGAGAATTTTGTTGCGATTGAACGTCGCTTGGTTAACCAAGAATCAAGGTGCATTAACTGCTTTCTCCCAATAGATGCAAAAACTTCTGACATCCGCATATTGGTTCCAACTTCTTGGGATTGAAGTGAGCCATCTCTTCCATGATCGACAATTGATTTGATTCTGGCGCCAATCTCTGCATCAACGGATGTAATCATCCCACCTTCTCCACCAACGGCTACATTTTTCGAAGGGAAGAACGAGAAGCAAGAAATGGTCCCAAGTGCACCTGCCATGGTTGTAGCACCTTTGTGGACAATCGATGCTCCATGGGCTTGTGCAGCATCCTCAATCAACGCAAGATGATGTTCTTGGCACAAATCGATAAGATCTGTAGTATAACACTGGCCGAATAAATGAACACCAATAACGCCTTTCGTTTTCGAAGTGATTCGTTTCTTCACATCTTCAACATCGAGACACCAAAAATCAGGCTCAACTTCTGCGAAGATCGGGGTTGCTCCCGTCATCGAAACCGAGGTCGCAGTTGCAATGAATGTCAACGAGGGGACAATCACTTCGTCACCCGGACCAATCCCAAGCAGTCGTAATGCTGCGATTAACGCCCCAGAACCACTGTTGCAAGGGGAGGCGTACGCAACACCGCAATAGTTGGCAAACTCTTCTGCAAAGGCTCGACCTTGTGGCCCTTTCACCCAACGGCCAGAATCCAATGTGTTGATGGCAGCCTGGCGCATTTCATCCGTCCAAGAAGGACGGGCCAACGGAATTCGTTCAGGCATGATTCGGCGAACGAACCGACCTTCAAGAGCATGCGCCTTGACCCTTCTGCGAGACGTTCAATTCAAGACCTCGACCGTCTCTGCTCGGCTATGGTGTCTGATGAAGAGCAAACCTCTCCATCGGAATTCGCCTCGCTTGTCGATGATATTCTTGAGCCCACAATTCAGATTGCATCCAAAAAGAAGTTCAAACCAAAGGGACTGTTTCTTGGAGAACGTCGAGACTCAACTGAACCAATCGATATTCCTGCAACAGTCCTCGCTCGACATGCAGCTATGCTCGGTTCGACCGGTTCTGGAAAAACGGTCATGGCTAAGGCATTGATTGAAGAAGCAGCCCTTGCCGGAATTCCATCGTTGATCATTGACCCACAAGGTGACTTGGCTCGTCTTGCTCTCGGAATTGATGAATCTGAACTCCTTGAGAGGGATGGCGATGTTGACCGCAAGCGCAAACTGCTCGAGAACAGCGAGGTACGGATTTGGACACCACTTCGAAGCAAAGGCCTACCGCTTTGCATCGATCCATTCCGAGCACCTCCTGCAGATCTTGACCCTGAAGAGGCCATCACGGCATGGGACATGGTCGCAGCTGGATTCACCAGTCTTGCTGGATACGATGTTGAAAAGGCACAAGGCAAGGTTGTCAAACCATTCCTCTACGAGATTCTTGTCGAAGGAACGCGTTGTGGTCTTGATGTAGGCGATTTCCAATCCCTCGCTCGCGTCGTTCGAGAACCACATCATGAATTCACGCGATACCTGTATCCGCACTGTTTTATCGAAGATGATGAAGGAGAGAAGCCCGATGTTCCAAGTTGGGACGAGGTGATGTTCGAACATCGCCTTACGGATTTTGAAGAACGACTACCAAAGACAACACGGAACGATTTGGCTCGACGCCTTGCAGCCTTTTCCAGCGGTGTGAATCAACTCCTCTTTTCGAATGGCGTCCCCATTGATATTGATTCATTTGTTGAACCGGCCATTCCAGGAAAGATACCATTGAACATCGTTTATCTCAACACCATTCAAGATGAAGCGCAAAAGCAGTATTTCGTCCAAGAACTGTCTCGTGAATTGTACGATTGGATGTTGACCCAGCAACCGGCCGATGGTGAATTGAAACTTCTTTTCTTCATGGATGAAGTAGCACCGTATCTTCCACCACACCCCCGAAACCCTCCTGCGAAAGATCTTATCAAACTTATTTTCAAACAAGCAAGAAAGTATGGCGTCGCTTGTGTCTTAGCAACACAGAATGTTTCCGATGTAGACTACAAGATTCTCGCTCAAGCGAATACGACCTTTATTGGACGATTCACTCAACCGCAAGATGTTGAGAAGGTACGTCATTTGCTCAAGGAGAGTGGGGGCGATCAAGACCTTGTCGCTCAATTACCGACGCTTGGACCAGGACAATTCCAAATGGTTGCTCCCGATGTTGACCCCGCTCCAGTTCCAATTCAATGCCGATGGTTGTACACTGACCACGGCGCCCCACTGAATGAAGATCAAGTCGAAGAAATCATCTCAGCAGAGATTCGGGCATGGGCGAAGTCACGCTCAGCAGGACGAAAGGGACGAGGTGCAGGTGCAGCACATGCCGCAAGCCGGGGCTCGAGTTGGTCCAATGGTGGTGGTGAAGATGAAGCAGAGAGCATTGTGGAAACAGCTCGAATTCAAGCGATTGGTGGAATGACAGCAGCAGGCAAAGGCATTGTTGATGAGTCAGGATTCGAAGTCCGCTTGATGGGTGGGCTCTCAGTTCTCAAGGATGGACGAGATCCGCTGTATACGATGCAGGCAGCGGTGAATGGCGTATCGGTGATTGCACTGGCATGGGCATTTGTTGCACTTCTCGAAGCGTGGAGGATTGGCGACATTGGCTGGTTTGGTCTCGCTTCAAGTGGAATCATTACGCTTACAGTGGCCCTGTTTATCTCACTCGAATTGATTCTTTCACATGACTTGGTCCTGCTTCGAAAGTTATCGAAATTTGCACGTTTGTTCCAGTTATTCCTTGTTGCATGGATTTGGACGATTTTCTCGTGGTCGACATGGGGGTCGCTCGATTTGATGGGGCTGGATCCATTACTCGAAGTGGTCGTAGTCTGGGTGACGGTGTTTACTGGAATTGATTTCATCAATCGATTCCAGCTTGGAAAAATACGGTGGAATGGAGGAAGTGCACTTGACAAAGTCGTTGGATTAACAGCGATTCTGACCGACTCTCAGATGTCGGAAATGCGTGCAAATTCGACGCAAATTCTTGGTGTGTTTCGATGGATTCTCCATGGCTTAACCGTGGTTTGGTTGTCGATACTCATCGCCTTTGCAACGCCATTTGAAAGCGCACCGGGTTGGCTTGATGAAATGGCAAATGTTCACCTTTGGCTCGCATCACTGTACGCGTTGATTTTCTTCAGTGAGGGTTGGTTGCGTATGCGAAAACGGTACGTTGAACAATGAATCCTCATATCTACGAACCTCGTCGTAGAAATATGGAAGGCCAACCGTTCATTCCTCTTGCATGGAGTGAAACTCAACTCGATGCAATGAAAGATCGATCGATGCAATTGCTCGATTTGATGCGAAAGCGCAGAACAACGCGACATTTCTCAACGCGGGATGTTCCCAAAGAATTGATCGAGCAAGCCATCTTGTGTGGAGGAACGGCTCCAAGCGGGGCTCATCTCCAACCTTGGACTTTTGTTGCAATTTCGTCTCAAGCGCTGAAACAAAAAATTCGAGAGGCTGCTGAAGCCGAAGAACGGAAGACCTACCAAGAACGGATGCCTGATGCTTGGAGAGAAGTGCTTCAACCTCTTGGAACGGATGCCATCAAAGAACATCTTACCGATGCACCATGGGTTGTCGTTCTTTTCCGTCAATCGAAGCGGTTGCGATCGAATGGTGAATGGGGGCCAACCTACTACAGTGGCGAAAGTTGCGGCATTGCAGCAGGGATGTTCATTCATGCTATTCACAACATGGGCTTGGTCACATTGACGCATACACCCTCTCCAATGGGATTTTTGCGAGATATTCTCAACCGACCTGATTATGAACACGCAATGCTCGTATTACCTGTAGGATATCCGGCAGAGAATGCAATGGTTCCAGATTTACAACGGAAAACATTGGATGAAATCGCCGTGTTTTTCGAGGAATAATCACTTACGAAGACCGCCTCTGGCCCATTGCGTATCGACTTCCAATTCAGGGTGGTAATGCGATCTGCGCACAGCTTGGCGTTGTTGCCGAACTTCGTTCGTTGCGATATCATCTGGACTGTTTCGCTTCTTATGCCATCGTTGTACAAGCAAACTCACAAGAACACATGGAATGACGAGAAGTGGTGCGAGTGATGACTCAAGGTCAAGGTACTCCATTGGTAGGTCGAGTATGATACAAGCACCAACATACAACCCGATCGAAGCGAGTAGTGCAGCAACGATTGGAGGCAAGATGTGACGGAAGGACATACCAACGAAGAAGGCGATAATCGCCGTAATTCCTGGAAGCAATTCGCCCCGTTCTGGATTGATGCCGTAATTCTTCAACAACTGAATCGCGTTGGAAATGACGATGAAAACAAAACCCGTTGCAAGCAATCGAATCGACATTGATGTGATCATAACTGCGATGATGGAAAATCCCATGGCTGCGAAGAGTTGGAATCGATCGAGTGTAATCGCAAGACCAAGATCAAGGACAAATGGGTAGAGCGTGCTTGCAGAAAGATAACCGATGGCTGCACCTGCAATCGCAGTAATCAGACTTAGCCTGCGATAGCCTTGAACAAAGAGATAAAGCGAGAGTACAATGATTGGAATGGCTGTAACATATCCGCCTTCAACGATTTGCGTGATGACCGTATCGCGAATATTGTCAACATTTGGAGCATCATCTGTCATGGCTATCATGCCTCCCATCTCAAACGAGATTGTCAACTTGTTGGAAGATATGGTGCAGAGGGCAGGATTCGAACCTGCGAACCGTTACGGACTGGGACCTCATCCCAGCGCCTTTGACCAAGCTGGGCGACCCCTGCAGCAAACTGAACGGCCACACTCGCGTATATCAACGCGTTGTTCGAGATTAGAAGAAGATGGAACAGCACGTAATCGAACCATCCGCCTCACGAATCTGGCCCATGTCGAGAACGATTGGGTCCAAACCTTTCTCGTTGAGTGTTTTCAGAACGGTTGGATAACCTTCTGCAACGAGGACTTTCCCGTTTTCGAAACCAATCGTGTTGCACCCATAGACCTCTTCTTCAGGCATGAGGATCACTTCACAGCCTTCAGGAAGCTCACCGAAGTCTTCAGGCGTAAGGTAGCCCTCGGCTGTGAGGATGATGTTATCGGTTGGTGTTGAGGAAATCGACGTGAGGTGGAGGGCTTTCTCTGTTGGAATGTCAACAATGCGCAACTCGTGACCAAGGTGTGTGAGGAGGTTTCGAAGTGTTTCAATCCCTGCTTCATTCGTTCGTTCTGAACGGCCTACGAAGAAGATGTCACCAAGGCGCAGAATGTCACCACCATCCATTCGAGCATCACCGAACATGCCACAGACTTGGAATCCGTTCAGTTGGCGAGACAGGAAATCAGCGATAGGAGGCTGTTCAGCGACTCGAGATGGGTGGCCAGGAACAGGTAGCAGTACGTGTCCATCGATAACAATGGCTTGATCTTCAACAAAGATACAGTCAGGATGGTTGTTGTCAGCAGGAAGGATGGTGACTTCAAGACCGATATCGAGCAATGCTTGAACATAGGCCGCATGTTGCGTTTTCGCCAACCCAATATCGGTCGGTCCTGAACCAAAATAATTGGCTATAGCCTTCGAGAAGGATTGAGGAACGGCCCGCATGAGGACACGTTGCTTCTGGTCCGTGCGGACAGTAGCCATGATTGACCGGCCAATCATCGTCATTTAATTCTTAGCGATGGATGAAATGCAGTTTCAACCATCGATTTCAAACATTAGTTGCGAGTGGATGCATTCATGCGGATTCCTGTTCAGGCCTTCGGTCTCATGTTTCTCATGCTTCTTGCCCCCCTTTCTGGTTGTGTTGGAGAAAACAACGTTGAATCGTTGAGCGCATCTTCTCTTTCCATCGCCGAATCCGAATCACTCGAGGCAGGAATGTGGCAAATCATCACTATGGAAGCGAGCGAGGACCTCGCGGTTTTCATTCCATATTTTATTCAAGATCCAGGTTCAATGCGGGCTCAAAATGGAACCGTTTTGAATATGGAATCTGGCGATAAGGTGAGCATGAACATCCTCTTCCCACCCCGAAATGAAGAGATTGTCTTCTTCCTTGGACAAATTGGTCGCGTCAATTGGCCGATTCGAGAACCCGATCAATCCTGGATGGCGTGGTTGAATAACCCGAGTCAAGGCTCGGCGGTACAAGCTGTTGTCAATCAGGATACAGGTGGTGAATGGCCTTGGCTTGTCACAGGAAATGTGACGGGGGGCGATGTCATTCCTTTGGTCATGGAAACAAGTCGCCCGTTCCGAGCAGATTTGAGTGAAGAAAACGGTGTTGGCGCCAGCGATGGATGGGTCAATGGTCGAGATGTGTACGAATGGGTTGATTTCATTGCTGACGATACACCATGCGCTACTTGTGGCCCAGACGGTGCTGTTGGCTATCTCGATCGGTGGATTGGAAATGCCAATCCGTCTTATGAACACGCCATAACATATTTTGAAGGCGTCATGCAAGGATATGGTCTTGATAGAGTCGAAGTACATCGATTCCAATGGAATACTGCATGGGCGGTCAATATTTGTGGGTACAAGGACGGCTCAGTATATCCTAACGAATGGCTAATTTTCGGAGCGCACTTTGACATCGCACCTCCGGTTGCATATACGCCCGGTGCTGAAATTGGCGTCCCTGGTTATGGTACCAGACACGGAGCCTATGACAATGCGGCTGGATCGAGTATGGTTCTGACGACAGCAAGTGTCCTTGCAGAATTTGACGCTCGGCGAACGATGGTGTTCTGTTTGTGGTCTTCCGAAGAAGAAGGGTTGTGGGGATCACGATCCTTTGCAAATGATTTGCCCGACGGCGTCACTGTCAGCAATTATCTCAATCTCGATATGGCGGGCGTGAACTATCCTGGCGATTATGCGCTCTCTGTTTATCTTGGTCCAGATGGTACCGAGGAAGCCATTGATCAAGCAGGTATGTTTCACTTAGCAGAATGGATTGGGGCAGATGCACTCGATCTTGGCTACGAAATGGAACGTGGAAGAGAAGCATGGCTTGCAGGTGGAGAAAGTCCACTCTGGGGTGATATCTACGAGGATACCGTTGCGATTTACGAATCCCCAACCGCCCGTAGTGATCACGACTCCTTCCAAAACATCGGCGTTGCAACGCTTGGATGGAACGGGCTCGTCGATGGCTACCCTTGCTATCACCGTGAATGTGATACGATGGAGACGATGATTGAATACATGGACACTGACAATTCAACAGGTATCAACAATCTTGTTCATTCATGGGATATTGTAACGTGGTGGGCGGTCTATGCCTTCTTGCATATGGACCAAACGCCAGTTCCAAATGAACTCTGATCATTCGTTCGAACTCATTGTTTGAAGCCCTACAATTCCTGCGCACAATGCGATATGAGAGATAAGGGTTGGTATCACATTTTCAAAGAAATCTTCTCCAAAGACATCTTCCCAAGCATCTGAGAAATCAGCATCAGGATCAGGATACAAAGATGCTGCAATGAGTGACCAAAGCAAAATTGTGATGATGTGAGAAACAGCAGGCAATACGATTGCTAGAGCCTTATTGCATTTGACGTTAAGTGCCATCATAAGCGAAATCAGAGTTATTGCGTAACCTGCAAAAGCTAGGTAGACTGTACCGTCGAGCATAGCGTAAAACAACTGCGTACCAAATCCATCGTCCTCAACCCACTCGGGAGCTGGTTCGAATAATGCAGCGACAATCGAGAGAATGAGCAAACTAATCATAAGAACGATGTGAACACCGCCGGCTAGAATCCATCCTTTGTTGGGAGGTTGGTGATGCATCGGTTGCATCATGTTCGCTTGATGCATGGGCATTGGCTGTGCTTGTTGTTGGTACATCTGGGTCTGAGGTGCTGGTATCATGTGTTGATGCCTTTCAATGAAAGGCCATTAACGTTCCCGGGCAGATATCGCACGTTCTCAGTATTGTTCCAATACAAGCTCTGTCGTGGTGGAAGCGATTTCGTTATCTGCAGCCATCCACATCTTATCGAGAAGTGTACGGAGTGCGACGGTATCATCGACGTGAACAAGCGCAACGAGATCTGCTTCTCCTGAAACTTCGTAGATGATTTCAACTCCTTCCCATCCAGTGACTTCGGATGCAAAGGAACCGATTTCAGCCCCAGGCGAGACCTTGATACGGATCAGTGCAGTGAGGCCGATACCACTCTCTCGAACGGTGTAGCCTCGAATAGTCCCGTTTTCTTCCATCGCTCGGATGTGAGTGCGTACAGTTCGCTCACTCGCGCCGACTTCTTTGGCGAGGTCAACAAATGACATACGACCGTTCTTTCGAAGTTGGGCAAGGATGGCTCGATCAATTTCTGCAATTCGGGGCATGGTCATCGCTCCGCATATCGGTATATCAATCCTTTTACAACCATTTTTCGGTAATTTTATCAAATTATACGACATTTTCCGGCAAATTCCCAATAAGAAAACTCGTTCCCAATCCGGAAAATTACACGGAAGCAGTCCGCTGAGTTGAAAGAGCGTCTTCGCTTGGAAGTGATGATAGCCATGTCGGACTACATCTCTGGCCTTGATGCGCGAATGGTACTGGACAGCCGAGGAAATCCTACGATTGAGGTTGATTGCTACGTCGATGGCCGCCTATCTGGGCGAGCGATGGTTCCGTCTGGAGCCTCAACGGGTCAACATGAGGCGTTGGAAATGCGAGATGGCGACAAAACCAAATGGCTCGGCAAAGGTGTTGATGCAGCAGTTGATCATGTTCGACAATCGATTTCAGAACTCTTGGTTGGGATGCCAGTTGATGAACAACGCCACATCGATGAGGCGATGATTGAACTCGATGGTACGCCAAACAAGTCCAAACTTGGTGCGAATGCGATGCTCGGCGCATCGCTTGCTTGCCTTCATGCAGGTGCAGCATCACACGAGTTACCTCTGTGGAAGTACATCGGCGGTGTTGCTGGAGGCCAAATGCCTGTTCCAATGTTGAACATTCTCAACGGGGGTGCACACGCAGCCTCCAACGTTGACGTTCAGGAATTCATGGTTATGCCTCACGGCTTCGACACGTTTGGAGAGGGTCTTCGAGCAGGTGTTGAGATTTACCACCAACTCAAGAGCGAGCTCAAAACCGACGGATTGCTTGGAGGTGTTGGTGATGAAGGGGGATTCGCTCCAAATCTGAAAGCAAATGAGGACGGTCTGAAGTACATGGTACGCGCGATTGAAGGCGCTGGCTACTCCATTGATGATGTTGGAATCGCCCTTGATGTTGCCTCCACGGAATTTGAGAAATCAGATGGCTATCACATGGATGGCAGGGTTCTTTCATCTGATCAAATGGTCGATATGTACGGTGAATGGTTGGATGCATATCCAATTCTTTCCATTGAAGACGGCTTGGGTGAAAACGATTGGGCTGGCTGGACAACACTCACAAAACAAGAAGGACACCGTGTCCAGATTGTTGGTGATGATCTCTTTGTTACTCAATCCGAACGCCTCGCCCAAGGCATCGAAATTGGTGCAGCAAATGCAATGCTCGTGAAAGTGAACCAGGTTGGAACGGTTACTGAAACACTCGAAGCCATGGAATTAGCAACATCGAACGGATACAGAAACGTCGTTTCACACCGTAGTGGGGAAACCGAAGATACGACCATTGCAGATCTTGCTGTTGGAACACGAGCTGGACAAATCAAGACAGGAGCACCGGCTCGTTCCGATAGAGTGTCAAAATACAACCAATTACTCCGAATTTCGGAAGATGTGGAAGATTACCGCTCACCTTTCTAACATTTTTTTACGAACTGATACAGCGGGTTATAAGGTAGCGGAAGTGCGTAGCCACATGCGCAAATCACTCGTGTATACTTTCGTAGCCTGCCTTTTAATTGCCGCAATGCCGTACTCAGTATCGGCTGATGCATCAGAAGATATCCCGACCAACGCAGCAGCAACAGGCGTACATGACGCACTTGTACAAGCCCTAGTTCATGCAGACCTTGTTACAACACTCGAAGGAGATGGACCATTCACAGTCTTTGCCCCAACAGATCAAGCCTTCAGCGACGCTGGCATCGATCTTTCAGATTATGATACACCCGAAGAAAATCAAACCCTCGCCAACATACTTCTCTACCACGTTTACTCTGGCAACGTTGCTTCTGCTGATGTAATTGATGGCCTCACTGTTGAAATGGTCAACGGCGAGGAAGCAACTTTCTCGGTAACATCCGATACAGTCAAAATTCAAGGCGCAACCGTTACAACAGCAGATGTAGCTGCATCGAACGGCGTTATTCACGTCATCGATCAGGTCTTGATTCCACCATCACTCTCAGACGACGATGATGAAGACGATGTCCCAACTCCAGAAGAACTCCTGTCCATGACAGATTCGGACGAAAACGGCACGATGAGCCTTGATGAGTTCAATGCTTTCATGAACGATGACGAAGAAGGCGCTTTTCCCCAGTCCGTACTCGATGACTTTGCTGAAATCTTTGCGAACAACGATGCTGACGACTCAGGCGAGCTCGATATCAATGAACTCGAGCAATTCATCGCAGAGATTGACGCATACATGATCGCCATGGAAGAAGGGCCTAACGACATCCCGACAATCGCACAACAAACAGGCATCCACGACACACTGGTCGCCGCATTGGTTGCAGCAGATCTGGTTACTGCCCTCCAAGCAGAAGGTCCTTTCACCGTCTTCGCCCCAACCGATCAGGCTTTTGCAGATGCCGGAATTGACTTGGACTCTTTTGATTCTGAAGAAGAAATCGCAGCACTAAGCAACATCCTCCTCTACCACGTTGTTGGTGGTGCTACACTCTCGACAGACCTTGCGGACGGAGCAAACACGGTGACAACCCTGAACACCGATGAACTCATCATTACCGTATCGGACGGTGCTGTGACTGTTGGTGCTGATGCTGCAAACGTTACCATCGCGGATGTAACCGCATCGAACGGCATCATCCATGTTATCGATAAGGTACTCACTCCTCCTCTTCCAGATCCGTTTGAAGGCGTAGACTGTGTTGCAACGATTGGCCTCACAACCGATGGTTATGGATTCACACCATCCGTTGTCAACATCGAGCCAGGTCAAACCGTATGCTGGTCATGGACTGATGCTGGAATGGCACACAATGTCAAGCAAGTGGATGGCTTCCAATCGAGCACCTATGTAACTGGTGGTGTGACATCTGGCGATCCTGCGACCACAGTCGCTTTCCATCACACGTTCACTGAAAATCAGACCTTCTACTATGCGTGTGAGCCACACGTTTCAATGAAGATGCATGGGGAAATCGTCGTTGGCGATGGTGGTGTTGACTCAACTTCGGACAAGAAAGAGACCGAGGATGCACCAGGTTTCATTGCTTCAACAATGGTTCTCGCTATGCTTGGCGCAGTCCTCTTTATGGGCCGCCGTCGAAGCCTCTGATAACGTGATACGTTGAACTACAAGCATTGGTTGGCGGCCATCACTTTGGCGGCCACTATCATTGCTGGCGCCTGGACCTACCTCGTGGTATCATACGATTCACCACTTGGAACGGACAATGTCGTCGTCATCGAACAGACTTCAACATCAAACGGCTCAAATGACGTGCTTGCTACACTTTCATTCCAAGATGGGGCAGAAGATCTTGATTGGGCTTCAACCCTCATCGAGATTGAAATTAACGAGCAGTCATACACATGCTCCTTTGGGAGTCAGTCTGTTGATGGGGCATCGAATGCAAAAGTGAACTCACGGTTGTCATCAGATGGTGTAACGTTCTCCACCACCATCGATGCAACCTCTGAGGAGGCATTTGCCTATTTTTCTGTACCACTGCAACGAGAGGGCAACGAGACATCCTATACCCTCCGGGCATCCAAAAACGATGTCTATCTGAGCGAGAGTGTACAATGGGCGTACGTTGCAGAATCTTTCCAAGAGGTTACATCCTTCAATGAATCTGAGTTGTCCAACCTTACAGAAGACCGCTTAGATTGGTACACATATGACTTTTCAGCACATCGAGTTATACCGAATGAAGGGACGTATATCCTCCATCAAAATGAAACAATGTACAAGATGCAATTCGTAAGCTACTACAATGAAGATGACGAGAGTCGACATATATCGGTACTCACATCAGCACTTACGCCACAAGATCATCCTGCATTGCAAGACCCAACCCTGGTGATACCCTCGCCGTGTCTGATTGAGTCTTCGGAAAATTCAGCGTACTGGAATGCAACGCAGAACATCATCTTACGTGAACAAGATGTGAATCTCTGTGGCGATGATTGCACCATTGCATTCTCGATATCCTATGAGATGGTGGCAGTGGAAATTGAATATAAGAACTGAAAACTTGGTGATGTTATGAGTATTTTTCGACATGCCCACCCAATCGTGTTTCTTCTGGTATTTCTTCTTCTAGCTCGCCAAATTTATCCTTATACGTCTTTCAATTCTCCAGAAGTACCGGACGGATATGAAATCGAAGCCGTTGCAAAAAATCTTGGTGGCCCAACATGCCTCGAATGGTTTGATGCTGACACACTCATCGTTTGCGACCGTGATGGTGGGCAAATTTACACGCTTGACTTAGAGTACCGTCGAACGGTATTGGTTGAAGACCTGGACCATCCTCATGATATAGCGGTCACGGATACAAACCTGTTTGTCAGCGAAGCTGGAACACTGAGTCGTTATTCGCACAATGGGCAACTCGAACAAATGCAGAATCGAACCGAACTTATTTCCGGCGTTCCTACTGGAAATCACCAAACAAATGCCGTCAACATTCTTCCGAATGGAACGCTTGTCTGGCACAGTGGTTCAACGTGCAATATCTGTGATGAAGACGACCAGCGGAATGCTGCGTTGCTTTGGGTTAACGGATCGACGGGGGAGCACGGTGTGCTCGCAAGCGGTGTGAGAAATTCTTTCGATGGCGTGTGGGTCCCGAGTATCGGCTATGTTTTCACTGACAACGGCCGAGATTGGGAGGGGGACCATCCTGATGAAGAACTCAATTTATTGGTCGAAGGTGGCGATTACGGCTGGCCAAACGATAATCCTTCGAATCCAAGGCCGAAAGGAAGCATTGCACCTATTGCAACATGGACGCCTCACTCATCAATGAATGGCGTGGCATTGCGCCCAGAAACCTCACCATTACCTGGGGGCAACACGACAGTATACGCAACTGTCTATGGATCATGGAACTCCATCATTCCCCGTGGGCACGAGATCGTTCAGATTGATCTTAATGCCAACAACGGGGAGGTCATTGGGACAACATCCGTGTTCGCAGAGGATCTTGGTACGCCATTGCCCATAGCGTTTCATCCCAATGGGGATCTCTATTTTGCAGTCTTCGGATCGAACGGTAAGTTGTACAAAATTACGGCAACTCTCACATAATTCCAGAAAGCCAACCGTTCAATCGCTTGATACCTTCATGGATATTTTCCAGCGAAGTTGCATAGGAAAGACGAATCAACCCATCGCCTCCTTCCATCAAGGAGCCTGGAATAACCTGAACTCGCGCTTCACTCAATGCTCGGTCTGCAAATTCAATGTCTGTCATTCCCGTACCAGCAATATCAGCTAGAATGTAAAATGCTCCTTCTGGTTCCGGCGCCCGAACACCTGGTAAACCATTGATTCCGGCATGCATGATGGTTCTTCTATTTGCAAAAGACTCAGCCATCGCTTGTGTTTCTTCAACCAATTCCAAAGCAACTTCGCCAGCAGGCATGAGGAATGTTGGAATGTGTGTTGCTGCTGAGGTTTGGCAGGTCTTGACAGCCTCCATGAATTCAGATGGCCCAGTAATCCATCCCATGCGCCAGCCTGTCATTGCCCACCCCTTTGACCAACCGCCAATGGTGATGGTTCTGTTTTCGCCACCCGCATAATTGATGGGAGAGGTGTATGGATGGTCGGTCCAAACAAGTGTCGAATAGATCATATCATCAACAATCCATAGATCATGTCGTCCAGCAAATTCAGCGATTTTTTCAATCTCTTCGGGCGTGTAAACAGCTCCTGTTGGGTTGTTTGGAGAATTGAGCATAATCGCCTTTGTTCGTTCAGTGATGCTCGCTTCCAGTGCTTCAAAGTCGGGATGGTACGATGGTCTCGAAACCGGAACGTGAACAGGAACGCCTCCAAAAATACGGATCATCCCATCGTACGAAGGCCATGCTGGAGCGAGGAGAAGCACTTCGTCACCAGGCGTAATCGTGGTCATCAATGCGTAGAGCAATGCTTGCTTACAACCTGGTGTGACGACGACATCGTCTGGATTCGAAGGGATGTTGAGTGTTTCAAGATGGGTCGATACCGCTTCGCAGAGTGATACACTTCCTTGTGATCGCGTATAGGCTGTCTCTCCACGATGCAAAGCATCGACAGCGGACTGAACGACAGCCTCAGGCGTATCAAAGTCCGGTTGGCCGACTGTGAACCGGATAACATCTGGGGATGGCGGAGCAAGATATGCGGCGAACCCACGCCCAATATGAGAAAATGCGGGGCTAATCTTTGGCATTAAATCACCCCTCTATGTCATTACGAATTCACTATTCTTCTTCAAGACTTTCCTATTCTTTGGCGTCAGGCTGAATTTTTGGAGCACGGACTGGGATTTGAACCCAGGTAAGAGGATTTGCAATCCCCGGCATGGCCAAGCTTTGCTATCCGTGCGGTAATCTTGCGACAAACATGATGTATTTCAACGCGCCTCATCAATCAGATTTATGCGAAGTCGAGGATACGCATCGCCATGCTTCGATTGAATGGGCCAAATTGGGAACCTTCGAAAGCATACTACGATTGCAGGTACGACGTCCTTCGCAAACCGTTGGGATTCTCACGAGGAGCCGAAATTCTGCAAGATGATGTTCAGGCAATCCATGCATCCATCGAAATCGATGGGTTCATTGTAGCCGTTGGTCGCAGCCACCTCATTCCCGAAACGAGTGATGGGGCGCAATCCGACTTTCCTGGACAAGGTGGCCCGAAAACGCCACCCTTTTCCAAACTCGACCACGACCATCGCCCGGCTATACAAATCCGGCAAATGGGGACGCTTGACGCACATCGAAGGCAAGGCTTCGCAGCAGAGATTCTCTCAGCCCTTGAACAGGCTTCAAAGGACACATTTGGAGCAGTATGTGGTTTTCTTCAAGCACGACAAGCAGCAATCCCGTTCTATCAATCACAGGGCTGGATATTGATCGACGAACCCTATTCTATCCCGAATGTGGGGCCCCATCGGTCTATGATGAAACGATTCTGACCACTTTCACCTTTACAAACGGTGGACTGCTTCTTACTTTGATGGGTGATTGCTTTGAAGCAGGAAACGGAAAGAAACAAGAACGATTCTTATTATAATAAGAAGAAGGAGGAAGAACTGATGGTAGCCGATGCTGAGGCGCTCTCCACCAAGAAAAAAAATGAGCGTTTTTTGGAAGCACTGAAGACATTAAGCGATCATGATCCGTTGTCATTTTCCGAAATTGCACCCGAATTACTTCAACGCGTTGCATACAGTTGGAGAGGGACAGATCCTTATTTCTCTACGAAATTAAATTCTTGGTTATCGTATGATATGATGTGGAAACCATTTGGAGAGATTATTCCGGATGATGCAAATTTTTCAAAACGCATAGAATCTGATGCATTTGACATAAAGATGTACAGTGGCTCCACAAAATCGTTGCTTGAATCGCTCCAGAATCGATTTCCAGACGATTTCAACCAATGGGACGCTTCCATTCGAAACCAATTCATCATCCTTGGAATGATTGCTATGGGCCGTGAAAAAGGCGAGTATCAAGGCGCTTTGGTCCACAGACTTGGTTTGGGGTCAGGAGATGTACGCATTAAGGGATCAAACGTTATCCGTGCCGCTAAAATCGCTCTTGCACGATTAGCAAAGGACAGCAATGCTGAACTTTTCTCAGCAGCAACAGGCCACGGGGTTGAACGTGTTCACAGGATTTCGAGTGCGAAGCTTGCCGAAACGCTGGAAAGGTTTGCTCTCTCGCATTCTGCATCCGTTCTCCTTCCCCCTCCTCGTTCCCTTTGAAGATTCAAGGCGTTGGTTTCATATAGTCTCGGACACTTGAGTATGGTAGAGGGAACGTTGGGTTCCCTAAGAACACCCCGTGGAAAACGATGAATTTGGAGGATAAAGTCAACCAACCGATGAGAGCAATTTCGATGTACAGCGCTCCTTTAACGGTGCGCAAGCAAGAAGTAAAAGTTGCTTTCCAAACCCTCCTCGCAACACAAGCAGAGCGTACGCTCTGCACCTCTCCCGAGATCGAATGTATCAATGCAGGCACGTCTGGTTCGGAAAGAGAGAACAGCGGGTTCTCTGTGTAAACACAACAAAATAAAATTGGAAGTGAAGAAAAATGAACACGAATACGAAGACAAAGACAATGAGCATGCTTTTGGCTTTCCTTCTCGCTCTATCAGCAGCCTCTGCTGTAAGCGGTGATGGATCTGACCCTCTGGACCCCAACGATGGTGGTGCAGA
>PBET01000007.1 GCA_002719815.1 Methanobacteriota archaeon | reverse complement strand
CAAAGCCCCTTGTGGTGTCTGAGACATCCGAAGGTCGCGGGTTCGAGCCCCGCTCCCGGCACCACCATCGCATTGTTGAAGGGCTGGAAACCATTCCAACCACCATGGCACAAGGCCCTGAGGTGGGAAATCGAGTTCGACTCAAACTGACCACATTGGATGGTGTAACCGAAATTGAAGGCGTCGTTTTACCACCTGCCATCTCCGATCACATCACCATCAAACTCGCAAACGGCTACAATGTCAGCCATCCACTCGAAGCCATTGAAGTCCTCTCTTCAACCCAATCAGATACGTCAACAGCGACTCCTCCAACAAGTGAAGCACCCAAGAACCAACTTCTTCCTACTGTACGAATCATTCACACAGGTGGAACCATCGCTTCCAAAGTCGACTACACAACAGGTGCAGTGACGGCTCAATTCGAACCATCAGAATTGGTTGAACACGTACCTGAACTTCTCATGATTGCGAACCTCCAAGTTCACAAAATTGGAAATATGTTCAGCGAAGATATTCGACCCAATCATTGGAATCAAATCATCGATGCTACAGAGAAGGCATTCGCAGAAGGTTGTGATGGTATCGTGGTCACCCATGGAACAGATACGCTTCACATCACAGCATCTGCACTCGCCTTTGCTTGGTGTGGTCAAGGTGGTAATCCACCCGGACGAATCGCATTTGTTGGCTCACAACGGTCGAGCGATAGGGCCTCGTCGGATGCTGCTCAAAATCTGATATCTGCTGTAAAGTGGGCTGCTGAAGGACCACAACCTACAGGTGAACTCAGCGATGCTGTAGTCGTATCGATGCATAAAACAAGTGACGATGGTGCATGTTCCATACATGCAGCAACAGGCGTTCGCAAACTCCATTCGAGTCGCAGAGATGCATTCAGACCGGTCAATACGACGCCCCTTGCAACCGTTCGCATCGAAAACAAACATGTCGAACTTGAACTTGAACATCATTACGAAGAAGCGAGAGTGAATACGGTTTCACGAGCGAAGACAACAACTGCAGACCGCTACGATGAGGCGATTGTCATCCGTCAAATGGTTGCGGGACCTTGGCTGGGGACACAAGAAATTGAAGATGCAACTGCGTCGAACGTTGATGCTTTGGTCATTCACGGAACTGGTTTAGGCCACTTACCGATCGAAAATCCAAACGGTGATGCACCTCAAAACATTGCTTTGCATGATGCATTGAAACAATCTCAACTTCCAATCTTGATCGTCAACCAATGCATTCACGGCCCAGTCAACATGAACGTTTACTCAAAAGGACGAATTCAACAAGACATCGGTCTGCTCGGCCATGGTATCACATCATCTCCAGAAGCTGCCATCGTGAAGCTTCATTACGCCCTATCGCACAAACTGGATGTTCCTGAGATGATGTCGAAGAACCTACTCGGAGAACAACAACAAACCATTCTGAACTAAGCGATTCGATGAAGAACCTTATCGGCTCTGGTGAGAATATGGCAAGCCCACAAGGGGACCCAATCTCTGAACTTCGGTCGCGACGCGAACGTGCCCGATTCGGAGGTGGACGGAAGGCGCTGGAAGCCATTCGCGCCACCGGCCGAGGAACTGCACGAGACAGAATTGATCTTCTTCTCGACCCAGATTCCTTTGTCGAAGTCGATACCTTCGTCACCCATCGAACCAAAGACCACAACATGTTCCTGCATCAAACCCTCGGTGACGGTGTCGTCACCGGACATGGCACAATCGATGGACGCCGAATCTACTGTTTTGCTCAAGATTTCAGCGTGCACGGAGGTTCGATGGGTGAAATGCATGCAAAGAAGATCGCCAAACTTGTTGAAATGGCTGAGCGTTCGAAAACACCACTTGTCTGCGTATGGGATGGAGGGGGTCAGCGTGCGCACGATGGCATCGATGCACTTGCAGGAACGGGTGAACTACTCGATCGATTGGTGCAATGTAGTGGACGTGTCCCCGTCATTAGTCTCGTCTTAGGACCTGTTGTTGGTGTCTCTGCATTGGCAGCGAGTCTCTCCGATTTTACGATTTTAGGCGAAGAACATGGGCAACTGTTCTTATCATCACCATTGGAAACACCCGAAGTTCAAGCTGGAGAAGTGGATGCTGCAGGACTTGGCGGCGCAAATCTTCATGCTTCTCGTTCTGGAATTGCTTGCTTGGTTGCCGATGATGAGGATGACGCATTTTTCCTTGTTCAAGAAATTCTTTCGTACCTTCCAGATCACAACGATGCTGAACCGCCTCATGTTCCAACAGACGATCCAATCGACCGTATGAACGATGAATTGGAGACACTTGTACCCGACAATCCGAATCGGCCTTACAACATGGTGAGTGTTGTCGAGGAAGTGGTTGATGATGGTGAATTCCTTGAACTATTTCCTAACTATGCAGAGAACATTATCATCGGCTTTGCCCGTCTTGATGGTCGAAGCATCGGTGTTGTTGGCAATCAACCAAATGTGCTTGCAGGGTGTCTGGACATCGATGCTTCCATCAAAGCAGCACGATTTATTCGACTATGCGATGCGTTCAATATCCCACTCGTGACATTCGAAGACGTGCCTGGATTCCTACCCGGTGTCGTTCAGGAATGGGGCGGTATTATTCGTCACGGTGCGAAACTGCTTTTCGCATATGCAGAGGCAACCGTTCCGAAACTAACGCTTGTCACTCGAAAGGCATACGGTGGTGCTTATCTTGCTATGTCCTGCAAGCATTTGCAAAGCGATTACAACGTTGCATGGCCAACCGCTGAACTTGCTGTTATGGGAGCGGAAGGCGCGGTGAACATCATCCATCGAAGAGAAATTAATGCTGTTGATGAAGACAAAAAAGAAGCGGTTCGCCAGCAATTGGTCGCTGAATACAAAGCGAAATTTGGTGATCCGTATGTTGCAGCACGGAACGGTTGGCTTGACGATGTAATCGAACCTACTGAGAGTCGTCTACGACTCTGTCGAGCCCTTGCTATTCTGCGATCAAAGCGTGAATGGAGTCCTCCGAAAAAACACGGAAACATTCCACTATGAGTTGTTCATCTTCTCTGCTCGAGCGAGCAAGCCACCACTTGATTCAATCTCTTGTAGTGGCTCTTGCGGTGGTTTTCGGAATTGCATCAATAGCCAACCAACTAGGGCAAGCAATGGCAAAATGATAAGGGCTGCAACCATCGTACTTCCAGAACTTGATTCAGGGTCATCGCCAACGCTTGGCGTTGGTTGTTCATCAGGAACGAGATATTGCAATCGAAGGGATACATCGGCAAATGAAGGATCACGAGCGATGATGTCGACGTTCAAGGGCGCCCCTGCTTGCAATTCAACATCGAACCGTTCTGTGCAGGTTCCATTGGAATCACAACTTCGTTGACCTGAAACCTCTACACCATCAAAACGAACGATGACGTCCATATCATCACCGTCTACATCACGCCAATCCCATTGGAGGAGAAGTGAAGAAGCATCGACTTGTTCAACCGATCCATTGGAGAGAATTGGTTGATCGGGAACAGGCTCAATCGTGATGTTCATTCGCTTCGAAAAAATCGTCGTTCCATCGGTCACGTTCAGCCACCAAGATTCGTCATTGCCCCAGGCATCGACCAGTGCTGAAATCAATAACTCCTGTCCTGAAAGTGCCAAGATGACGTTTGACGAATCTTCTGATTCGATAGACCATGTCAACGGGTCACCATCAACATCGTAGGCGAACTGCGATAGATCGATCAACATGCTTTCTTCTTCGTTCAGTGATTGGAACCAAGCTGATTCATCAACTACATAGGCATCATCAACTGCTTCAATACGAAGCGGTATGTCAGCAACCAGAGGCGGATTGAAGCCATCCGTGATTGTCAACTGAAGCACTTCAGCACCATTCGCATCGGGAAGGGGCGTGAATTGGACGAGTGGTAAATCATTGGAAACGCTCCATGAAACCTTGTCGCCACTCCCTTGCGACATACCGTTGATTTCAACCGTGAGAGGTTGTTGCTCAGGATCGAAGAAATAATCTTCATAATTGAAGTAAAGACTCTGTCCATCTTCGATGAGCGTTTGTTGATCAATGGTCGAAATCTGAACAATTTGATCGTTGACCGGAACAATACGTCCATCGAGTGTCACATTGGTTTGGTCAAGAATATCCCCGTCTGCTTCCAGGTCAAGTTCAACACGCGTCGTCCCCTCCCATTCCTCATCGACTGAATGATACAACGTAACGGAAGAAGCATCAGGACTGATCACAGCAAAGAAATGGGATTCATTATCGAGAACGGTCGCATTGAGAATACGAATCGTTTGACCATCAGGGTCTATCGCAATATCAGATGCGTCCAATACCATCGAGCCTCGTTGAGGGACAAGGAATACTGGAAGAGGTTCTGTAAGTTCAATTGGGTCATTGGTTCGAATGAAATCAAAACTTGCAAAACCAGTTCCACCTTCTACTGATACAACGAGACGAAGTTCATGTGGACCTGGAGCAATGCCTTGCATTGGGATTGTACACGAAACGTTTTCCTCGTCAATGATCGCTTGATACGTGGTTGTATTGTCCAAGAGACAATGCGCTTCAATCGTCCACATCGAAGGTAAATCGGCGTAAACATCTCCATTTCGCATCGACCATAGTGCCTCAAACTCTGCATCATCTTGTGGACCGAACACCGTTCCGTTAAGACTCGTGACGTTGGTAATGCGAATAAGCTTCGCATCATCGAGCAATTCATCGACGTAACCATTTGAATCGGAAGAAGAGTAGAGATTGTTCTCACGATTGAATGCCTCTCTAAATTTGGAGTGATCGCCACGTAATGTGAGGTCCAGATATGGAAGGATATGTTCCATGGCATGATCGATTTGCTCTTCTTGTGTTAACGAAGCGTCTCCATCATTGAAATCCTCAAGAAAGGATGATGTATCTTGATACTGGTAGTGATTTGCACCTAATGAATGGAGAATCTGCCAAGCAAGACCGTCGACATTTTCCAACACAGGAATCACATTTTCAGTCGCAGGGGCAATTTCATCTGCGCTCCCAGTAATGTAGAGTGCTACATTGGGGAGTGCTCCACTGATGATAAGTGGGTCTTGAACTTGTTCGACTTGCATCGCTAATCCAACCAGAGCACGAGGTGGTTGAATCGTTTCATCGAACACGAAGTTCTCCCAGTTGATGAAAACGTTCGAAGCCCATGTCGCACCATAGCCATGACCGATGAGACCCCAATGGTTTTCATCGATTGCACCATACATCCCCAAGACGATTTCATGCGTTTTGTTCGCTTCATGCATCCAGTCCCGTACATCGAGGATTGTATCCATCAGACTTTGAAAATCTGGCGTGTTCTCCGTGGTCAATTCAGAATGGATGTACACCATCGTACCTCGCTGAGCAATACGCGTTGAAATGAGCATGTAGTTATCTGGGGATTCGTTCTCATCGATGAGAAGGAGAACCCATGGAAACGGCCCATTTCCAGCAACTTCTTGCCCTTCACCACTGCTAAGTGCAGGATAGACGAGACGGTGATCTGCTTCGAATGCACCTGAATTTGTATCAAAATCAACGTAGCCTACTGGAAAATCAGTACCATTGTGCGATGGTTGGAAGTTTTGATCCTCATCTGGAACAGCCAGCGTTGTCGAAAGTGTCGACAGAAACAACAAACACACGAGAACATAGGCTCGCTGGCTCATATACACCTGTTGGTGCCTAAACATTTGAGTGTTGCAGGCAAATGCTTCAATTTTCATCCAATTGATGCTCAAATATCGTCATCCATGTCATGAGTTGCTCAAGTGATGGAAGATGTTCAGCCAAAGAGGGAGTCCACAAACAGCGCCACGATTCGAGATGTTGTGCAGCCAACATCCAACGTCCATCGATTTGATGATTTTGAAGCGACAGACGATCGAACCGCTGCTCCAACGTCCCATCCATACCCGTATAATTCGGATGAAGGATAAACTTGGATTCTGGAGGTTCATCGAGCGTACCTTCCGCATCGATGATGAGATCAAATTCCGTATTTGTTTGATGCTTAAAATTAACAAGCGTTGCAGGCAATTGTCGCTTTCCACCCAATGATGCTACGCGACCACCGCTCTTCATCCAAGCAGAGGCGATGGAACGTGCAGCACCACCACCGCCATGAATGCCTAGAATCGCTTCATTACCAACATCAATTCCGAAATGATGGGCAACATGAACTACACCAAAGCCATCGGTTGTGGCGCAATACCATCCCTGGTCAGCGTAGCGAAGCGTGTTAACAGAAAGGACATCCAATGATTCGTCGATCTGTGTAAACGCCATACTCTTGAGTTGGTGTTTGAGCGGGGCTGTCAAATTCAACCACACTTCGTTGTCCGATGTGCGGGTTGGTAGTTTCGAGGCTTTTACAGTTCTTCGTGGGGATTCAAGAATTGGTGCCAATGATGGATTGGATTCTTGATGAACAGTCTCTGACACCATCGCGTTCAATCGCGATTGAAAGGCTTTCAATCGTTGCTTTGCAGGTTGCCAAATGGGTTGGTGCAGATCGTGTTCAATGTATGCCCAACCAAGCAATTCATCGATTTGTTTTGTTTCGATAATTGCTGCGGAATGATGCATACGTGGTGAAAGAACGTCATTGGCTTGTAAATGAGAGAGGACCAGATTGAACAACAGAGGTGAAAGTGAGTGGTCGATAGGAGAACCGCCTACTGCGTATCTCAAATCGTCCATGGGCAGACTTCGTAGTCATTGTTCATGAACGTCTGCTTTGTGCTTCTTGCCGAGAAAATGTCAAATGCAGGCCATGTATTCAAAAAGAAGGTCGTCATCCTCTGTGCATGGCCGCAGCAGAACGTGGGTCCTTTCTCTGGATGATGTTTGCGATTACTCAGATTCTTCTCTCGATCAAATTGATGGGTGAAGTCGAAGGATGGGTGACGACTCTTTTTGGTGGAAGTGGAGCTGCAGCAATCATGCTTGCACTGGTTGTCTTCCGTCAGGAGCAACGGGAACTCCTTCTTAATCCACTCAAAATGAGTCGTGAAGTCCATGACGATGCAATCAAAGGTCAAGGGAAAGGCGTTGGTTTCGGCGTAGGCCTTTGGGTCGTCTCATTGATCGTCCTGCTCGCCGCTGTATGATATTGGGCGAAGGACATGATACCTGTCGATCCTGGAACGGCTACGACAATACGGGCCATTGACGAGGGATCGGAAGAATTGTTTGGTGGTTTTTGGCCATTCATCCGTCGAACATTGATGCTCTTCCTACCACTCTGGGTATGGCTTCTCTTGTGGGCTGCAGGCCTACCAAACATTGTAGCAGCATTGTTTTCAGGACTCTCCCTATCCCTCATTGTTGCAATAGAACAATACAAACTTCGTCAGATTGCTAGAAAAGACAATTAATGACTGCCTACTTTCCTTGGCCATGACCTTATTTGAGATGTTGACCGAGTTTGTCGGAATCGAAGCACCTTCCTTGATGGAAATCATATTCGTGAGTTGTGCAGTACTGGGTGGAATTCTCTTTTTCATCATGATGCTCCTTATGATGGTCGGTGATGTTCTTGGAGGCGTTTCTGACGCAATCGGTTTGGATATCGATGCTGGCGGCGGGGCGTTTGAGGTTTTGAGTGTACAAGGTCTCTCAGTTGCAGTGATGATGTTTGGCTTAACTGGAATGTTCGGTCTTTCAGCAACAGGAAGCGATGTTGTCGCTGTTCTCGCAGGCGGTATTGGCGCAGCAGGTGGCATGTATGGCATGGGCAAAATGATGTATGGAATTAATCAACTCCAAGCGGATGGTACAATCAACTACAACGATGCAATCGGTCAACGTGGCCAGGTCTATTCGCGCATCAAGCCAAATGAAACTGGTGAGATTCAAGTCCCTGTTGACGGTACACTCAAGACATTGTTGGCAAGAGCGCAAGACAAGTCGATGTTGATTTCATCTGGAGAATTTATCAGAGTTGTCGATATCATCGGATCGACCATGATTGTTGTACCTCTTGATGATGGCTCGTCCGAAGAGTGATAGTTGTCTAAATACAATGTAGGCAAAGTGATTAAAAACGTCGAACTTTACTTGGCTCCATGGCGGATGCAGGTTTTTGGGCAGTTTTCATCGTTTTTGGCGTATTGGCTATCGCAGCTTTTGGAATAATTTTGGTCGCTACACGCTACAAGCGTTGTGCTTCTGACGAAATTCTCGTCGTATATGGACGAATTCGAGGTGGTAAGGCCTCGAGATGTATCCACGGTGGTGCCGTGATGGTCTGGCCACTGATTCAGGAATACAAGAAAATCTCACTTATTCCGATGACAATTTCGATTCCACTTGACAATGCACTTTCTCTCCAAAACATTCGTATCAACGTTCCATCAACGTTCACTGTTGGTGTAAGCACAAATCCGCTCATCATGAACAACGCAGCAGAGCGTCTACTCCACCTCACGAAGAACGACATCGAAGGAATGGCACAAGAAATCATTCTCGGTCAACTCCGTTTGACCGTTGCAAGTTTGACCATCGAGCAGATCAACCAAGACCGTGATGCGTTCCTCGAACTCATCCGTGACAACGTTGGTGCTGAACTTCACAAGTTGGGTCTTTACCTCATTAACGTCAACATCATCGATATTACTGACGAGTCCAACTACATCAACAGCATCGGTAAGAAAGCCGCTGCAGGTGCAGTCAACAAGGCGCTTGTCGATGTTGCAAACGCTGAGCGTGATGGTGCAATCGGTAAGGCAAACGCTGACCGAGAGCGTGAAGTTCAGGTTGCTCAAAACGTTGCTGAATCCGAAAAGGGACAAAAAGCCGCAGAAGTCGATCGACGTGTTTACGTTCAACAACAAGAAGCAACTGGTGTACAGGGAGAAAACATCTCCCGTGCTGAAATCGCTGCGTATCAAGCGGACCTTGAAGAGAAGGAAGCTGAAGCAATGCGACGTGCAGAAGTTGCTCGACGTACTGCTGAAATGGAAGTTCAAAAGGCACAATACAATCTNGAACAAGAGCGTCTTCGTGCTGAAGAAATCGTTCGCGAAGAGATTTCGAAGACACAAGTCGAAATTGCTGCAGAAGCAGAAGCAGAACGCCAACGCCGTATCGCCCAGGGTGAGGCAGATGCTGTCCTCGCTCGCTACAACGCTGAAGCGGAAGGTACCAAGGCGGTCCTTGAAGCAAAGGCGAATGGTTACAAGCAACTTGTTGCNAGTGCTGGTGGCGATGTCAAAGCNGCTGCAACACTCCTCATGGTTGAGAAGATCGAAGAGATTGTTGCTCGACAAACAGAAGCGATTTCCAACCTCCAAATCGACAAGATTACCGTTTGGGATTCAGGCAATGGTGGCGAAGGTGGAAGCACTGCAAACTTCGTCTCATCGTTGATTCGCTCATTGCCTCCTGTGCATGATGTAGCCAAGATGGCCGGTGTTGATTTACCAGATTACCTTGGTTCGATGAAGGAAGAATGATTCCGTCAAAACAAAACCCATCGCAAAACGATGAGTTCTGTCCTCTATGAGGGGTTGATTTGATAGCCAAATGTGCATGCAGCAGATTATGGCTAGTGATTTAGAGATTGCACGGAAGGCGCAATTGGAACCAATTGAGACCATTGCTTGGAAGTTGGGCATCCCTTCTGGTGAACTGATTTCACATGGACAATACATGGCGAAACTCACGTGGGATGGAATGAAACAACGCTTTGATTCTACGAAGGGCAACCTCATTCTTGTCACATCCGTCAATCCTACACCATTTGGTGAAGGAAAGACAGTCACCACGATTGGATTGACACAGGCGTTATGTCATATTGGGAAGAATGCAACCTGTGTCATTCGAGAACCTTCGATGGGTCCTGTGTTTGGAATCAAGGGAGGCGCCGCTGGAGGAGGGCAATCTCAAGTTCTTCCAATGGAAGAAATCAATCTCCACTTTACGGGCGACCTTCATGCTGTTACATCTGCACACAACCTCCTCTCATCGCTGATTGATAACCACATCAAGCATGGAAATGCCTGCAACATCGATGCGAATCGAGTCTTTTGGCCTCGAGTTGTTGACCTGAACGATCGTTCTCTACGAGAGGTTGTCATCGGTCTTGGAGGGCCAGCGAACGGAAATGTTCGCCAAGATCGTTTCGATATTACCGCAGCCTCTGAAATNATGGCTATTCTTGTACTGGCAAAGGATTACGCAGATTTGCGAAAGAGACTCGGCGAGATTGTCATCGCTGAATCAATGGAAGGACACCCGATCAAAGCAGAACATATTGAGGCTGCAGGAGCAATGGCCTTACTTCTTCGTAATGCCTTCTTGCCCAACCTTGTGCAGACGCTTGAGGGCAATCCTGCCTTTATTCATGGAGGGCCATTTGCGAACATTGCTCATGGAAACTCATCCATCGTTGCCGACCGTATTGCATTGTCATGTGCTGATTACGTGATTACGGAAGCTGGATTTGGGAGTGATATGGGTGCTGAGAAATTTATGCATATCAAAGCCAACACATCGGGTAAAGCACCCGATTGCGTGGTTATGAATGTCACAGTTCGTTCCATGAAATTGCATGGTAAGGCCTTCGGTGAACGCGGGGGCTATCGACCTTCAAAGGAGGAACTTGAAACTGAAAATGTCCAAGCGGTTGTTGCTGGAGCTTCATCGAATCTCGATCGACACATCAAGAATATGGCTCGATTTGGCATGCCTGTTGTCGTTTCAATCAATCAGTTNACAAGCGATACTGAAGCAGAACTCGAGGCGATTGAAACAGCGGCACGGGCCAGTGGTGCCGCTCGTGTCTGTCGAACTGAAGTTCATGCCAAAGGTGGCGAAGGTGGTGCAGATCTTGCACATGCAGTCGTTGAAGCCATTCATGACCATGTTGCAGCTGGACGTCCGTTCCTCCCTCTTGTCGCTCCAGGCGATTCTGTTGAAGACAAAGTCAATGCAATTGCAACAAGGATGTACGGTGCAAGCAGTGTGCAAATCGAAACCGCAGCAAAACGGCAACTCAAGAAAATCGTTGATTGGGGCTATGGACATCTTCCAGTTTGCATGGCCAAAACACAATACTCGTTTTCGCATGATGCGGGAATGCTTGGTGCTCCATCAGGCTTTGATCTTCCAGTTCGTGAGTTTAGGTTGAATGCTGGTGCAGGGTTTGTTGTCGCTATTCTTGGCTCAATGATGACCATGCCAGGGCTACCAAAGCGACCTGCTGCAAACGATATGGATATGGATGATGACGGACACCTCAAGGGCGTCTTTGGGTGAAGGTCAATGCAAATATTGCAACAGGGTGAGAACCACTGGAAACTTCGGATTGAATCTGAAGATGATTTGTGGGTGCTTGCTCGCCTTGCATCAAAAGGTCGAATGCTCGCCATGCTTGGTGAGCGAAGAGACAGTACAACTGCTGAATCAGGTTCAAGAGCAAAAGCAGCTGAGCGAAAGAAAATGTGGATTCAATTGAATGTTCTCAATACCGAGTACAAGACATATTCAGATATTCTTCGAGTTCATGGAACAATCGAACAAGCCCCAATCGATATTGGATCGCATCATACACACTTAATCGAAACTGGAGATGAAATCGAATTAGAATCTTCAACACCTTTCCCTGATTTTGACATTGCATTATTGAACGATGCTGTTGATTCTTCCAACAAAAGCAATGTTTCACTTATTGTCGTAGAAAACGATGAAATCATCTTGTTTGAAATCACATCAAGAGGATTGCGAGAAGGGGCAACTTGGACAATGCGAGGGGGAGGTAAACGCGGTGATGTTCGAAACAGTGAGGCTGTTTCTCAATCCTTTCAGAAGCAAGTGTGCAAGGAGATCCTTGCGGCGACGAGTGAGACGTTGCCAATGATTCTATGCGGACCAGGTCATGCTCGTGAAAAGTTGCGAAGCGTGATTCTCGAGGCTCAACCAGAACGTGTCATCAGAATGGTTGCAACATCAATGGCTGGACGTTCAGGAGCGAATGAAGTCATTCGCAATGGTTTAGCGGACGAGTTCTTGGAGGATTATGCTATTCAAAAAGAAATGAAGTTGCTCGAAGAAGTATGGACGCGTATTAGTTCCAACGGAGCAGTTGCCTATGGTGAAAAAGCGCTCATTCGTGCCATGAATGAAGGTGCTATCGAAACATTACTCGTCGCAGTGGATTTACTACGAGATCATGAAACACAACTTGATGGTCAACTCCTCAGTAATTGGGTGCGTGGCTTAGATGATATTGGCGGCCATCTTATTCAGTGTTCGACGGATCATGATGGTGGTGAACAACTTCTTGGCTTGGGAGGCGTTGTTGCCCTTCTACGATACAAAATGGTGTAAGCGATGAAGGTCGTTCGATTCTCGGAGCTTGGCGAGAGTGTTCGTGAGGCGATGCAAGGTGCAAGATGGATTCTTCTTGAACAAGATGAACTCCAACATGCATTATCTGCACTTATGTTTGCAGAACTTGACGGTGTTTTGGTTGCTGTCGATCATCGAACATCAACACCTGACAACGGTTTGTGGCAACGAGCAGTGCACTTACTTCTCGTTTCTGAGAAAGAAGATGCTGAAAAAATCCAGCAAAAGAGTGGCATTACGAAGGTGATATCAAGCGATAACGCCACACTTGAGGACTACCTATGGTAGTGGGTCCGGAGGGAATTGAACCCTCGATCTTCGCCTTGTAAGGGCGACGTCATAAACCCCTAGACCACAGACCCAACCATCCGTCGGTGGAGACGTATTTGAAACGCTTGGCTTTCCAATAACCTCAAAATGGTTGCCAAACCGCGAAGGGTCAATGGACGAAGAGGCACAAGCCGCTGCGGCCCGTCTGGTACGCCGTCTGAAAGATGGTTACACCATTACCATTGCAGAATCGTGTACAGGTGGTCTTCTTGCAAGCACACTGACCGATATTGCTGGTGCAAGCAAGTGGTTCAACCAATCATGGGTCACCTATTCATACGATGCAAAAATCCGTGAGTTGAATGTTGATCCAAAAACCCTCGAGAAGAGAGGGGCAGTATCTGCAGAAGTTGCTATTCAAATGGCACAAGGCGCCCTTGCAAAGGCAAATGCGGATATTGCTCTTTCCATCACTGGTATCGCAGGTCCAAACAACGATGGTACCAACAAAAAGGTCGGGTTGGTCTACGTAGGCATCGCATCGCNAACCTGGGCNATNGCTGAAGCAACACAAATCGGTGGAAATCGGCAAGAGAATAAGGAAGGTTTCGTTCACTTCGCCTTATTGACAGCCATACGCCATTGGGATCAAGCCATGGAACTTGCTGAAAAGACACTCCAAGATGAGATGAAGCAGAGAGAAGAAGAAGCCAGATTGAAGGCGCTAGAAGAGATTGCACGCAATCAAAGAGCGGCTGCGGCTGCTCTTGATTCAGGTTGGCAATCGCAATCATGGGATGGTTCAAAACCTCGAACGGACAACGATAACATCGGAACCGATGTTGAGTGGGATAAAGATTCAGCAAACGAATGAACATGAACCCTTTTGGAGGGTCGGCCCCCATTGCACCATATGACTGCGGAATGGGGTTCAATTTCGCAGGAATTAATGAAGCGGGGAATCCTCGTCACAACAGGTGTAAAAGACAAATTGTTGAGTCTTGACCATCCCCTTCCCGTGCTTGATCGAGGTTCTGAAATCGGGTTTACACGTGGAATGCTCACGCTCGATATCCTTGAGAAAATGATCGCATTGACGACATCAGATCCACCTGTTGAGAAGGAAAAATTGAGTCAACCAATTGGGCGAACGATTGCACCGATTAAGGAGTCTGAACCTGTGAACATTCAGTTTCGAAACAATCTTCCTGATTGGAGTGAGAAGGACTTTTCTGGGATAGCGACCGATGTTGATAATGATATTCTGGTTCATTATGACATTACTGGAAACAGCACGACTGAAGGGAAAATGAGCCANATCCAAGCCTGTTTTAATGATCGTTTGGATAGTATTCGTAAGATGATCATCAAGAATTCACGACTTCCTCGGAAACCACAAGAAATTGGGCGCCTCAATATCGAATATAGGCGCTATCAGGGCTACGAAAATCTGGCAGTAGCCATTGGACTTGTCAATGAACCTCGTCACACCAAGAATGGCCATCTTATGTTTGGTCTCGAAGATGAGACTGGAGAGATGAATTGTTTGTTGACGATACGCCAGGGAGATGATCGTGATCGTATGCATGAACAGGTGATTGAAGCTGGATTAATGCCGGATGATGTTCTAGGTGTAAGTGGCTCTTTTTCGCAAACAGGAGATATCTTCTATGTTGATGATCTCTTTTTCCCAATGAAAGATCGGCATGAAAAACAAAGTGCCCATATTGGTGTAAGNGTTGCATTCCTATCGGATATTCACGTCGGTTCGAAGACGTTCCTTGAAGCACAATGGCACAAGATGGTACGATGGTTTCACACAGACCCGCTTGCAAAGACGATCAAGTATCTTATCCTGAGCGGTGATTGTGTTGATGGAGTGGGAATTTATCCAGGACAGGACAAGGAACTCGCTATTCCAGATTTGTTTGGACAATACAGTGAATTCGCTCGTCTTTTGGAGTTGTTGCCGGATTGGGTGGAGTGTGTGATGTTGCCAGGAAATCACGACGCAGTTCGCCCAGCTGAGCCCCAACCCACCTTTGAGAAGGATATCCAACAGGATTACAACAAAACGACTTTTGTTGGAAATCCATGTGATTTTTCATTGCATGATGTTCGTTTGCTTTCTTACCATGGGAAATCGATTGACGATTTTGTTGCAGGTCTACGAACGGTCACCTACTCCGAACCTGTTGAAGCAATGCGACAAATGCTCAGAAGGAGACATTTAGCACCACAATGGGGGGGTAAAACACCATTATCACCAGAAATTGAAGATGGCCTCGTCATCCGTGAAGTACCTGACATCTTTGTCACTGGACACGTCCACGGTCATGCATGCTTGGATTTCAGAGGAACAACGCTCGTTTGTTCATCAACTTGGCAGGATCAAACATCGTACCAGAAGATGCTTGGATTCCAACCTAAACCATGTATGCTAACAATTGTCAATCTTCAGTCGCACAAATCAACCTCAATTCCCTTCGCTTGAAGGGAGTTGAATAAACTCCAGAATCTTCGAGAGATCTTTTTGTTGAACAATCGGTACGCCTGCCTTGGTGAATGCATCAAGTGATGAGGAACGGCTTGGATTGAAGCCAATGAAATGGCTACCCTCAATCATCATGGAAAGATCCATTTCAGAATCACCGACTGAAACAACTTCATTCGGAGAAAATCCATGCATCTCCATTAGGCGATGAATGACTTTACCCTTACCACTCGCATGGAGACGGCAGATTCCATCATCTGTGAGGTAACCTTCATCATCGAATTCAAAGCCATTTGCAATCCAGTCGTCGACCTTCAACATTGCAGCAATACTGCTGACAAATAGATCAACACCTGCACTCACAATGGCCACATAGACACCAGCATCCTGAAGCTGTTGAACCGTCTCACGAGCGCCCTTCATCAAAGCAATGCCTGAATACATTCGAAACAATTCATCCTTGTGAATCGGATCACGTATCTCTTTCCACATCGCAATATCGGAACGCATGAACTCAACATCTGTCAGTTCACCAGCAATGAATCGCATGAGATTCTTGCTGTTGTCTGTTCCGAAGGCATCGTGCAATGTCTTCCATGAGCTTACTGAGTCCACAAGGACTCCATCACAATCGAAGACAACACACCGACATGGACTGACCATGTATGANGCTACGCCTGCATGCTTGAAAGCATTCGCTTCTGGCCCAGAAGAGTGGGCCGGTGGCTTCGCCACCGGCCCATCAACTGTTCTCAGTCAATTCTTGGCTTCAAACAACCTTGTTGAATTCAAGGTCTTGGTATGCCTTGATGACAGATCCTTCACCAGGTCCTGGTTGGTAAGTGATACGGATAGTAGCATCCGTCAACGACTGACCGTCAGGAGCGTGGGTTCGTACGAAGATTTGGTCACCGATACCGAAGGTAGATTCCTTGAATGTACCCTCATCTTCGACCTTGTCAACGAATGTTACGAACGCATCACTGTTTGATGGGTTAAATCCATACACATAGCTCGTGTTTGAGAGCAACGTAGCATACGATGTTCGAACACCATCTGCGTTGGTGTAGAGAACCGTTACAGTAACGGCCGCTGTAGCCAACTCAGCTTCTGTTTGATCAACTGTGATAACCCAGTATCCGTCTGCAGTACCAAGTTCCTTGTTCTCGATGTCGAAGGTGACTCGAGGAACACCCAACTTACCTGTCTCTGCGAGGGAAGAAGCCCAAACATAGATCACACCGGAGAGGACGACAGTAATTGCAACCATGAGGATGGTCGCGATAACTGGGCTGACTGCCATCTCGTCTTCGACGATGCGTCGTGTTTCTTCTTCTTGCTCCTCCTCTTCTTCACGGCGGCTTGACATTGCAAGTGCTGTGACGAAGAAGCCAGCGAGGGCTACGACAACGAGGCTTGGTGCGAACGATGGAACAGATCCAATACCGCCACCGAGTTGAACAACGGATGGGAGTTTGTCCCCACTGCTGATGAAGTCTTCAGCAGGCTTGTTCACGTGGTTACAGGTTGTTGGAACGCCAGCGTCACTGTCGACTGCAGAAGCATCCGAGAACATGACGTTGTTACACCAGTCACTGTCTTGGAGCAATGGTCGACGGGTCGACTCAGTCACTCCATCGTCACCGTATGCACCAGGCTTGGACCATTGTTCACCGGTCATGCCGCCACCGTAGTTCACGTGGGCCCATGGTCCGTTGACTTGATCATCCATCTGGAATCGCTGTGCAGGAGCCTTTGCCATGTCACACTCTGCGTCGAGACAGGTTAGAACGTCCATTTCAGCCCAGATGTAAGGTGTTTCTTCACCGTTATCAACGATGTATACGTACTCCTTGACCGTGATTGTCTCGCCCCATTCTGGAGGTGTGACATACATCACGTTCTCAGATTCACCGTGTCCACCACTGGTGTGGAAGGTGATCGCAAGCATGTGATCGTAGGTGTAAGGTCCTTGATCGCCACCAGCACCGACTTCAACCTCAACAGGTACGTAGGTACCGGTTAGAACATCGTTGATGCCTAGGAAGTCGAATCCGATGACTTCATCGAAGTAGTAGTCAGCGACGAGTTCACGTACGTTCTCGACACGGACACCGATTTCCTGTGTTGCAACACCTTGCTGGTAGTTTGCAATTGGCATAACCGATGGGTCATAGTTTGGTACGTAACTTGGTGCGGTTGCAGTATCTCGGAGGACGAGACGGATCTGACAGAAGTCAGAACCGCTTGGTCCAATCTGGTGGATACCGTTGTTGTTCAAGTAGTCAATTTCCCAAGCGTTTGCAGTGGTTGTTGCATCAGGAACAAGTGTGAAGACGAGGTTATCTCCGACAATTTCTGTGCTGAAGTAGTTCTCGTAGGTACACTGGTCGGTTGATTCAACAGTCCAGGTCAAGTCAGCAGCGTTGTGGTCAACGTCGTACTTGACAGCAGACAAGTCGTAGGTCAAGTTGTTTGCATTGGTGTCATCTTCCATGAGGCTGATGGACCATGGTGCAACTGGAGTAGATCCATTTGCAGCGGTAACAACAGCTCCTGTTGTGACATCCCAATCGAGGACAACTGGTGCATCGTTCACTGGGCTGACTGAGAAGTCAACAGTGTATGCATCGGCTTCTTGGTTCTCTGCACCATCATCGCTGAGGGTGAGTGTAACCGTACAGGTTCCACCGAGTTCGTTGGCTGTGTTCTCGACGATGGTCAACTCGTTGTTGGTGACCGATACACCGAATGCATCACACTCTGTTGGAACGGATGCATCCCATGTGTAGACTTGGCGAACAGGGCTCTGCTCGTTGTCCATGTCACGGATGTATGACTTGCTTGCATTCGAGATGTCACCAAGGAACTTGGAGACACTGCCGAATCCTTCAGGAACGATGTTCGTGTAAGATCCGTCGTCAACGAAGACAGGCATACAATCAGCACGCTCTGTGTTACAGATGACTGGCTTGTCGTTGATGTTGTTGACCGTCAAGGTCATGTTCTTGACATCGGTCAAGCCGTGGCTGTCCGTAACAATGAACTCGAACTCTACTGTTCCGAATTGGTCATCAAGAGGCGTGATGGTCACGGTGTGACCATTCTTGTCCCAGTCGACCAAGACGTTGCTGTGAGCGACGGTTGTTCCTTCAGTGACGGTCCATGTGAGTGGTTTCCCTGCCTCATCATCTTGGACGTCATCAGCGAGGTTGGTCAAGGAGATGGTGTATGCACCACTGTCCTCATCAACCGAGTCGTCAGCGAGCTCAGCCTGGATTTCAGGACATGCACGCTTGATGTCGACGGTGAGCTCTTGGTTGGTTGCCATCGAAACAGCGTCAACAGTTGCCCAGTCGTAAGCACAATCTGCCTTTGTCTTGATCATGACATCGTAGTCCTTTGCAGGTCCTGCGGTGGTCGTACCCTTGTAGGTTCGGTAAACCAAGACTTCGTCGCTGATGCTTCCAGTTTCTAGATCGTCATGCGTTGTCTCAACAGAGATGTACTCGCCTAGTGTTTGAACACCAGTTGTGACTGTCTGAGTTGGGTGAACAGTTTGNATGTTCGCTGAACCGTCTTGGACGACAGCGACGATGTTCACTGCATCAGGTGTTCCACCAATTCGGCTGAATGGGATTGCGATTTCAAAGAAACCAGCAGTTGTTGTTCCCAAGTCAGCGTCGACAGCATCTGTGGACATGGAGCTTGCACCCCAGCCAAGGAATCCATTGGAGTAGAGATCCATGTTGGATTCGCTGGTAGCCCAGAAGAGGTAGTCTGCTTGAACTGGTAGTGTGTGCGCACCGTTGAGGTTGTAACCAGTGTTGGAACCACCAGCAACGACATCGAGGTAAATCAAGAGGTCGTTGTTGGTGAGGTCTTCACTAGTCATACCGATGTAGAGTGCATCACCTTCACTGTATGTGACGTAGAAGTCGTTGGTTCCGTCACCGGAGACCATACCAGGCATAGCATCGTCAGATGGGTTCAATGGAGTACCACCAATCCAATCCGANTCATCACCGTCAACAGCCATGATGTCAGGCTGGAAGGCCGGTGAAACGTATGCAGCACGGGTTCCGTCTGTGGAGACCAATGTCATACCAACAGCTGATGCTGCACCTGTGAGGTGTGTTGCATCGAGACTGAAGAGGTTCGCTTCATCGATGGTTGCAGATGCAACGATGCTGATCTTAGCCGCATCGAGTGTGTTACCAATGCTGGTAACATATGCATTCGAACCTGCGTTGATTTGCGTTGTTGAAGCAGACCAGGTCAAGTTCTCAACGGATCCGACCGACTCGACAGCATGGAGTGCTGTTGTTGCAGTTGAGGTACCGCCGTCCCATCGGAACTCGGTGTTCTCAGCATAGACACCAACATTACCTGCTGCGTCGAGTGGGTAAATCCACGAGTAGTCACCATCGACCATGTAGAGACCAGTACCTGTGCTTCCACCATCAACAGCTGCACCAATTGCGGTAACAGTTGCGTCGTCAGCGTAAACACCAGCAGTGGATCCTGCGATATCTGCGTCACCAAACATGGTGAGTGTTGCAGATTCGATGGAGACACCGTATGCGAATCCTGCAACCGAGGTTCCATCGAGATCGAGATCGTCACCCGAGTTGAGTGATGAAATACCGATGCTTGATGCAACGTTGGTTCCAACGAAACTTGAATCAACATCAGAGACATCACAGCCATCGGTGACCAATGCATTGTCGCCGATTGTGACGGTGTTGTCCTTACTCTGGATGGTTACCTTGTCACAGTCGTTGAAGTCAAGGCCAACTGCATTCGGTGCTGTTCGTCCAGCACTGATTCCAATCGTGTTGTTCTCAACAACTGGTCCTGAGTATCCACCAGCGGAAGTTCCGTAGTAGACAGCAATGTTAGCACCACCGTCACCCCATGTGTCAGTAACCTTGAGAGTGTACTGACCAGAGGTGCTGTACGATGTTAGACGTGCGTAGATGGTGTTGGAACTAAATGAACCAGCAGACCAGGTGTCCGTGGTTCCATCAGGCTTGGTAATTTCAAGTCCAATTTCTCCACCCCAGCTGTCAGATTCAAGATCGACGTACGCCGTGACACCAGATGGGACTGTAAAGGTACATGTGCTCGAACTGCGGTAAGCGTTCGATGCAATGGTACACAACGAGGTCGTTGGTGCAGGTGGGCTCGTAGCGTCTTCCATGTAGATACCGCCATCAGCGTCCAACAACGTGTTGTTGGAGATGACACCGTATCCAGCGTCGGTTTCGATACCAGCTTCTCCAGCCTCTCCGGTTCCAATGATTTCATTGTTATCGATGGTGTAGTCGAGGATTCCAAACATCTGGATCGCAGTTTTCGGTCCGTTGAAGTAGTTGTCCGTAACAGTGATACGCTTGTTGTTTCCTGTATATGCGGAGAATCCTTCCTCAGCAGATGTACTGTTGAACCAGTTTCCTGTGACGGTCAAATCATCAGCGTATGCGTTACTGTAAACCCATACGTCAGCGATTTCTCCACCATCATTGAATTCGTTTCCTTCGATGGTGAGGTTGTCAGCTCCAAACTCACTCGCACTGTGGGAGTAAGCGTATGGGCTACGTCGCAACGCAATTCCAGCACCACAGTCATTGAAGGTGCTGTCCTTGATGTGTGATCCGTCCGAACCAGTCATTTGAACACAGATATCCGTTGATTGGATAGCGTTGTTCAACGGCGTGTATCCCTTGAAGTGCGTGACCGTTACATTGTCCATGTAGAGGAACTCTGATACGTGATCGTAGTTGTTCCACGAGGACTTGTAGGCCATACCACTTGTGATGGATGCAACTGGATTCAAGGTCGTGTCCTTAATCGAGATATCCATTGAATCGTAGATGTATCCAAATTCAAGACCGGTTTGTTGACCAGTGTTGGAGTTGGTACCGATTCCATAGACTTCCGAATTGTGCATGTACACCTCAGGAGCGTTGGAGCCGCTAGCGGCGTACCAACGCTGTGTGTCTGAGAAGGTGTATGAACCGGTGACGAGAACCAATGTGTTGTTCCAGTTGTGGACATCATTGTCATCGAAGTAGAAGAACGGAATGTCCATCATGATTGTCTTTCCAGACAAGTCACCTGGTGTAGCGGCATAGTAACCGTACTCCTTGTAGGTTCCACCGTTACCATCGGAGAGGTCTCGGCTGGCACCTGTGCTGAGGTATCCAGCACAGTTGGAAACCATCTCATAGGATGTACTGCTCCAACTGTAACAAACACGGGCATCGATTCTGTCAGTCAGCGTGATACTTCCAGTGTTTCCACTCGCATCATTCAATGAGAGAGATTGGAAAGCATATCGGAAGTCACCCTTTGTCGAGGTGTAGTCAATCTTCGCAACTGTTACAGCTTCATATCCACTCAAGTCATCGCTGGCTGATCCTGATGAATCAACACGCATGGTTCGGAAGAGGATACCTTCTGCATCACCGTTTGTATCGGTTGTGCCTGTACCCGTAATCTTCTTGTCAACGTTCATCAAGACGACGTTTGTATCAGCAACAGGATTCGAATCTGCTTGCAAGTTGATGGACAATTCACGCATGCGCTCAAATCCACCAGTGCCTGTTACAGCAATCTTGTTGGTATCGATTGTACCTTCAATGAAGTCAACTTCACTTGTTCCAGTAATCTTGACATCGCTCAGGGTGTTCGCAAAGGTCGAATCGCTCAAGGTGATGTCACCTGAACCTGCGGTTTCGATACCGATGTTGTTACCTGAGACGGTTACACCACTGAATTCTACATCCTTGTTGGTTTGAGGACCATACTTGTATGCAGCACCAGCGCTGTTGGTGATGGTACCTGTAAGATCGCCTCCAAAGTCCTTGACGTAGTAGACACCAGCGTTGTTCTGGCCGTCAAAGTCGATGTTGGTCAAGTCCATTTCACCTGAACCTGAACTCGAGACGAGCATACCGTAGTCGCCACCAGAGACTTCAATATCGTTCATTGCAGCAGAGGTTGCTCCAACAATCTCGATACCCTGGTCGGCTGGCGATGTGATATCGATTCCGTCAAAGTTTCCGGAAGCGAAGTTACCGCCGATTGCAATACCAGTATCTGCACCGGTGATGGCACCGTTCTCGAAAGAAGCAGTACCACTGTCACGTAGGTAGTCTCCAAGTGAACTTGGATCGTTACCTACACGGGCGACTAGGTCCAAGCGGTCTTGGTAATTGTCTGCACGGTTGTGGAGAACGTCGACATACATGGTCACTGCCGAGATCGATGAATCCGAGATATCAACGATTGGGAAGGACATTCGAGCACCTTGGCCCGGGTTCATGTAGTAGCTGTAAGCGTAATCCAAACAGATGTTGTAGTATCCACCGTATCCGTTGTATCCTTCAGGAGGCTTGTAGACACCCTGGCCACCGTGATAGGAGTTGTAGTAGTAACCCCAGTAGTGGTATGGATACGAACCGTAGGATGGGTTGGTATCATCGCTAATCTCACTCCAGCGGAATCCGAACTCGTCTGGGTAGTAGTAGTAACTCGGGTACGAGACGTATTGCGTTGGACCACCAGGCCAGTAGCGCCACATGTAGTACAAGTATCCGTCAAAGGATCCTGTGTATCCAGGACCATACGAATAACCGTAGTAGTTGCAGTGCCATGATGCGACACCACCTTCACCACCAGCGTAGGTAGCAGCTCCGTTTCCTGACTTAGGATCGTCAGCAGCATATGGGTAGTAACCCAACTTATCTGGTGTTGTGATGTTCTCGGAGACTTCTCCAGAACCATCATCGTAAGTGATCTCGATGTTCCATCGGTCGGTGAGCATGTAGTACTTACTGGATGCCCAGTTGTAGGTAGGGTGAGCGTTACCTCCACCGTAGATGGAGTTGGCACCGACTTGCAAGTAGTCACCGGATCCGAGGAATGCAGTGAGGTCAATTGCATAGGTTTGCCATCCAGTCGACTGTCCTGAGAGGGATGTCGAACGGTAGATGGTTGGCAGGCTCATTCCACCATAGACGTCAACACCAACGGTGTTATCCGTTGATGTAAATCCGTCAATTTGTGGAGCACCGTTGTAGGATTGAATACCAACAGCAGCGTTCGAAACAGCAACGTTGTTGACCGTAGCGCTTGATTGTTCAAGCCATAGTGCAGTACCTGTGTTTCCGACGTTGATGATGCTCGAAGAGTCAATGTTGGCGGAGCCGCCATCGATCTTGACAGTAGCCATCTCATCCGAAGTTGCAGAGGAGCCGTAGACGGTTCCTGAGTTCTTCATGACGAGTGTTGCACCGTCGCCAACGTAGAGTGCGGCACCGGTTGTAGCGTCTTGAGCGACGTCACGAACGATACCACCGTCGATTTCGAGTGTACCATCTTGGATGTCAATGTGTAGTGGGTAGGTCGAGGAAACAGCCTGGAGTGAACCAGTTGCAACACTTGACTCACCGACAACCAACTTACCACCATTGGACAAGGTCAAAACAGGGGTGCTTGTTGCAGTCGACTTGACCTTCAATACAGCACCCATGAGCTTGATGACACAACCATTGAGGTTGAGGTCTTCAGTCAATGTCATTGGTGTTCCATCGAATTCGTAGATGGTGTGTCCTGAAGCCGTTGTTCCGCTTGTTGGAAGGCCGGCGCCAGTATCGGCATCGGTCCAAGCAGCCAACCATGCACAATCCATGTTGGTTCCATTGAAATCAACAGGTGCTGGCTCGAGCAAGAGTGCAAAGCTGCTACCGATGGTGAATCCAGTGGATGGATACCAGGCATCGGAAGTCATTGTTTCGTTCTGTCCAGCAGGTCCGAATGCACGGAGNTTGTGGTCGGAGTAGGTGTTGCCGTTGCTGTCACCTGTGATGACCCAAACGTCAGCTTCACCGTTACTGTCAGTAATGTGTGATCCAACTTCGAAGAGTTCTGCACCAGCGCTGGTTACAACGCTCGCACTGACGACGTGACCGGACTTGTCGACTTCTGTAACGGCGCCGTTAACAGCCTCAAGTCGGTAAGCACGGAGTTCTGCGAGACCACCGTAGTAGATGACAGCTGAACCGGATGTGTAAACATCACAGTCGCCAGTTGCACCGTTAGAGTCAGCACAATCATCACCGTTCTGGTCAACCTCTACGAGGCGGATGTCGGCGTTCGAACTACCGTATGCGAGGTAAGGNCCACTGCTACCAGCGTTGGAGCTGGTGATTGCAATGTTACCGAGCGTCATCTTGGAGTTTCGAGCGTAGACAGCGTGGTCAGAATTCGATGTGTGGGTCAATGAACCACTATCAAAGATCATGTTGTTTGGAGCAGCGCTGCTTGAACAGCTACTGTACAAACGGTCTGAATCGATGGTTGTTGCATCGATGATCCATCCACAACCTGCAACACCAAATCGGCCCGAGTCAAGGTTGGTAACAACCATTGCGTCGGTGGTGATTGCGTTTCCAGATAAGTCGATGTGACCTGCGGTTACATCGTTCATAATGGACGGTTGCATTCGGTAGATCAACATGTCACCAGCAGTGACATCATCGATAATCGCACTGTCTCCGGAAGGTCCGTTAGCAGTGCTGGATGCGCCACCAGGTGCGATGGTGAGGTCAGCGTCTCCGAAATCAACTTCGGTCATGTTGATGAGACCGAGTGCGTTGATTGAAGCAGATGAATAGTCATCAGCTACGAAGTTAAACAACTTGACTTCACTCGCAACACCGAAATCAGATGAAAGAACTGTTCCTGATTGCGATGCTCCAGATGTGATTGAAGCACTGACGTTTGAAACGGTGACATGTTGGAGATCGGTGTCAATCAAGTTGACATATGCGTTCTGAATGGTCACGTTTTCAACGTGCAACATACCGCCGGTTGAACCTGGGTAGTTGACGATTGCACCGCCCCATGATTCACCATCTGTGTTACAGTTGGTCATGGTACCTTCCTTAATCATCGCATCTGCGCTTGATGGGAGGTTGATACAAGCCTTGTCTGCACCAGTGATGCTGAAATCATTCATGGTAAAGCCAGTTCCTTGACCGCTACCGTGACGGATGGCCGTCTCGACGTTGGTAAAGGTGACGTGGCTGAGCGTGAAGTTTCCAACGTTGTTGTTGGAGTAGCACGGTCGAGTACCACCAGCACTGTCAGCACAGTATGAGTTGTAGTCTCCGTGGCGTGAACCAGCGGAGATTGCAGCTGTGCTTGTGTTGTTGAAGTCAACATAGCTGAAGACGTGTCGGTTGTCTGTACCACCTGTGGTAGCACAATCATCTGTGAAGGAAAGACCCTTCCACTCAGCACCATTCTGACCCTCGAAGAGGATGTGATGGGTTGAGTTTCCAGCAGCCTTGACAGAGTCACAAGCACCATCGACAGAGATACCCTTGCCTTGTGCAACTTGGATGACTGTGCCTGGCTCAATGGTCAGATCGCCACCAGTGACGGACAAGAAATCGCTGTTCGGACTGATTCGGTATGGTGAACCTTCGTTGTCCCAAATACACTCAATGTTGTTGTTGGAACAGTCAAGATCATTGTCGACATCCGTACCCTTGCCTTCGAACGGCATTGCACGGACGTAGACACCACAATCAGCATTGGAGTTGTCATAGCAGTAGTAACTGCTGTAGTAACCCCACCATGGTGCAATTGTACCTGGTCGAGCAGCGGAGTTGCTCGAGTATGGCAATGCAGGCATGTTGGTNCCCCATGTTGTGAGTCCACGCTCGAGAGCGGTTGAACCACTGTCAATCATGTAGAGGTAACCGTTTCGTCCGATACGGAGACGGTCATTGCTGTCGTCACCATCGAAGGACTTCTGGAAGTAATCGAACTGGAAGCCAGATGGTAAATCGATGTTTGCGTTACATCCGGTCTTGTATTGGTTCCAGTAGTAGCTGTATGCACAGTAGTATCCTGTTGGTCGTCCATTGGATGCTCCTGAGATAACCTCTGCAGCGTTGGTTAGCGACTTCATACCGGTCGAGAAGGTCTCATATCCGTGGTCGTTTCCGTCAGTTGAGATACGGAAGTTCGCTGTGTGAGGGTTGTTTCCAGCCATGTATCCGCCACCAGGGTTGCGCATGGTGTCACCCTTTGTTCGGGTGTGGTCCATGTATCCAACGGTAGCGTAGTCGTAGTATGCGTTACACGACGAGTCGTACTTGAACTCAATCTCGTTGGTGACGTCATAGAAGATTACTTGGTAATCACACAGGTATTGTGTGTTGTATCCCATGTCTCGCCATTCGACGATGAGCATCATGTTCGGGTCACCGACTTCGAAACTGCTCGCAGTTGTCTGGATTGAGTTGGTACCACTGGCAACAGTCGAGGTGTCGACAGCCGTAGCGTAGTACGTGATGTAGTCGCCACGCTCGAAGGTGTTGATCTCAGCGGACCAGTCACACTCGGAGTCAACACAATCGGTTCGTTGCTTTCCAACAGGGTTGAGTTTTACCGCAGTGTACGAACCGTTGTTGACACTGTAGTAAAGCGTTGGACCTTCACCAACTGTGTTGTTGACGTTCAAACCTGATGGTGGGTCGCCACCATCTGAAATTGTGTAGGTAAACGTACGGGACTTACTGTGTGAGTCTCGCATGCCACCGTGATCTAGTACAGGTGCACTGGTGTCAGGCGTTGGTGCAACGTTTCCTACCTTGTAGGTGGTTGTTCCTGAGGAAGCCATACGGCCGTAGTATCCTGCACTGAGCGCAAATCCACTCCATCGGTAGGAGGAAGAGTATGCGTAGTAGTATCCAGAGGAACATCGTGCATTGGAGCTGGTTGAACGGTAGAAGTAGTAGAATCCGTTGGTACCAGCACAGAGCCAGTTGGCCTTGGAGGTACTGTAGGTTCCGTTCCAGTCGAACTTACCGAAGGTACCGGTGATGTCAAGGCCAGACAATGGGACGTTGTAGGCGGCTGTGTAACCATAGGTGCTGACAGATGAAGCACCAGTTCCACCAGCGAGTTTACCGGTTTCGATTTCAGGTGTTGAGTCACCAATTCCGACCATACCCCATGCGTTGTCGCCAGAGTCGTAGTGGAAGATGAGGTTCATCTGAGGGCCGTTCTTTGCACTGATAGCAAGGAAGCCACCGTCACCTTGGTGCATTTCCATCATACCCGATCGAGTTCCACCGTAGCCGTTGTATCCACTGCTTGGTGTGGTCGTCCACTGCATCTTCCACTGGGAGTAGAAGTAATACGAGGACGAGTAGAAACAGGAGTAACTACCTGTTCCACAGTTGGATACGTCCCACTCGAAGAGGTACTCATCGCTGTGGTCGTAGTAGGTCATTTGTCGGTCGTGGAAACCTTGTGGGCTGTAGTAACTACCTGAGTGGACATCCGTCTGAAGGACGGTGAACTTCTTGGCAGTTCCTGCGTTGACGACATCGTCGACGAAGAACCAGTAAGCGTTGCTTTGAGGCGTTGTGCTACCGGATGCAGGTGCTGGGTCGTATCCGACGTTCGCACCATTGGATCCTTGGTTCAGGTCTTGATACTTCCAGTAGTACTCGACGTAGTCGCCTGCACTGATGTCAGGGGTTGTAGCCTTGAAGCGGCAGTCTGTAGCAGTAGTACCGCAGGACTGAACGGTTGTAGCACTAACAGAGGTCCAGGTGCCGTTGTTGATGCTGTAGAACATCTTCGGTCCATTGGTCGACGTGGTATCGATTCCTGAAAGGTCAGTCAACTTGGTGAAGAAGGTACGCTCACCTTCGACATACGAAGTGAGGCCTGTGTATCCGACGTGAGAGGAGGTTGGGGCATCCGTGTCAGATCCGCCGGAGTAGATGACTTCCAGGTAGCTGTTGGAACCACCGCTGTTGTAAGCGTAGGTGTAAATGTAGATGCTTGAGGTCATTCGAGCACCCATTCCGACAGTACCGGAGTTGCTTTGAGCGTTGATGATGTAGTTGTGTGAACCTGTGGACGAGGAACAAGCAGTACCAGCTGCGTTGTTGTTGTCACAGATTTCAGCTGTCTTCCATCCAGTTCCTTGCGAGTAGGTACCTGCGGCTGCAGAGTTACCAATCGATGAAATCAACTTGCGCTCGTTGGTGTTGGAGTTCGATCCAGACAACAAGTTCGCAGAGATTGCTCCAGAACAGGATGCTGAAGAAATACCGTAGTTGTAACGAGCGTCGGTACCACAGCCCTCAAGGACTGTAGCAGTGATGCTGGTGGAGGACGAACTACCGTATCCGTAGCTTACGTATTGCTTCCAGTTGATTTCTTCAACGGTTGCTTGGCTTGGTAGAGCAGAGCTGCTGCCGAAGTTGTAGCGGTGCCATGGGACGTAGTAGTACGAACCGTAGTAACGGTAGAGATAGGAGTACGTGTTGTTGTAACAGTATCCATAGTAAACGTAACAGTATCCACGGTTTCCGCTGGTCACCTTGATGGTTGGGTCAAGAGCGAGTGGGTAAACTCGGTCTTCGGACATCAACCAGTCAGCATCAACAGCTGTGGTCAAGAGAACCATTGGGCCGAATACTTGAACGAAGTAGGTACCAATGTAAGGCTCAGTTGAACTTTCCTCCATAACTACTGGCTCAGGGATGGTGGCCAGGAGTTCACCGGATTCGATGTTTCGAATTTCGAGTTCGCCTTGTGTTGTGGTGATTTCTTCGCCAAGAGGTGCACCGTCGAGGTATAGACCGTAGCCCATTGGTAGACGGACTGTTTCGGTCATGCCGAAGTATGCGGCAATTTCATCGAGAACTGGGCGTTCTTGGATGAGGAGGTTTTGCTTGACCTGTGTGGTATCGACCGAGTAGTCAAGAGCGAAACCTTCTGCGAGAGGGTAACGAATCACGTTTCCACCGACTTCAACATCACCAGTTGCTGGAGCAGCATGGTAAGGCATTGGTGCGGTTCCCGTAATATCGATTGTAACGAGCATTGGGTTCAAACCAGTGACGATTGGATCGACGAATTGGTTTGGTTGGATGCTCACACCACTGGCAACTTCAGCGCCGAAGGTTGTTGTGAAGATGTTCTCTTTCACTTCCCAGCCTTCTTGCGTTGCCATGATGTTGAGGTTGATGTCCTCATAGGCTCCACTGTCAGCAAGGTAGTGCATTGGCTCATCGCTTGTGAGCTGTGCAATCTTGCCATCCTCAGTGAGGAAGCCCTTTGTGTTCATCTGCCTCATGCCCAAGAGTTCTTGAGCGGCATCATACTCATAGGTTGTTTGTTCGATGGTCGCTGGCAACTTGAAGAAATCGTCTACTTCAGAGACGATCTCTGCATTGCTGACAGTATCGGTTGCGGTGTTGTCCACTAGGCTTGTCATTGGCATGAAGGCCATCAAAGCACATAGTAGAACGGCAATTCCGATTCCACCCATTGCGGTTTTCGTTTTCTTATTCTTGTTTCCCAACATAGTCATTCACCCCATACGGACTGTATGCAAGTGCAACCACGCCCTCCGCCACTTATAGGAGTTGGGGTGCAAAATCTTTGAATTCTATTTTTCATGATGTGAATTAAACGTTATACTGAATGGAATTTTTCTATCTGAGTAGTACAAACAATTTGTAAAATGAACATTTATTTTTATTCTGAATTTTGTATAAACTACAAACTCAGAATTTTTTTTGATCTTGAAAGTCAGATTTGATGATTCGAAGCGAATCATCAATCGGTAAAAATAAAAAAAAAGGCCAGGGAGGGCGCCTGAACGCCCTCCCTGGCGGCTACTGTGCGTCAATGCGCACAGGTTTCGACGGATCGCTTCAGTCAGTTGCTGACTCAGTAATCCCAGTCTTTGTCTTCGCCGTCGCCACCGCCTCGTGAAAGGATGAAGGCTCCAGCGATGAACGCTACAACGACAACGCCGCCAATAGCTCCCCAGGTCCAGCCTGGTAGTTCGCCACTCGAGGTGTCGTCGCTATCGGTATTGTTGTTGTCAACAGTTACGGATGTATCTTGGTTGTACGAAGCGTCAGCGCTCCATCCAGCGTAGAGGACGTTGTCGACTTTGTCCACAGGCACGACGACGAAGTACTTCGTGTAGGTTCCTGCCAAGAGGTTGCCGTTGCTATCGACTGGCATTGCGACATCCGCTGTCAATGCATTTTCATCGGTGGTCTTCACACAGTTGTTGCCAGTTGGCATCTCAACTGCAGTGAATTCGTTTCGGTCGTGACAAACCATCCAGTGCTTTACATCGGTCAAATCGCCATCAATCTTCCAGTTGACGGTGTACTTCTTGTTCGCATAGTCAGTTGTGACTGTTACATCTGTAGCGGTTGCGCCTGTGACTTCCTTGTCCGCAACAACGGTTCCTGTACCAATAGGCGTACTGCAGAGGCCATCGTTGTTGCACACTGCAACTTCGACGGTGTAGGTTTCACCGTGGTTGGTTGAGGACCCTGGGTACGTGTAGGTTGTTGTTAGACGATCCAAGTCGAGGTCGAATGAAACGCCATCTTCACCAGTGATGCTGACAGAGACTTTGTCACCTGCAAGAGGGGTTCCTGTAAGGTTCCAACCCACGATGATGCTACCGCCAGTACCCGCTGCTGCATTGAAACCAGCAATCGAAGCGCTAGGCGGATCCTTTGCCTGGAGTGGTGCGTCAATCAACATAAGTTGGCCAGCAGGTAGTGTTCCACCCGATAGAACAGCAGAAAGGACGGACTTTGTCGAGTCGTCAGCACTATTTGTTGCGTCATCGGAAATGAGTTGTGTAACGGCAGGGTTGCCACAGCTGTCATCTCCAGTAGAGTACCACAAAGAGGTTGCTCCAAGTGCTGAATCGAAGGTTACGTCAATGCTTTGAGCAAGGACGTCTGTTGCACCGTAATTCGTTTCAGGAGCGTATTCAATGACTGCAATTGGCGTGTACTTTCCGCTCAAGAGATCACCCAATCCACCGTTAGGATCTGGCAGTTCAATGCTTGCACAATCATCTGCATCACCATCAGTAACGGTGATGCTGAACGGAGACTTTGCAAAGTATGTGAGGGAGTAATCCATCGTAATTCCACTGTCGGTTGAATCGCTTGCAACACCATCGTTCCAGATTTCAATCTCGATTGTTTCGGTTACAGATCCGCCGTGAGCGTCAGTTACCGTAACATCAACTGGGAAGAGTGTAACAAACTCCTGAATGACAGGTGTTGTACAGGTTCGAGCTGCACCGCCGACACCACCGCAACCAGCGAGAGGTGTGCTTGCTGCACCACCAACCCATGTGTAGGTAAGATCTTCACCTGTTACATCGTCGGCATCGAAGACAGATACTTCAAACTCGAGCATGTTCTCCATTCCGAGATAGAGATCACCTTGCGTGACAAGGTCGAGTGACGAAATAACTGGAAGGTTGTTTCGTGCTACCTTCTCCATGGAAACAACGTTGTTACTTGGCTTCTGGTCGGTTGTCTTTCCACCCATAATCAACTCAGCTTCAATGGTGTACGTTCCAACATCAAATTCGACCATGGTACATGCGTGGCCTTGGTCAAAGGCATTTGGACCGTTTCCGAGCAATGCGTAGTTGTAGGATGGTTCAACACCCTGCAGGCATTGGTTCTCGAGAACAGTAATCACTTCGCCAGTATCAGCGTTTGTGATGGTGAACGAGACATTCCAGTCGTACAACTCGGTAGATGCTGAACCACGGTGTTCAACCGATGCATCGATGTAAGAAACACCGACGGAGAGGTCGCCTGGCTCACCTGCACCGACAGTAAAGGTAGGAATACCAGTTCCATCGCTGTTGTAACCTTGGTTAACAGTCAGCATTGAGATACGGATATCGTGGAAGGTGCTGAGTGTTCCTGTAATTTCATCAGCATTGTTTCGTGTGATATCGTCCTTTGTAAACGATTCTTCACAGAAATTGGCGTAGATTTCTTCGGTTGTTACGTCGTTCCCTTCTTCATCCGTTGAGTTGACAACAACCGTATCGATACAAGATTCAAATTGCCCATACAATGAGTAACCGCCGATGGCAACATCGACGCTGTACGCAGCCTCTGGCTCTCCGGTATTTGGAACAACGGAACCTGTGTATGTCCAAACACCGTTACCGACATCGTCGGACATAATGGTTCGAATTTCTGTGATGTTGTCAGTCGGATCGGATTCGTTCTGGTAGACCATAACGATTTGATCTGTTCCAACATTGACTGAGTGAACCAAGGCCCCCAGTGTTGCAGTTTTCAAATCTGCAATGTCTTGTCCTTGAGCGGAGGATACATCGCCAGACACATCAATCTCCATTGTGAGGTTGTGGGTGATGAAGTCTGAGGACCCGTTGAGGGTGACGGTGACGGTGAACGCCTTTGCACCCTCGCCTGTTGCGATACCACTGGCATAGTTCTCATCGTCCCACTCGATATCAATTTCAATGTCGAGATAGTCAACAACCTCAACGTAAACTTGTTGAACATCGTTGCCTGGGTCGACGTCTTGGTCGGAATAGGTCTCGATTTGAATGACGTAAATACCAGCAGCTGGTGTCCATGTCGCATCGCCGCCTCCGTATTGGAGTGTGGTCTTGCCACCCTTGAATACTGCACCAGCAGCAAGGGATTGATCGTCACAGACACTCGCATCATCACAGATGACGTCTGGGTTGTCGAATTCAAGGTCGGCACCAGAGCTGTCTTTCGCTAGCATCAATGGGTTTCCGTTACCATCAGCAATCCAAACTTGTGCCTTGTAGCCCATTTCAGTGATCGGCTGATCACCGGAGTTCTGAATGAAGACTTCGAAGGTCGTGTCTTGACCTACGAAAATTTCATTGCGGCACTCTGGGTTGCACTGGGTTTCTTTCGGTGAAGTAATTGCAACGAGTTCTGCATCGGCACCACTTCGGGCACCAGCATCCTCGACTACTTCGTTTGTTTCTAGTTGTGTGATGTCGATGTTCGCCATTAGGCTAGCAACCAACAACAGCACGAGCATTACAGGGGTAATTTTTCTCATGTCATATCCTCCAATAAGGGCGGTATCTCGCCCTACGCAAAACGACGTATATATACTATGGGTGTGATTTTTATTGGAATTGGATATTAAAATAAAACAGCATAAAATCGCTGTACATCACTCCATTTCAAGATTCAATTGGACGAACGCAATGCTTCTGATGGTTCGATGTTCGATGCTGCACGGACAGGTGATATCGTCGCCAGGAAAACCAATACCGCCCCGCCGAGTACAACCATCCAAACCGTGCTCCATGGAAGAACCAATGCAGCACCCTCTTCCTCCCATATCGCTGCATGAAGTCCGACATGGAACATCAATGCAACGATGACACCGTTGATGATACCTAGCATGGAAACCCAACCGATTTCGATAAGATGAACTCGCATAACCATCCCTCGAGTGAAACCCAACGCTCGCAACATTCCGATGTGTTTTCTTCGTTCGGAGACTGAGCGATAGGTCACGACACCAATTCCAGCAATGCCAATGATCAAACCGATGGCAAGATAGCCCTCAAACAGTGCCAAAATCGAAAGAACGAGCGATTGAATGAGTGCTACATCTTCTGCTATGACCGAGACTTCAACCCCTTCTTTTTCCAAGTCCATGCGAAGCATTTCTGCCAGTTCGGTTGAAGCTTCGCGAACAGAAGCGGTTTTCCCCGCAGCCGAAAAATAACGAACTTCGCTTGTGTCAAATTCTGTTGAGGCTGCACTCTCATCTGAAACCGAGACATAGACACGGGTCAGGGAACCATCGTACTGCTCCATTACCGAATCAGACGGCATCCAAACACCCGCTGAAAACAGATACGACGATTGCTCAAGGATACCACCAACCATCACTTCTCTGCGATGACTGGGCTGTTGTGCATCAATGATCGTGATATTTTCGCCGACTTTGACAGCAAAAACACCTACACTCGCCCCATCGATTGAAGATTCAAGACCAAACGATGCATCAACAAACACGACGTCACCACGTTCATGCATCGCAATCCATGCCTCTTCAGAAGATTCGCCAAGCGATGAATCCCAGATATGCAACGGAAGGCCTCCGTGATTCACGAAACCATCGTCGACACCTCGCAAAATGTAGGGCGAGCGCTCCTCTTCCTGATTTTCAATGAACGCTTGCGCTCTGTACACACGACCCACTGCATCGATTTGTGATGGGTCTGTATGTTCCAATTCCCACGCAGAGACTGGACCATCAAGTTGCAGTGGACGGGTTCGTGCGGCTGAGAGCATCAATTCAAATTCGCCTTCAGATTCTTCCACAAACGTGCTCGAATAGTTCTCAAATTGCATCGTATATCCACTCAAAACGATGACTGAGAAGACGGTAATCGAAAACATTCCCATCACAACCGCCGTTCGAAGTGGTTTGTGCAACGGGTAAGCGAGGGCTACAGGAACGACAGGCCCACTACGGAATTGGGCAAGTCGTAGGAAACTACGAATCATCAGTGGGGCGAGGGAAGAAAGGACAAGAACACCGGCAAAAACTTGGACCAATCCGACGATAATAAACGACAATTCGTTCGGTGTTAAATCGGATCGGACTGGGTCAAACGATGAAGGCAAACCAGTCCACACAAGGAGCAAAACACCTGCAAAGCCAATGGTTCGACGTGGCGCTTCTCGGAAGGTTGGCAATGAACCATCCGGCGCTCGCTTTGCACGGATGACCGGAAGAATCCAGAACAGAATTGGACAAACGAAGAGAACGATGGCACAACCCAATACCATCCACGCAACATGTGCAAAGGCATCACCACCGAGGAAAAACAAACCAGTGCTCGCCACAACGAGCCCAAGCATGCCGATTACGAACAGATACAACCCCCAAGGAACATGCTTTGGTACCCTTTGAGGAACGCTCTTGAGCGCATGAACAATGACCATTCTCGAGGACCATAAAGCGGAAGCAAAGAGTGTTAACATCGCAATATGGAACCCCCAAAACCACCCTGCAAGCAACGAAGATGAATCGACATAGAACGAGAAAACATCAGCGCCAGCATTTGCAAACACACTCGAGAATCCTACACCGATGAACCATGCTAGACCAACGCCGAGCAGCGATCCAATCGCGCATCCAACCAAAGCGGTCAAAGAACCTTCAATCATCGCAACAAATCGAAGATCGGAACGAGTCATACCGAGTGCTCGAACGGTCGCATACTCCTTCTGTCGAACATCGATGAGCATCGTCACGATGGTGATGACGAGCAAGATTCCAGCAGCAATTGTGAATGAACCGAAAACCAGAAACATCGCCGAAAGAACACCAGAAGATGCTTGCGCCTGCTCCAATGCATCGAGTTTTACCGCACGGACCGAGAGATGCAAATCATCAACACCCATCAATGCATCAAGATGGTCCTCGAGATGTGTCATTCCTTCACTTGATACATTGCTCCAAACGAGCATCGAACGCTCGTTTTCATCAGCAGCGGCTAATTGTTCAGCATCGGACATGTTGATCAATCCAAGGATAACCGGGTCCAATTCCGAGAGAGAGGAAAGACGCTCATCTTCAACAAATGAACCCGTTATGTTCAGATTGAGCGATTCATCTGAACCGAACGCATACTGAAACAATCCAGAAGCAGAGAGTGTACCGTTCGAGACCTCAGTCATATCCTGAAGGCGTTCTCCGATACGTAGCTCTCCGGCATCGACCAGCAACGATGAAGCATCACCATCCAAGGCGAAGAACATCTGCGGAAGTGTTCCGAATCCTCCAGCATCCGAAAGAATAGGCAAACGAATCGATTGGATGGAACCATTATCGATGGAGCGTTGGACAAGGCCTGGCGCCTCGATGCACCACGCATGCGTTGCATTATAATCGACACCCGAACCAGGACATACGTTGGAGGAGGATGTTTCTGAAGAAGGCCATTCTTGTGCATCGATCTCGACAAACACGCCCTGCATTTGATCGATGGAACGTTTGTAGTGCGTGACCTCGAGAAGGCCCTCAACACGCAAATACAGCGATGTCTCATCTTGTTGCAATTCCCAATCGATGATTGTCGAGGGTAAGTCGAGAGCAAGAGGGTATTCGGTTGATTCATCCGAGACGACATCACCAGACCATATGCTCGGAGCATCGCCTCCTTGTATGGCAATCCATTGGCTCAATGTGGATGAAACTGCAACCATCTCCTTATCGTCGAGAAGATGCTTTGTTTCTTCATCATCCGAGATATTTCCATACACGAGGCCATTGTCATACGCAGCAAAACCATACGCCCCATCGATGGAGACGTCGTTCACGATTTCACCGCTCGAGACACGCCAGGCCCATGAAGAGGTATTGGTTTCAAATCCAAATCCAGCCGAACCCCAATGCCACAGTACACCATCCTCAACCGTAATACCATCAACATCACCGTCAGCAAGGGTAAGGAGGTCCGAACCATTCGATTCAAGACCAACTAGAGGAACTTGAAGAACTTCCAGTACAGAGGAATCCTCTACAAGTTCAGTCCGATTTTCGAGAAGACTTTCAACGATGCGAGGCGATAATCGAGCCAATCCATTGGTCGATGCAATCGTAACTGCATCATTTTCAGAAATGAATTGCAAACCCGATTCATCAATACCGATTGAGGTGTTGAGGACCTCGACCAATGCATCCATGACCGGATTCACTGCAGATCGAGTGTCGGCTGCTCCATCGAGTGAAATCCGAATCGATGTGACATTCGCTTCAGATTGTTGCCAATCTTGCGCTGTGAGAAGGTCGGTAAAGATGGCTGGAGCAGTCGTTCCGGCGAGTTGGCCTTGTCCTGCCATCGCTGCAATGTGATGGATGGTAAAATTCGCTTCAACACGCTCAACTCCGTTCGCATTTCGGACAAACCAACCAAGTTGAACCGAATCGCCAATATCCACTTCCAATTCATCGGAAAAGACTTGATTAACAGCGATCAGGGGTGTTTGAGAGAACCTGTTCGCCTCCTCAAGTTCAAACCACGTTATACCATGGTCGTTCGAACCGATTCGAAGGTTGGCCTGATGTTCGAGTGCAAACCATGGCACACTTGGATTGGAATCACCTTCTGAGGTGACAACGGATGCTGAGAGAACGCGTCCGGCTTGTATGTAATCGATTTCATCGACATTGGCATCACGAAGTTCGTCAACAATGGATTGTGAAATTTCAGAAACTTGTCCAATGGTTGGGTCAAACCCTGAAACCATTACATCGGTCTCGCCCCATGCCGCATCGACTTCTTCACGAACGGTTTCGTCAAGTGAATCGCCGACGATGAGGGATGAACTAATGATAGCAGAACCGATCATCAAGCCCGCCATCAATAGAGCAGTTTGTCGTTTCTTTCGAACTAATTGTTGCCAAGCGAGACGAAATGCCACCAATCGACGAGGCGAGAGGATGGTCTGGATACCAAACAAACTCAGCATCCCAAACATGAGGCCACCAATGAAGGGAATTGAGCCCGAATAGCTGAGCCATACGAGGATAAAGTAGGAAAGTAACCCGTCTGCTAAGGGCGTAACGAACAGAAGCAAACGTGCACGAAGTGAGCATTCATTGCGCAATCCGTATGCTACTGCAAGTGCACAAACTGCAAGGATGAGCACAAGAAGCAGCAAGAGCAGCACGATTACTCCTCCTCACGCAACGCCTCAAGAAATCGACCATCGGACATCCGCCGAATGGAATCACACTGTTGTGCAATGGTTTCATCGTGTGTTACGATGAGAAAAGTTGTGTTTCCAACCTTGCATAATGTTCGAAGGAGTTGAATGACCGACGCAGATGTTTCAGCATCAAGATTTCCAGTTGGTTCATCGCACAGAACAATCGCCGGTCGATGAACAACTGCACGAGCAATGGCAACGCGTTGTTGTTGCCCTCCGGACAATTCGGCAGGACGGTGTTCCAATCGATCGCCTAAACCAACAGCCGTCAATGCCTTCGTGGCTTCTTTGCGAGCATCACTTGCAGACATGCCTTGAATGAGCAATGGAAGCTCAACATTTTCCAAGGCTGTCATCACAGGAAGCAGATTAAACTCTTGGAAAATAAATCCCATGTGCTTTCCACGTACACGGGTTCGTTCATCATCGTTGGAAGCGTAGAGGTTTTCCCCATTGACGATGACAACACCAGAATTCGGCTCATCAATTCCAGATAGCACGTTCAACAGTGTGGTTTTGCCACATCCGGACGGACCCATGATCGCGACCATCGACCCTGATTCGATGGCAAGAGAGACATCCTGAACCGCTTGAATGACCGATTCACCCGACTCGTACAATTTCCACAACCCTTCAGCATGAAGTGCCAACGCCATGAGAAACCATACGGCTACGTGTTCATAAACTACCGCATCAACCTCCGTCCATGACAGAGGGATATGTGCGGGTGCTCGCTTTCGGACCGATTGCAGAAGCGATTGGGTCACGAACGTCCAAAGTTGAATGGCGCGAGAACCTAAGTATTGAGGATATTATCATCGAATTGAAGATGGACCATTGGCTCGGTCAAGGCTTAGCGGTTGCCCTTAATGGAGAGCGATGTCCAGTCGACGTGCATTGCCAGCGGGGCGATGAGGTTGCACTTCTTCCTCCTGTTTCAGGTGGTTGAAACAGTACAAAGCAACGCTCCTGATGGCAAGTCTTGAAAAGATGGATGCTTAGGGGCTGATGGGGAACTGCATGGCCTTTAGTCCTGGACCACTCGAAATCGTTATCCTTCTCGGAATTTTCTTCATCCTTTTTGGTGCTGAACGACTTCCAAAAATGGCAAATGCACTCGGACGCTCAAAGGGCGAATTCCACAAAGGACTCAATGAGGCGACGACTGCTGCTACAATTACAGATCTCGAGGCTGGAGGAAAAACACCTGATCAGGTTCTGATGGATAGGGCCAAAGCGGTTGGAATCGATCCAGCAGGGATGGAGGTTGCAGAATTGGAAAAGAAAGTTGCAGCCCTTGAAGCACTGAACGATGAAGAGTGATCAAGCACGCTTCAGTTTCATTGGCGAACCACATCGGTCGCATTCTTTGACATCGTCCTTCCTTGAGCGAGTCGCATCAGGCGAAACGTCCTCCGTTTGTCGACATCCTATGCATCGAAGCACCCATTTCCATTGCTTTTTGCCACCTGTTGTCAAAACACCTTGAACCTCAATCCCTGCTTCTCGTGCAACGTTCTTCATTCGATAATCATCGGTCACTAGTGTTGTTTGATTCGAGACAGCTAAAGCGATGAGATCAATATCCACATCCGATAATCGTGGTAAATCACCCGTCTTCGACGCCAGTTCATGAACAACGTTTCGTTCTTCAGGACTCGCTGTACGCCAATCCATGTCCAGTGAGTCAATCAACAACCATCGTTGTTCATCGACATTGAGCAATTCGGTTTGTTGCAGAATTGAAACGATTTGGTTTCGACAGCGTTCGATTGGCCAACTCAAGAGCGCTGATGTATCGAGAACGGCCATGAACGATTCCTGTCGAATCGATGTAAAGAAGACGTCGATAACCCATAGCCTCAAGAAGACGAATCAATACCTCACAGTATGATTGGAGAAGACCTCATTCTTGAGTTCTTCAACCAATTTGGTCCATTCGCATTGGCATTGCTTTCATTTACAGAAGCAATCATCCAACCGATTCCACCAGACGTTATGTTTCTGCCAATGGCCTACGATGAACGAAACAGTGTGAATATGTTGCTCTGGTTGTGGTTCATCGTCACCTTCGCATCCGTTCTCGGAGCCATGGTTGGACATGCTTTGGGCAAACGGTATGGTACGAAATTACTCGATCGTTTTGGTAAGCCACATCATCGCCAACGGTTGGAATTTTTGTTCGAACGCTATGGTACATGGGGGATGTTTATCGCTGCTGTATCACCTTTACCTTACAAGGTGTTTGGATGGATTGCTGGTGCAAGTGATATGAAGATGCGTCCGTTTGTCATTGCTGGAATTTTTGGCCGCGGACTTCGATTCGGCTTGGAGGCAATTCTCATCTATCTCTATGGAGATACAGCAATGGATGCAGCAACATGGCTGCTCGACCATGAACTCATCATGGCTGTTGTACTGATTCTTCTTTTTGGTTTGATTGGCTGGTGGTTCACCAAGAAGAATCCGTCCGAGATGAAGACGGCTTAGAGGTGGAGCAATGGATATTGAATACGATGCTCTTGTTGGACTCTTGACCATCCTTGCGGTGGGAATCTTCACACCAGGTCCAAACAACATCACAGCAATCTCTCATTCAGCTGTCCATGGTGCACGTAGCAACATATCGCTCCTCATCGGCATGGTCATTGGTTTTGTTACCGTTCATCTCATCATTGGTTCTGTTGTTGAACAAATCGATGAGGAATCCGTGTTCTTCTCATTCCTTGAATGGTTTGGCATTCTCTTCTTTGTCGCTCTTGGCATCATTATTCTTCGCTTGCCCATTGAGCGATTATCCGTTGATCAAGACATCAAGCGATTGGATTTTCGTCATGGTATCGCTTTGCAGTTCATTAACGGAAAAGAATGGGCCTTTGTTTCCGTTATCATGATTCAATTCTTGGATGGATTCGGAGGTGGCATAACAGGAATTCTTCTGATTACATCAATAACAACCACTGCTGGTTTGTTGTCCATGATTCTATGGACCTTTACTGGTCACAAACTGATGGCGACGCTTCGTGATGAACGCAAGGGTACCATCTTGATCCGTAGTCTTGCTGGTGCTGTCTTTGTCTTTGCAGCAGTGGCAACGTTCGGAATGTTACTCTGAAATTCTTGATTGCTCAAACCATGCCTTCAGAATGTTCCCCTCTGCAAGGAGAAGGTGTTCAGCAATGGTTCCTTGCTTACGTTCCAAACGCATTGCAATATCCTGTTGTTTACATTGACGCGGATGATCGTAATACCCCATATTGATGGCCGTTTCAAGCACTTGTTTGCGACGAGGCGACATGCTTGGAGCAGTCAACCACTCACCTTGATAGGAACGATTGACGGTTAGCTTGAACCGAGACCCCAACAGCGAGATGACCTTTTTACGAAATGTGGATAAGCCGGAGGGAGTTCCTTGCATTGAAAGAACGAGTTGTTTCTTTTCGATAATGATTGGAGCGATGGGCCATGCATCCTTCTGGGAGACGATTAATTTCGCAATCGGTCCAGACATTCGAGCAGAAAATAGAATCTCCGAGCCATCTTGGTGCAGCACATCTTGGACTTCAAGCGAAGGGATTTCCTTGAGATGTTTGAGACTAAATCCCTTCAAAAAGATGGCATTGAAAAGCAGAACGGGTGTGTCATCAACAATTTCTATTATCCGGATGAAGGTCAACCGATCAAAAACATTGACGAGTTCACCTGCTGGCAACTCGAGTGCGTCTTCGTATTGTATGTTAAACTGCATTTTTGAAAGCATAACCATACCCGTTATGATAGGGTTATTCAATATAGTATCTATACATGATGTTCAGAACTGTTTGTAAAATATATCCAGGTGCTCGTGCCGGGATTCGAACCCGGGTCAGCGGGATGAAAACCCGCGATGATGGACCTGGCTACACCACACGAGCCAATACCCCTGCGGTGTTGCATCTTATTGATAACCGTTGGCCATCCAAACCTTAGGTGAATGGAATGATTCATCGTTGCAAAACTCTGCTTACGAGATCGTTCATCGTATCCTGAGAGAATGGCTTGGATTTATTCAGATTCATGGTACGCCCAATGACATTGCTTCCAAGAAACGAGAATTGGTGGCGCATGGCCATGAGACAATGTGCGCCTCCGCCCCCACTATGGGTTGCGAGCAAGACGGTACGATTGTTGAAGAGTCGGCGAAAATCATCGCTTTGAACCGACAGCCAAGCGATTGTATTGTTGAGTGCTGGCGGCATAACCCCATTGTATTCAGGAGCACAGACGACCAATGCTTTCGAGTTGAGAATTTGTTCCGAGAGTTGAGACGTATCAGGTTCTCGATCAGGATTACCATCAAGTTCGGGGGTATATACTGGCCAGTGAAGGGTCGTCAAATCAACGATTTGCGTAGCCATGCCTTCAGTTTGGAATGATTCACTAAAGCGGTGAGCAAGTTCAAGATTCTTGCCCGAGGAAGCTGCGAGAATCAACACGTAGGAATCCATGCTCAAAGTAAAGGTTTGTTGTATTTGAATCGTTGGTTACAACACCAATACCATGATTTGAAATAGGTCGTTCACGAAGTTACACTATGTTCACTGAACTTCTCGAGCAACACCAAGGCAATTTTCTTGTTTTCACGGGGCGATTTTGTGGCTATTGTACTGCTGCAAAGCGATTATTAACACAAAAAGAAATGCCCTTCGTTGAAATTTCGTTCGACGAGCATCCACGAAAATTACGCGATGAAGTTGTTGAGGCAACTATGCATCGTACCGTTCCCGTTATCTTCGATATACGTGGCGATGACCGAATTTTCATCGGCGGTTTTGACGAACTGAGCAAGTATCCAATCAATTGAGAAGATCATCAAGCCAATTCTTGAGCTCTTCATGATGTTCGGTTGGAATCATGTGACCTTTTTGGTGCTCGACCAATTCAACACTCCAACCAGCGCCTTCGAACAAGTGAGCAACAGCCCAACCGTCTTCAATCGGTACACGAACATCCCGAACTCCATGCATCCAAAACATACGCTTCTGTTCAAGTTCTTCGAGCCGCATGCGTAACTCCATCGGTCGAACAAGACGTGTTCCCAATGCAACAAGACCAATGATTCGATCGGCAAGCGGAAGTTGGAGCATTTCTTGTGCCATCGCCCCACCCTGTGAGAAACCACCAACGACAAGTGGCCCCATCGGTGCTTCTTCCGCAATCAATTTCTCAAGTTGCGAGAGTGATGAGTCAACATCCATCAGTTCTCGGCGAGAGAGGTGGAGGCGACGGGTTACGTCAGGATCCTCGTCTTCATAACGCCACCATGTTCTTCCTCGACGGGGATGGTTGAAACGCGCATCTGGAACAAGCAATGTCCATCCTTCTGGAAGGATTTTTTCAGCGAATGGCCGCATCATATCAGCCGTTCCGGTCATCCCATGCATCATGATGAGCGTTGGCACTTCAACCACCTCAGAGCGTCCATTGGAACACGAGTGCTCCTGCAACCTTGAGATGGATAAATGATGAAGGTCCACGAACGGTGACGGTCAGGGAGTAATCGCCAGAGTTCGAGGGGATGGTTCCAATCGCTCCTTTTTCAGTCGCTCCAGAACCCCAAGCGCGAGTGAGTGGAGAGGCACCAGCGTGATCCTTCATTGTCAAGGAACCGGATCCACCAGCACCCGACGCAATCTCAACATCAAGATACCACACCAATGTATCCCAATCACCTTCAGATGGGTGGCCAGAATCAAAGAATGAATCATAGATTTCTTGATCGTTCTCTTCATACAGTCGGTCAATAAGATCACGTGCCCGATAGAAGAAGACATCACCGTTATAGGATGAGCGAGCGATGTTCAAGTCCATACGTAATTGGATGGTTCCTTCAGCATCTCGCCAAACAAGTCTCTCGAGGAATCCTTTGCTACCACTAAATGTGTAAGTTAATTCGTGACCCTCACTCGATTCAGCTTCTACCTGAGCATTGCCATTTTGAAGCGAAACTGTTTGCGCATCCCATTCTTGCTCGAAGAGTGTGAAGGCCCATGCATCACCAACATTCCATGGGAATGAGAAGACTTGTTGAGGCTCACCATTTTCGTAAACAGCCAACGCATCGATTGTCATACGTCCAAGGAAGGGATTGTGATTGATGACAGCATGGCGTTGTGCTTCACGCTCTGACGAAATACCGACGACATATTCTTCTGAACCATTATCGATCTCAGCGACAACAAGACGAGCACTGTCTTCTCCAAATTGAGGCGTGATGAAGGTGTAGAGCCAGTTCTGTCCAACAGACCATTCTGGAAGTTGTTTCTCGTCCTCGGTCATATTGTTGTTGGAGCCAGAAACATCATTACTGGTACAACCAGCAAGGCTCATGCAAAGCAATAAGCCAACCAAAAACAGGCTACGATGCATTGCATGCATGGTTTGTCCTATCGGCCTCTCTTCAAGAGGCTAACGCTTGACAGTCTCAGAGAAGTCCGTTGTCAGTGAGCTTGCCAGTACCGGCAAGAACGACTGCCACAATGGACATCAACTTGATGAGGATGTTAAGCGATGGACCTGAGGTGTCCTTGAATGGATCACCGATTGTGTCACCGATAACCGCTGCATCGTGAGCGTTATCACCCTTCTTTGCACCAGGAATGTGATCTTGTTCAATCGCTTTCTTTGCGTTGTCCCAAGCACCACCTGCGTTGGCCATGAAGAGCGCCATCAGTACACCTGTGACAAGAGAACCGGCGAGCATTCCACCGAGCGCAATGCTACCAAGTCCGAATCCGACGACAACTGGAGCAATGACTGCAACGAACCCCGGTCCAATCATCTCTCGGAGAGCAGCCTTGGTCGAGATGTCGACACAAGTTTGGGAATCCGGCTTGACACCTTCTTTTCCTTCGAGCAGGCCTGGGATTTCTTTGAATTGTCGTCGAATCTCGACAACCATGTCACCTGCAGCCTTTCCGACTGATGTCATGGTCATTGCAGCGACGACGAACGGTAGTCCACCACCAATGAGAAGACCAATGACGACCATTGGATCGGTCAAATTAAGCACTACGCCGCCAACAGAGGTTGTATAAGCAGCGAAGAGGGCGAGAGCGGTCAAGGCAGCAGATCCGATAGCGAATCCCTTACCAACGGCAGCCGTTGTGTTTCCAATCGAATCGAGTTCGTCGGTGATGGCACGGACATCGTCACCAAGACCACTCATCTCAGCGATTCCACCTGCGTTGTCAGCGACTGGCCCGTAAGCATCAACGGTCATGGTAACACCGACGGTAGCAAGCATACCCATTGCAGCCATTGCGATGCAGTATAGACCGTATTTTTCTCCACCGAATTCATTCGCACCGAGGATACCGAGTGCAATGAGAACGACAGGAATGAATGTGGACATCATTCCTACGGATAGACCAGCGATGGCGTTGGTTGCAGGACCGGTCTTGGACATCTCACCAATGTGAGGAATTGCGCGTGTCTTGATTTTAAAGACAGGTTCGATACCCGTATAGTACTCAGTAACAAGGCCGATGAGAATTCCAACAACACTACCGAGAACAACGGAATGCATGATTCCATATTTGACATCAACCAGACCTTGCTGAATAACGAGGTAGCCACCTGCCCAGAACAATACTGCTGCGATGAAGGTGGTGTTTCGAAGCGCCGCTGCTGGATCTTTTCCATTCTTTAGGATGGACATTGAGAAAACACCAATGATGGAAGCAGTGTATCCAATGAATCCGAGAAGGATCGGGAGAAGAACATAATCACCAGCATTATTTCCTGTGAAATCGTTGGCAATAATCATGGCAGCGATGATTGAACCAACAAAGGATTCGAAGATGTCTGCACCCATTCCGGCGACGTCACCAACGTTGTCGCCAACGTTGTCAGCGATAACACCAGGGTTTCGTGGGTCATCTTCAGGAATGCCTGCCTCGACCTTACCGACGAGGTCAGCTCCAACGTCTGCCGCCTTGGTGTAAATTCCGCCACCGACACGAGCAAAGAGTGCGATGGATGAAGCACCCATACCGAATCCGGCAGCTGCACTAACGGGGTTCAATGACCCGTCGCTCGCAGTCTCTCCAGCACTTAGCCAGAATGCAATCAGCGAGATACCGAGTAGACCAAGTCCGCCTACAGACAATCCCATAACGGCTCCACCGTTGTAAGAAACTGCAAGTGCACCTGCTTGGCCATCGTTCTTGGCAGCCATAGCAGTTCGGCCGTTTGCTGAAGTTGCGGCACGCATACCAGAAAAACCTGCTAGAACTGAAGCGATCGCACCTGCGAAGAATGCAATGGCGGTATCAACGTCGTTAAGGTAAGCGAGAACAGCACCGACAACGACAACGAAAATTGACAGAATACGATACTCAGCAAACAGGAATGCCATAGCACCCTTCTGAATTTCGTCTGTGATATCTGCGACAACTTCGTTATCGATGTTTACTTTCTTTACTTGGTTATAGAGCATAAAGGCAATCAAAAGTCCTACGGCTCCTGCGCCTGCTGCAATCAACGGTATATTTTCCATCATAGTGTACACCTGTGCTTCGCCCGACCTAAGAACCCCTCATAAGAGATTCCCTGCATTGATGTGTCTGGACGGCGACTTTCTGGCCCTCGTTCTCGTAGCCGACGCAATTTCGAACCAATCGTTGAAAGAGGTGGACATTCTCGGGTTGTCATGGGCATTAGTGCGGAAGAGGTTCTGGCTGAAATCGGTCCAGTTCAAGAGGTTCTTGATGCACATGATGGTGTTGTGACCGTACTTGACACCAGTGATGGCAACATCATGCTCTCGCTTGATGGCGAATGTACTGGTTGTTCATCAACACCGATGACTGCAATGCAGATCTATTATTCTCTCAAGAAACTTGATGCCGTTAACGATGTCATTTTTGTGAACGGCGAACTTCCTGAATACATGCGCACCTTCATCAACCAAAAAATGGAGAAAGAGGCTGCAGAATCGTCAGAAGAAGGTCCTGGAGAAATCGTCTGATCATTCCTCTTCAACGTGTCTTCCGATACTGTGAGGATTTGCACCAAACGATACGTTCTCGCCCTTAATGTTCATTCGTGCAGCTACGGCAAGTACGACGCAGACAACCGAGAGAGGTCGTGGAAGATAATTCGAACCCCAAAGGGATCCTCCCGCCAACGAGAGCCACCACAAGGAGGCAGCAGCAAGGAGGAGCGTTGTGAAGATGATGTTCTGAACGAGAAGTTCTGCCTTTTCAGAACGTGAAAAGGTGGCAACAAACATGAACAATACTGCTGAAATTCCACAAAATGTTTGGACGAGGAGAGAAATGAACCCAACTTCGACCATGTGGTAACCAAACCGTCGAGGTTTTTGAAACAACCACTTGCCATCCTTTTTGAGTTGTGGACCTTTCAACACATCATGGCAGGCAACACATTCAATCTTCCAAAGGCTCGTCCAAGTGGTGCCCCATATTTTTCTCGGAATCAAGTTGCTGCCGTTCTGCATCAAGTTGCTGTCTTATTGGAGTTGCAGGGAGCGAATGTCTTCCGAGTTCGCTCATATCAAAATGGAAGCCGTTTGATTGGAACATTGACTGAAGATTTGCACGAACTGGTCGTAACTGGACGCTTGTTCGAAATGAAAGGAATTGGCAAAGGACTCGGTTCTGCACTTTCACAAGCAATCCTCGAAGGTGTTTGGCCCGATGATTGGGTTCGTTTGCATAAAGATACACCTCAAGGGATGATCGAAATGCTCGGCATTCCTGGACTTGGTCCAAAGCGAATCAAATTGATGCATGAAGAACTCGGTGTTGATTCCGTTGCAAGCCTCAAAGAAGCCGCTGAACAAGGGCGAATCGCACCGATGAAAGGGTTCGGAAAAAAATCCGAGCAAAGGATGCTCGATGGAATCGAATTACTCTCTCGATTCCGAGCAAGACGACGTTTGGATATTGGTCTGAAATATGGTACAGCCTTTGAACAACGAATCAAAGCAATCCCCGGTGTTGAACGTGTTCAACTCGCAGGAAGTGCACGACGACGAAAGGAGACGATTGGAGATTTGGATATCGTTGTTGGGGTCAAATCAGAGCATCATGAAGCGGTTGCAAACGCCATCTTAGCCTTGCAAGGTATTGCTGATGTCAAGGGAGCAGGAGATTCCAAAATTAGCCTCATCCTTGAAGCCAGTATCTTCGAAGATGGTTTTTCAGTAGGTCACATCGATGCAAATGTCCTTGAAGCCATTGGTGGAGATGATTACGAACAATTGGAGAGTGCTGGAACAATCGATGCACAAGTTCGACTGGTCCCTCCAGAGATGTTTGCATTTACGCTTGCCTACTTTACAGGAAGTAAGGAGCACAACATTGCGATGCGTCAACGCGCAATCGATCGTGGCTTGCGTTTGAACGAATTTGGATTGATTCCTGAAGCGAAAGCAGGCGAGATGAAAGGTATTGAAGCTGCACAATTTTCCTTATCGGCAATGACGGAGCAAGAGATTTACTCGCATCTTGACCTCCAATGGGTTCCTCCAGAATTGCGAGAGGATACAGGAGAGATTCAATCAGGAAGCGCTCAGAATCTTCCGCAATTGTTGGAACTTGATACCATACAAGGGGCACTTCACAATCACACCGTCGTATCCGATGGTGAAGCAACGCTCGAACAAATGGCAGATGCAGCTCAAGCATTAGGTTGGACATGGCTTGGAATTGCTGACCATTCGCCTACACTGAAGGTTGCAAATGGGGCACCGGCCGACCGATTGCTTGAACAAGGCCAAAAAATTCGAAAATACAACCAAAACTGGCAGGATGAAGGGGTAAATTTCAGATTGTTTCACGGTGTTGAATCCGATATCCTCTCAGGAGGAAAATTGGATCATCCCGATGATGTTCTCAGTCAGTTGGATTATGTCGTTGCATCCGTTCACGCAATGACGAAATGGCGAGGCAGAGATGAGAGCGAGAATACGGAAGAATTGCTGAAAGTGCTCGAACATCCTGCGACCAAAGTACTCGGACATCCAACAGGGAGAATCCTGCAGGGTCGTGAAGGATACGAAGTGGATGTTCATCGGCTCATTGATGCAATGGCTGAACACATTGAGGAAGGGCGTTTCAAGTCGATTGAATTGAATGCAAGCCCGTATCGATTGGACATTGATTACCGACTTTGCAAATATGCGAAACTTAGAGGTGTTCCAGTCGCTATTAGCCCAGATGCGCATTCAATTCGAGGTCTTGCTGACATCCAATATGGTGTCATGACTGCTCGTAAAGGATGGTTGGAAGAAAAGGATGTTATCAATTCAATGAGTGCTGATGCATTAGCGCAACAATTGGCGCTCCAGTGAAGCAACAGTTCTTGAATGAGAGAAGGGTGGTGCAATCATGCGACTTACAAGGACGCTCATCATTGGTGGACTGATGGTCATACCGAGTTTGTTTCTCACCCTCTTGGTGTGGTACTTGCTTGGAAAGCCGGATACTGAACCGCTTGAAACGATCGTCTGCAATGGCATTCCTCTCCTCTCCATTGGTTCTGGACTGTTCTTTGGATGGGTCACTGGCTCAGAGTATGCTGAGTAGGTGATGATATGAAGCGCAAGGAAAAAGCCGAGCGCATCCAATCCATGCTTGAAGAATTGTATCCAGAAACGCCTGTTCCACTTGATCATGAATCTCCATTCCAACTTCTTGTTGCTGTGCTCATGAGTGCACAGACAACCGATTTGAAGGTCAATCAAGTCACACCCGCATTGTTCAAACAGGGTCCAACACCCGAGAAAATGGCAAATCTTGAGGTAGCAACCATACAGTCGCTGATTCGCGAAGTAGGCCTTGCGCCAACCAAAGCCAAGAACATTCGTCGATTGTCTGAACTTCTTATCGAACGCCATCAAGGGAACATACCGAATACATTCGAAGAATTAGAAGCACTTCCTGGTGTTGGGCACAAGACCGCTGGTGTTGTTCTCGCTCAAGCATTCAACATTCCAGCATTTCCTGTTGACACCCATATCCACAGACTTGCAGCACGATGGGGGCTCTCAAACGGGAAGAACGTCGATCAGACCGAAAAAGACCTCAAAGCGGTCTTTCCAAAAGATGCATGGAATAGTCTCCATTTGCAAATCATCTTTTTCGGACGAGAATATTGTCCTGCACGATTCCATGATCTGTCTCAATGTCCAATCTGTTCATGGGCTGCAACAAAGAAACGAATCAATGAAGAAGCGAAGATGAACAAATCCAAATCAAAGAAATCAAAGCGTAATGCTTAGATTGAATCCTGAACCAATCATCTGCAAAAGCATGATTGAACCAAGAAGAAGCAAGGTTATTCTCAAACCAGATGTTGTCGTATCTTCATCATAGGCTTCGCGAACGAATGCATAGCCGATCAATCCGACACCAGCCATACCAACCAAGGTTGCAAGCGTATCCATGATACGGACGAAATCGTTGTGTGCTTCCGTATCTTTATCGAATTCATCTATCCAGCCAGTTTCACTTGTATCGTAGTCAACGGTCGCAGGCGCACCTGAAAAGTCAGGAAGTACACTCAGGAATCCTGCGACGAGGATGAGGATGACACCGATCATAAGGAATTTATGAAGCGAAAATAATCCACCACTCATCATCATTTGTTGAGGAGGGTGATACATGTTCGTCGTTTGCGGGCCGGGCTGTTGCATTGGGGGTTGCATGATGCAGTCATTTACAACCCAGCATATACTCTTTTTCTAAACTCCAAACACCGAAGAAGCACCTTCGAGGAGAACTGCAGTAATCCAAGAAGTAATCCCTGCAATCCATAACAGTTGGATGGCTTGGCCAGCAGCACTTGTTTTTCCTCCACCACGAAGACGGGTTGCAATGGCTGATACTGCAATGATTTGACCAAGAACAAGAATGGATACAATGATCTTGAACATGCGTATGTTATCATCGACCGATGTTGCATCTTCCATCACTGGCAAGGCAATTCCACTACCAAAGTCCTGCAATGCTCCGACATCTGTGGAAGCAAGTCCACTCGCAACACCGGCAATTGCCTCACCAAGTTGCAAAACGATGGAAATGGTAACGTTGAGCGAAGTTACACTGGCGACGAGAAGGCCGAGTGCAACACCCCACATGGTGTTTGCAGAAAGGGCACGTCGTCGTCGCAATGAGAGCAAATTTCCAACCGAACGTGAAACCATTTCAGCTGTTTCTGCGGGTTTCCCGGATGATTGTGAACCTTCGATGTAGATTCGAGTGTATCGAGAAATGACTGCAGAGTTGGTATCGGCGTTGAAGTAGTCCCATGCACGGTCGGAATCAATACGTGTTGCAAGTCGTCGTTCCAGTCGATCGATGGACGCATCCAACATTCCGAAATCAACACCACGAAGCGCTTTGATTGTTGCTGAAGGTTCTGCACTACGTGCTTGTGCAGTACCACCCAGTGCTCGAATGAAATCAGGATAAGCTCCGTCCCGTCGTTGAACGTTTCCTTCTTCTCGACGAATCAACCATGCTGGAATCAAGAGGGGAGAAAGAGGGGCTGCGAGGAGAATAAGTCCATAACGATCCCATTGTGAACTGATTTCTTCCCATGTGGAAATCACAACAATAATCGTAATCAAAAAGAGAATGAGCGAAACCGCTCCTGCAGAGAGAAGGGAGCGTCTGAAATTGATTCGAAAAGGCGTGTCTAATTCATCTCTTGCAAAGATAAGATCACGAGGAATCGTGGCTCTAAAGGCCAACATTGCTGCAATTTGAATAATGATAAACAGCATTGAGGCAAGCAAGAGATAGCGAAGACGGGAAGCGATTTCGATCGGTGTATCGCTGTCCCCACCGACTTCAAACAGAACCAAATGGATACCTGCAATGACCAATCCAAAGAGGCCAGCAGTGACCATGGAGACATAGATCTCTTGCATTGTATCAACACTTTCGAGTCGAGTATCGTAGAGCGTGTTGTATTGTTCAGCAACCGTTTCCTGTTCCGAACGCATGAATTCATCAATTGGCTGACCTGCTTCAATCGAGAATGCCATTCGGTCGAGGAAATCCGTCCATAATGGACTTGGACTTTGTTGAGCGACGATTCTTGCCGCTTCAGGCAGTGATGTATGCCACTTGTCGACAAGCGTTTCAATACGCTGAACTTCGGTTGCAAGTTCACCATAATCACGCATCTGTTTGAGAATATCGAAAATGGATTGAGCACCGACTTCTCCGAGTGAGAGAATACCCATACGCGTGATAAACATGTGCATTTCACGCTCAATGAGGTTGGCTGAACGGCTGACTTCAAGCAATGGGAAGGCCATAGCTCCCAATGCGGCTAAGATAGGAAGGAGAACGAGGAGAAGGATTCCAGAAAAGCCTGCAAACAGAGCCCCATCTGCTAAACCGCCTGTGAGGAAAATGAGGAGGAGCGAGGCGATTAAACCGCCTGCAAATGCACCTCCAACATAGAGGCCGAGGAAACGACCCATCGGCATTTCAAGCCGACGGATGGCAATTTGCCACATCGGCATTCTCTCCAACGTTCATCTCCTCCTTACTTGTGGTTAACGCCAACCCATGAATCGACGGCACTATCGAAATGTTCCCAACCACTGTTGTAGTAAATGTTGAGCAAGTCAAAGACGTCGTCATAATGGGTCAAATCACGATCAGCCATACGCTCGATTGCAGCTGCTCGTCGTAGCATTTCGTCGTAGATGTCACGCTTATTTGCAAACCCTGCCATTGCAGCGATCTTGTTTTCGAGAAGGTGCGATTGGAACATTCCACGGAAGTAGTGTTTATCTTTGACGGGATCCCATTCGAACATACCTCTGGTCAATACACCATCGCTGTGTTTGTTGTAGCCAATGACTTCGTCAATACCTGTAATACGTCGAGCAATACCTCCTCCTGGTGCTTCTACAACTTCTTGGAAAATAGCGAAATTCAGGTTGTCGAAGAAACGAATTGGTACGTTGATCGGATCACCCGTAAAACGTTGAATCATCTTGACGATGGACGATGCGTGGAAGGTTGCAATAACTGGGTGCCCTGTTTGCATTGCTTGGAAGGCCGTCGCACCTTCAACACCACGAATCTCACCAATGATGATGTAACGAGGACGTGAACGAAGTGCTGCTTTGAGCAAGTCGAACATTTCAACACGAGAATCTTCATTCTTTGAATCACGAGTTACGAGTCGTTGCCAAATCTTGTGACGTACCTTCACTTCAGGTGTATCTTCAGCAGAATAAATCTTGACATTGTGATCGATAAATGGAAGAATTGCATTGAGTGTTGTGGTTTTACCCGATGCGGTTTCACCAGATACGAGAACGGACATACCATATTCTAAGCAAATCCAAATGTATGCTGCTTGTTGGGCACTCATGGTGCCCCATTTAATGAGTTGAATGACAGATATTGTTTCCTCAGCGAACTTACGAATTGTGAAAGAAGGCCCGAGCATTGAAACGTCATCTGAGAAAATGATGTTGATACGTGAACCATCGAGAAGTGCACCATCAATAATCGGTTTATTATCGGAAACTGGACGACCAATACGTTCGGACATGGCACGGAGATACCGAGAGAGAATCTCACGTTCTCTGAATCGAATGTTGGATGTTACCATTCCGAATACCTTGTGATCCATGTGAATGTGTTTCAATCCAACCGAGTGAATATCTTCCAGCATTTCGTCCGAAAGAAGGGTTTCAAGAGGTCCGTTTCGAATCAAATCGCGTATGATAATGTAACGAAGTCGTTGACGTTGTGTTTCAGATACGACAATTCGTTTATCGTCGAGACCAACCAACTCCCAAATACGTCCTCGACGGCGTGAAATAATGCTTGCCTCAGCTTCAGAGATTGTGTATCGGTCGATCATTTGACCGAGAATCGTTTCAAATTCAGAATCAGTTGTGAATGATGGCGCAGATGGTGCTTCTTGAAGGAGGGTTTCAACAAGGTCACGTCGAATGTTTTCTTCTTCCTCATTCAATTGAGGTTCGAGACCAAACCACAGAACCTGTCCACCGCCTTCCTCATCGCTTGGAGGCTCATAGATGTGGACAAAGACAGGTTCCTTTGTGATGTAGATGAGATTCAATGGTCGCTGTTTCTTCGCATCTCGGTCAAGAGGCCCGTAGTAAATCGGACGTGAACCATAACGCTTCTCAAAATCTCGAACCCAATCCGCAACGTGGCTGTGTGCAGCCATGACCGAGGCAAGATCACCTCGTTGGAATTTGAGTTCTTCATCAGCCATGTATTCACCTCAACTAACTGCAGTAATATCGACAATGAAGCCCATACCTGGCTCAACACGCCAGCCGACGGATGATTGTACAGGCCCTGCCGCTCGAAGGTATCGAGTGACGAGAAGTGTGCGTTTGAGTTCTCCACCGATGAGATTGGTCGAGAGGTCAAGAACAACTTCTGCGCTTGCACGAAGTGAATGCAACAGTTTTGCATCCATTTCATCCTTGTCGACCATCAACATCAGACTACGTCCAGTTGATGCGATCTTTCTCAAGCGTTGAATCATATCGAAGCGTGCTTGATCATCCATACCATCGGGCATCAATGAACTTGCAGAATCGATGACAACAATATCAGCTTCTTCGATGGCTTCGCTGTTCAGAACTTCATCAAGACCCACATTGGGAATGGGTTCAGCAACGGTACCAAATCGAGAGAAAATCATTAGGTTTCCATTGGTCAATGCGTCGGTGACGCCATAACCAATCGATTCCATTTGTTCGATCCAACCACGTGTGGTTAACTCTGTTGTGATGACAAGTACCTTGACATCGTTATGTAAGAGTCCGTGAACAAATCGTTGACTTACAAGCGACTTTCCTGCACCTACTTCACCCTGAAGCAAAATGAGGCTTCGATTGGGCAGACGTAGACCAAGTGAATCTGCAAGACTGTCCGTTTCAACATCGTATGGAAAACCATCTTCGATGGGTTTCGGCATTTCATCAAGTCGTTCAACCATGCAATCGCACCTCCACAGACATGGAATCCGAACCTCGGTATCCATTGGTGATTTCAGATGAAACGACAACCGTGATTGATACGTCATCTCCTGATTGATACGTCCACGTAGGCTCGTTCACCGTGATTTGAAGCAGGTGATCTTCATCCCAATCTCCAGTAGTTGGTACAAGTGTTGCATTGATTGTGGAGGTCACAGTCTGTCCATCAACAAGAACGACCAAGGTGGATGAATCCAACAACGTTGTTCCTGTGTTTTGTACGTAAAATGTAATTTCATTCAATGTCGTGTTCAATGAGACCATCATTGGATCGCCAGCAAAGTCAACACTTGTTGCTTCTTGAACTTCCAAGGCTGCTGTTTCTTGCGCAGTGATTTGAGCCATTTCGCCCCACTGATTGATCAAAACAACACTCACCAATCCTGACACCAGCAGTGCTGTGGTCAGGAAAATGAAAGATGATGCTCCACCGTCAGCCATGTATTCACCTCATGCAAGTGTGTGAGCAACAGAAAGCCCACCAGCCGTTAACGAGATTCGCTCGTACGATGTTGGCCCGTTTTCGGACCAATCGAGAGCAATCGTTTCACCAGGATACCAGTTCGTACTACCAATGTTTGGGGTGTATGCAGAACCTAGATTCGTTGGATCTTCGGCTGTCCCTCCATCGAGAAAGAGCCACACTTCCCGAAGAGGAAGTGTTACAGAACCCGTATTCGTTAGATTTGCGTAAATGTGATTGCCGATTGTGGAACTGAATGTTGCAGTACTGGTTGGAGATTGTCCGGACGCATCAACGGTGATGGTAGGAGGGGACGAGTAATTGCCGCGACTGGTGATTGTCACGCTATCTATTCCTCCTACACCATCAACGGTAAATGTTCCAGAAAATCCACTTCCAGTTCCTGTTGCAATCAAGTTTCCATCAACGTATCCGCTTCCATTGCTGTTCACGGTTACGCTCAACACAGCACCTTCCCATAATGTTGCATCATCGATCTGAAATGAGGGTAAAGGGTCTCCAGCATCATCGATGATCTCAAGACTGGTATCCAATCGATTGTCGAGGGTTTGCACTGCAAGTGCAAAAATCAACAACAACGAGGTACCAACAACGAGAGCACCAACACCTACTGAAGCACCCATGCATCATTCCTCCGATTTCGAAGTTTGGGAACGCCAGGATTCAACAATCGCAGAGAACGTCAACAACTTTCGATGCGACAAGTGATCGTTGAGTGCAGCTTCCGCTTCCCCTGGTGCAGCGAGTTGAACGATGGCGAGGACCGCTCGGCCCTCATCTTCGGTCAACATTCCGCTTTGAACTGCCTTCTGTGCGAAACTTACGGCAGCCATTCCAGAGAGATTGTCGAGGAGAAGGGCTGCAACCATTGCAGCTCCGACGCCATCGTTTGCGGCCTGTTCATAGGATCCTTTCGCAAGGAAAGGATTCGCTGCAAGCGCTTGTGCTTCATACAATTCAACAAGTCGTGCTTCATCGGATTGTCGCAATCGATCAACACCATCACCAACAGGGAGAACTTCTCCGTCTGCTGTGACAATCGTGTCACCGACTGCTCCATCGACTGATGCAACGTCGTCGCCTTCTGCAGCTTCTGATTCTTCATCCGCTTCGGAAGTTGGTACAACGTTTGCTTGCTCCATCTTGTGCGAGATCAATCCTAGCACATCCTCGACCAAGTCGAGGCGACTGCTGATCATACGTTCCAGTCCAGAAGTATCCACCTGTGCGTTGACGGGTGCCGCCGGTTGGGGGGCAAGCGTCGCTGCGACAGTGGGTACAGATCCAATACTGTTCAATCGTGCTCGAGTCGGACCGTGGGAGATGGTCCATGCATCCTCTTCACTCAACTCTCCTTGTTCAGGGAGTGGCACTTGTTCAATGGCCACATTGGCCATAATCTTCAAGCGCTCTTCTGCGAGTTCAGCGTCTGCGTCCCGGTCGTTCCCTGCACTGCCAAATGGCCATGCCAT
>PBET01000006.1 GCA_002719815.1 Methanobacteriota archaeon | reverse complement strand
GGCTTGCAGAGGGTCATATTGAAGCGTACCCTTGTGCACATGGAAGAACAAAAGAATGGAGAATCAAGTTGAAGTGACTTCACGTCGTCAGAGGGATGTGGGAGACAATACATTCGCTCAATTGGACTGGAAGAATCTCTTTCTTCTTGAAACTCCAGGTGATGACGAAGTAGGTGGCCTTCCACGTCAAGTACCCGGCGCATGTTGGTCGCGTGTACACCCTACAAGTGTTCCAAATCCACGGTTGAGGTTGTGGTCGGATGAAGTTGGAGAACTTCTAAATTTACAGCGTGGAAATGAATCAATTCTCGGTGGAAATCAAGTTGTGGAAGGGATGGATCCATATGCACAACGCTATGGAGGTCACCAATTTGGAAACTGGGCAAACCAACTTGGTGATGGTCGAGCCATTACATTAGGCGAGGTTGATACTGGAAATGAAATCCTTGAACTACAATTAAAAGGTCCTGGAATTACACCATATTCCCGTTTTGCTGATGGAAAGGCTGTGCTACGTTCATCGATTCGAGAGTTTCTCTGCAGTGAAGCCATGCATCATCTCGGTGTTCCTACAACGCGTGCATTATCGATGGTCACGACTGGTGAGGAGGTTGTTCGAGACATCATGTACGATGGCAATCCTGCTCCAGAACCCGGTGCAATCGTATGTCGAGTAGCTCCAAGTTTTCTTCGCTTTGGGTCGTTCCAAATCCATGCATTGAATGGGGATAGGGAAACACTTCAGACATTGGTTGATTATACAATTAAGCATCATTTCCCAAAGCATTCCTCATCGACAGATGATTGCCTCGTTGCTTGGTTGAATCAAATTGCTGAAGAAACTGCAATCATGATTTCGCATTGGATGCGTGTTGGTTTTGTTCATGGTGTAATGAATACGGACAACATGTCCATTCATGGATTGACCATCGATTATGGCCCATACGGTTGGATCGAAGATTTTGATCCGAACTGGACGCCAAATACCACCGATTTGCGAACAAGGCGATACAGATTTGGTCATCAAGCACAAATTGGTGCATGGAATGTAGCACGTCTTCTCGAATCGATCAGTCCACTGATGGATGATGCGGAACGGCTCTATGCTTGCCTTGAGACATACTATGCGTTCTATGAGGAACAAAACAATACAATGTGGACCAACAAACTCGGGCTTGATGAATTCAGAGAGTCCGATGCGGAATTGATTCAAGCGTTGACATCAAACCTTCAACTCGTTGAAACCGACATGACGATCTTCTTTCGATTGCTATGTTCCATTGAAGAACCATCTATCGAACATTTACAGGATGCATTCTATGATGAGACAACGATTCCAAAGGAGCAATGGAATCAATGGCTTCAATCATGGTGGGAACGAGTTGAAGGAAACCCAAACCGTAGTGTAATGTTATCCACGAATCCGAAATATGTGCTTCGTAATTGGATGGCACAACTTGCGATTGATGCTGCTGGGAAAGATGATTACAGCGTTGCAGAAGAATTGTATGAATTACTCAAGGATCCGTATGCAGAGCAATCTCAACATGAAGAGAAGTGGTTTCAGAAACGACCAGAATGGGCACGGCATCGAGTTGGTTGTTCTATGCTTTCTTGCTCAAGTTGAGCGATTATTCCTCTTCCCAACCATGACGTTGTGCCAGTTCTTTACTGACCAATGGGCTCTTGCAATGCGGGCATGTATCAGAAGGAGAAAGCAGATCAGGTCGTATGGCAAGAACTGCCATACAATTCGGGCATGCTGCCAGCATTTCACCATCCTCAAGTTCGACTTCGGGCGTTGAAATAAACGTTGTATATCCTTGTCTATAGAGCGGAGAGAAATGATAACGAACCCGTTGGAAGGAACTGTATGATGCATACCCCATGATCAGCATGAACAGTAAACCACCGACAAGTCCTGAGATGACGAAATACAAGTATTGCAAAAAGAGGAGGAAGAAGATGACCGATGCAATGGCCAAAATTGCTGCTGCAGGCCAATATGCCCACTTTCTACGTGAGCGATACGAAAACCATGTCATGACGCAAATAAACAGAGGGACAACCCAAAGAACCATCGCAGCACTACCAAGGATTGGTTGTAGGGCTGCGGAGATCTGTTGAGAAATGAGCACGATGATGATGCTGTCAATGGCTAGGATGAGCGATGTACTCCGGTGGGTCTGGTCGAAAAGGGCAGAGAGTGTTGCTGAAGCACGTTGCCCTCCTGAACCAGCAAGGACGATATCGTCACCACGACTCCCAGCCATGATTCACCCAAACATACCCCTCACATGAAGCCTTGTGAACAGCGAAGAAGTCTTGATGGTCTATCCATTCGGACTGCCATGAGCGTCCGTGATACCGACGTCGAAAGGAAAGGCTCGAGTCTTTCTGGGAAGCGTATTCTGGTTGGTGTCACAGGGGGTATTGCTGCTGTTGATACCGTACGTCTGCTTCGTGAAATGCGTCGACATGGTGCAGAAATGTTGGTTATCATGACTGAAAGTGCACGACGTGTTGTTACACCACTTGCTGTTGAATGGGCGAGTCAATGTGAAGTCATCACCGATTGGGATGGCGATATGAAACAACTCGAGGATGTTGATGCAATCCTTGTGGCTCCAGCGACAAGAAACACCATTGCTGCACACTTGCACGGAATGCAACAAGGACCATTGTTGATGGCATTGAGTGCCGCACGTTCTCGCAACACCCACGTAATGATGGTTCCAAGCATGCACGCTGACTTAGCAGATGATCCAGTAACCGATGACATCGTTGAACGACTACGAGATGAGGGCATCGATGTGATGTGGGGTGACCTTGAGGAAGGGAAACGGAAGACACCGAATCATGAGCACATTGTCGCTCGTTTCGCACATGGCATCCATTCATCCTCAAACAACCGTAAGAATGTCGTTGTTACACTTGGAGGCACTTATTCACCAATCGATGATGTGCGTGGGATTCAAAACACCAGTTCAGGCGTTACTGGATATGCGATTGCCGACGAATTGTATCGATACGGTCATGACGTAACATGCGTTGTTGGAAAAACAAGTTCTGTTCAGCCACCATGGTTACCATTGTGCATCAAAGCCGAGCAACCCGATCAGATGTTGGCTGAACTCAAAGCAATCGCTAATGATGAGATTCATGCCTGGGTGCATACTGCTGCAGTTTTGGATTACATTGTTGAGTCGCCTGCAGAAGGAAAGCTAGCAAGTCAACAAGGACCCTTGCAAGTGAACCTCATTGAGGGCAAAAAACACATCCAAGAATTGAAAGAAAAGGTTCGTGGTTCAACACGCATTGGTTTCAAACTTGAGACAGGAATTAAGCAACGAGATTTGATTCATCGAGCAGTTGCTCAAATTGAGCATTCAGAAATGACTGCAGTTGTTGCCAACCGACTGGAAGATTTGAACGATCCATCAAAACCACGCGGTTACCTTGTTGACAAACAAGGAAGTCATTTTGTTCTTGAAACGCTTACCGATCTATGTGATGCACTTCGAACAATCATTGAGCGAGGGGATTAACATTCGTCGATTTGCAGTGATTGGCCATCGAGCGATGAACAAAGGCAAGTTACCTCTCAATGACCTTGCAGGCGGAGCAGGTCGAATGGATGTACTCATTCGTGCATTGATGTCAGCACTCTTGACTTCGCATGGTCTACGCTCAGATGTTGAGGTCATTCTCCATCTTCAAGGCGGTCCAGGACCACACCGAAGATTGAAGTTTGTTGGTTCTGAATTACGAGGATTTCATGCAGAAGAACGAAGTGTAGCTGGCTTGATTGCCAAAGCCATTCGAGAGCCTTCTCCTGCCATTGGCCAGTGGATTGAACGCACACCCGGGCTCTACGATGGAGGAGGCAATCTAGGCCACACGCTTTCAGAATGGAAGAATTCAATCTTCATCCGTCTCGATGCTGATGCTGAACGCCTCTGGAAGCAGAATGAACCAATTCCGTCTGAATCTCTACCAAATGAGCAGACAATCGCTTTCCTGCTCAGTGATGATCAACCGCTCGAGACCGATGAAGGAATTCCTCGTTCTCTTGGATCAACATGGTTGCAAGGCCATCATGCCATCGCCATTTGCCACTTCCTTCTGGACGAAGGTGTTCAACTCAACCTTTGAACCAAGTTGGATGTCCGGTTTCGTCTTGATTGAGTGCAAACGAAAGCAATGCATCATCCAATGCAAGCGGGTGTGTTTGCGGCCAAGTTGGAAGTGAGGAAATACTTGCAACGCCTGTTTCGATACAATCGACATCACCATTCGCAACCACATGATTGTCGATGTAGGCAGCTCCAATTGTGAACGTCGATTCAACAGAACCATCGTTTCCATCAACAAATTGCACTGCATCTCGATACCAACGCATGCCTAATCGAGTTGTCTGATACGAACCATTCCAATTTGGTGGAACGTTCAGATTAAGCATCAATTCACCATGAAGGAACGCATTCATGAGTTGCTTATCTGCTTCTTCAGACGTTCGTATGCGTGGCCGATTTGGCCATGAGGACACATGTTCTGAGCGTGCATCGATATGTGGGCGACAAAGGTTCTGAGGTACACTTGGAACGAGGGGTAGAACTCGTTGAAGAAATTCAACAGTTGCATCGATACCGACTTGGATTCCTTCAGGATCGAACGACGTGTAGGAACTTGCAATCGCAGGCATTCCGTACAAACCGGCCTCTCGAGCGGCTCCCATTGTACCACTGTGGTAGGAATCTTGTGACAAGTTCGGACCTAAATTCACGCCTGACAACACGATGGAGGGTTGTATATCAGGCAAAACATGCTTGAGCCCACCATCCAATGCCACAATCATCGTATCACAAGGTGTTCCATCAAGTGCGAATAAATGAACGCCAACGGATGCATCGAGATTCCATTGTTCAATCAGTTCATTTCGATCATGAAGATCAAGAGGCTTACCAAGATTCAGTTGCATACTGCATGCGGACTTATTGGTTGAAGGTGCGAAAGCAACAAGAGGAATGCCTGCTCGGTTCATCGCCTTGACAAGATGTTCAAAGCCGGGAGCTTCGATACCATCATCGTTGGTCATGAGCACCCACTTCTTCTGCATTATTCTCCCTCCAGTACTGCTTTGTTATCAACTAATGTTTGGTTTGTGATGTGTTCACCATAGAGAATCGATATGATTCCAAGCATCAAGATTGGGCCACCGATCCACGTCCACATACCGGGAACTCCTGTTGAGAAAAACATCCAACCGATGATTGAACCAAGGACAGGCTCGAGCGTAACACTGATTGAAATCAATAATGGAGACACATATTTCAGACAATAATTGAGACCAGTATGGCCAAGAATCCCTGCAATGAAAGCAAGCAACACAAACCAAACAAGTGTCTCATGGCCAATGTATCCAAATGCACCATATTGGGAATAGTCTGCTTCGAGGAGCATCGATGCAGGAAGAAGCAGTAAACCACCGAGAAGTGTTACAGGAAAAGCATAGATGAACAATGGCATCCATTCTCGAAGGATACGTCCGCAGACGAGGTATCCCACAACGAAGACAGCACCTAGAAACGCCAATTGATCACCAAAGAATGTCACAGAACGATCGCCTTGTACATCACCTGCATCAAGCATGGAAATGGCTGCACCTGCAAAGGCAGCAATTCCTCCAATCAATTCCATTCTATTCGGCCTACGAACAAACAAGATCATTCCAATCAGAATGACAAGTGGATGTGCCGTAACAAACAGCAATGAATGCGTCAGTGATGTATAATCAAGCGATGTCACCCAGAAACCAAAATGAAGTGCTAGGAAAGCTCCACTTGCAAGAATGACTTTTCCTGATGACATCTCAAAGAGTTTGGATTTGACCTCCTCATCAATGGAATTGAATTGCCACAGGGCGAGTGGGGCAAGAATCAATGCTGTCAATTGCAAACGCCATGAGGCTCGAAGCAATGGCGGTATGTCATCAACATGCGTAAAGATTGCACCTGCACTCGATACACCACAAATGGCCACACCAAGGACCAACCAGACATGCGCTGGAACCGATCCACGCTGCATATTGGTCACGACTCGTTGACCAACTCAGCATCCAATACCTTTGGAGCGCCAATGACACCTGCTCGCTTGAACAAGGCGTAGATGATCCAACCAATTCCTACATTGAGGCCAATAAATCCAGCCATACGACCGATGTACCAACCAGTACTGTTCGGATCTGCAACAAGTGTATCAATGAACGAGAGAATACTCGATTCCGTTCCAAAGAAGGCTTCACCGGTTAGCAGGCCAGCAGCGACCATGAACGTACTCAAGAGAATCAATGCACGCTTCTTTTCAGCAGCCGTTGCACCTTCTTCTTCCTTGATCGCCTCAATCTTTGGCTTGAGTTTCTTCTCTTCCCATTTATCACGGCTGTATCCACCAATCAGCATTGGCAATGTATGTGGAACGTCAAGGTACATTCCGAGACCGAACGATGTACCCATTCCAGTGACCCACTCTACGAACATTCCCAAGAGGAAACCAAGTGCGAGGAGCGTCAAGTCACCCTGACCTTCAGCGAAAATAACCGAGAAGGTTGCGAAAGCGTTAGCTTGTGGTGCAATCAAATCGATGCGTCCTTCCGCAAGTTGAATCGAGAGGAAGATTGCGACTGCTGCACCAATGATTGCACCAGGTACAACACCCATGATGTTACCTTTCGAAATGTGATATGGACGGTTTCCGATGTAGAGGCTGTTCTTGTAATCACCAATAACTGTTCCAGACATCGAAATCGCTGAACCAAAGACCGTTGTTCCAACAAGACCGAGCAGAACAGCGTCTTGCTTGTTCAAACCGAGTGCTGCATCGAAGTTGAGGAAGATTCCAAGCAACATCAACAGGACAATGAACGATGTTCCTGAGACCGGCTCGATACCAGTCTCACCCATAACACGGACTGCAATAGCCCCCAAGAGGAACGTGGTCATGATGAGGACTGTGGCGAAGATGACCGCAGCAGCGATCGGGAAGCCACCGACCCAGAAGATAAGGATCATTGAGAGGAAGGTCAAGCCCATGAAGATAGGAATGTGCATCAAAGGCCACTCATACCAGCCTTTTCCTTCCATGTACTCTTGTGATCCTTCACCCTTGAAGGCGGCACCAATGTCCTTGAAGATGTTAGCAAACGTACGCCACATCTTAGCAAGACCAAACATTCCACCACCGACAATTGAACCGATAGCAATGGTTCGTACCGTCTTTGAGAAGGCGATCATTTGCAGTGCTCGTGCTCCATCTTCAGCATAGTACTGAATCGGAACGTTGGCCTGATACTGCGCATCATAGACTGGGAAGTTGAGGAAAACAGCCAATGGAACGAGGATAAACCAACCTACGAGCGTACCTAGATTGACCAAGAAAGCAACTCTGGTCTTCATGAACCAACCAATTGCAAACATCGAGGGTGTGAGTGCAACACCGACATAGGTGTATGCGAATGGATTCCACGCAGTCTCTTCGGACCATTGTGTGTACTTCTTCGAGGAACCATCTTCGTAAATTCCAGCAGGCTGGTGAATCTTTCCAGCACTGTAAAACGATGCTAATCCGATGTCACCAACATGCAGTGTTTCAGCGAGGTAATCCATCACCGAGAGTTTCTTATCCGAAAGCCAAACAATCGGGTATTCGATTAGGAACATACCAATCATTGTAATTCCAGTCCATAACCCAATGGTTTTCAGCGATTCACGAGCGTGTTCAACAGCTCCAGTATTGACATCGGAAGCGATGTCCAGCATCTTCAGCGTTGCTTCAAAACCAGGCAATGGCAATGGATCTTCGACCAACCAAACACGTCGGAAGATGATGAAATACATCACACCCAGGAATCCAGCAAACATCGATGCTACAATCGCAATGAAAGCGAGTCGAAACGCCTCACCATCCTCAAGTGTAATCAATGGACCATCAGCTAACGAATACTGCGCTTTCGATGCCAGTAAGAAAATTGCAGGGAAGGTAAAGATGAACCCTGTTGAAGCGTGTGTGGCTCCCGTCGTTGCAGAGGTAGCAATGTTGACCTCAGAAGGCGACCACTTGAGCGCCATTCCAAGAAGATAAGCAATATACCAAGCAGCGGAAATTGCCAGACCGAGTTTCAAACCAATGTAGGCAGTAACGCCGGAGAAGATTGCACCAATCGCAATTCCGATCATAACTTTGGAAGGCGACCAATGTGAAACTTCGAACGATTCTTCGAGGTTTTTCTCCTCAAGGTATTGTTCGAGAACACCGGTGTTGAGATTGTTGTACATCTCATCGTCGAGCCACGTCAACGAACCATCTTCGATGGCCTTGAGACCCTTTGCAGTGACCGGTTGACGGTATGCTGAACGCTGAACCGTTGGACCGGAATCGGACTCATCACTTGACACTTGAGACGGATTTATCACAACCGATTTTGGAGATTTCTTTGGGGTGTCCTTCGCTGATTTCTTTGCCATAGTGTCCACTCCCTGTTGCCTCCGGTGTCGCGTACACTTGAATACAGTTGCCCTCGTGTGGTCCGGAATTTTATTCAAATCCGTAGGGTTTATTCATACCGATTGCGATGGGACACTATGAGCGGAACAACTGGAGTGGGGAAACTGTCTCGACTTGCAGCCCAAGACTTGAACGATGATGGACGCATCATCAATCTCGTTATCGCAGGTTCAAGTCGATTTTATGACTATTCAGTCATCGAGGAAATACTGGATCAGTGGATTGAAATCGAGGGCTATCCAGACCTTGTTATTGTTGGGGGTGCAAGCGGTGTCGATTATTTGGCCGAGCGATGGGCTACGAACAATCATGTTGAATTTGTCATGTTCACTGAATTCTGGGACAAGCCGAGACCTGGCTTGAAAGATTCGGGTCGAAGCGAAGCGCCGCTTGAACTAACAGAGAAGCTTCTTGAGGCCGCCACGCATGTTCTTGCATTCTTGAGTAAGGAAAGCAAATGGACCAAGGTGGTTGCAGATGAAGCGCACCAGCGAGGCATTCCGACCTATGTTCATCACTTAGACGAGTCTGATTGAGACATTTTGATGAAACGGGCAGGGATACCACCCCAGATTTCACCATCAGGAATCACTTTTCGCTTTGGCAGTACTGCACGGTTTCCTAGGACGCTGTTCTCTCCAATGCGGGCACCAGGTCCGACCATGGTTGCACCTCCAACGGTGGAATTCTTTCCAACAATGATCTTCTCAAGGATGATGTTGCCTTTTTCGACAAGATGGCCATTCAACGTAGCTCCACCACCAACAACGACATTGTCGCCAAGTTCAACAAGCGATGGATCATTGATTCGATCTGAATTGATGTTCACATTCTTGCCAATTTTACATCCAGCTAAACGATAGTATGCGTTCGCAAAAAAGGAAGGAACAACGTGCATCAGTATTGGGTGTGTTGAACGGTGAAGTTGTCCACAAACGGCCCAACGAATGGTCGTCAATGAAGCGAGTGGAGCAACGATTCGATCTTTGACTCGCATTCGAATAAGGAATTGAAGCGTTCCTGAAAGAAGAAGCAGAAACATTCCCCACGTGAGAAATGCGATTGAAGCCGAGAAGCCGATTAAGAACAAATCAGGCCAACTTCGATCACCAGGGCCAAACGATGTCAACCAATCAAAAACATAGAGCGCTGGCGCAATCGGCAAACCCCAAACTACGCCCATTAACAGAATCATGACAACAGACAAGACCGCCTGAATCTGTGTAAAACCACGCATGGGTTTCACCCATCAAGCATCGCTCTTGGCAGTTGCTTCTGCTCGTGCTCGAGCATCTTCTTCTTCTGCAACTCGAATACCCTCTTCAAGATCAACTCGACTTGTGAGGTACGTTCCCGCAAGAATCACGATGGTGATGGTTAAGATTGCAACACGACTGTCAAAGACCGAACTTGCAATACCGTAAAGGAACGTTCCAATCATCGCTGCAGATTTACCGAGGAAACCAAAGAAGCCGAAGAATTCGGAAGTTCGTGTTTCTGGAACAAGTTGCGAGAACATCGAACGAGCCTGTGCTCCTGCACTACCCATCGCTACACCGACAAACATTCCGAGAATAATCCACTGCAAGGAGACACTGATGTTGAGAGGCCCCCAAACATTGTCGCGCATGAACGTCGCCCACCCATCAGCAGGACCACCTTGGTCGACAACGGTTGGATGACGATCACCAAGTTCAGCTTCTCCATCCATGGGACCACCTACAAAGAGAATTGAGAAGCGATGGTCGCTGGTATTGTCAAAGGCTGCAGCCAACGATGTAGCATCTGCTTCACTAATTTGTTTGACTTCATCCTCTTCTTTGACTTGTTGATCAGCGAGATAACTCGATGCAAAGATGGCGATGGCAACCATAGCGATCATGGCAACGACGCCCATCCATCCAAGTTCCTTACTCTGAATGAACATAATTCCACCACCGAGGATTGCAACGAAGGCGAGAATCACAACACAGACCATCAATCCAGTGGCAATGGTGCTCTCACCTTTATCGCCAACGCTGTAATCAGGGTCAGGGAAATATTCCTGGAAATTATCTCTAAATGCTGCATCACCTTCAGCAGTTTCTCCAATCCAGCCCTCATATCCTCTGTCATAGAGCGTGGTCATGTTGTAACTACTGGAGGCATTATCATAGGTGAACGTGAAATCATAACGTTCGGCATCATCAGGCGTTCCGTCACCATCTTCATCTGCTGTTGGATCCAACTCAAGCGGAGCAAATCCTGCAGCTGTGACTGCAACGAAACAATAGATGAGCAATGCGAGCATCAATGCAAACTTCGTTCCTTTCACATCAGCAAGTTTCCCAAAAACCAAGGTCATTGGAATCGCAACGACGTTGACTGTGAGCAACAAGATAACGTTCATGCTCGGGTCGAGACGAAGGACTGACTCTCCAAATGCACTGGCCATGCTTGCGATGGTATTGACACCATCATAGAACAAGAGATAGGCGAGAAGGAAATAGGCGAGTACTTTGAATCGCTTAACTTCCTTGAAGGTTTGAAGCACTTGTCCATACGCCATCTTTGTGGCCTTTCCAAATCCTTCCCATTCCATTTCGGACGGAATCTCGGGTTCAGGCGTCCACTTGAACAGAAGTGCACCGAATCCCCACCACCAAATGGAGGACGTGGCGAAGATGATCGCCATCTTGAAGTTCGTATCCCAAGACGTTCCAAGAAGGACAACAAGGTGGAATATGAGCAGTGATGAACCACCAATGAATCCGTATGCGTAGCCCCATGTCGAAACGTGATCTTGACACTTCCTTGGCGCCAAGTACGGCATGAAAGAATAGTAAATGACGTTACCACCAGTAAATCCGATGGTACCAATGGTGTACATCAAGGCGAGAATTATGTAGCCTTGTGAACCAAAATAGGGAGCAGCACCCATCAGTGCAGTGAAGAGTATACCTGCAACAGTGTACCATTTCAGCAGTTTCTTCTTGATCGGCATTTTATCCGCAATGACACCAAGAGCAGGAGCAGTGATCACAACGAAAATCATCGAGATGGTCAAAACCCACGCATAGAACGTATCACCAGACTGCGTACCTGTTGCAGTATTGTAGAGCGCTGCCATCAATGCAGGTGCAATGACGGTCATCACTGTTAACGCATAGGCTTGGTTCGCCCAATCGAAGAAATACCATCCTTTGAGTGCCTTCTTATCGTCATCGCTCATTGAAGACATAATCTCCTTGGTCGTCTTCATGTCGTTTGCAGTAGCCATCTCACTCATGGTATCCCCAACTACACCATATCCGACTTGGTTTATCAAAACAGCACCTGCGTTGAATCCCATGGAATCGTTTTTGTTGTTAGCGACAAATGTTCAAACCCGATTACTCATCCGCAAGGACATGAGCAAGAAATTTCCTCGTATCCTCATTACTGGATGCACTGGATTTCTTGGCCGTCAAGTTACACAAGAATTTCTTTCGCGAGGCTATGTTGTTCGAGGCACGACGCGTTCGTCCAAAGATCAACATCAAGCGATTCTTGATGACTTTTCAGCAGGTGATGCATTCGAAGTACGAACACTCGACCTCACTTCTGATGATGGTTGGAGTGAAGCAATGCTGGATATCGATGCTGTCATTCATACAGCATCTCCTTTCTCTGCCTACGAACCAAAAGATGAGATGGAATTAATTGGACCTGCTCGAGATGGAACGCTTCGTGTCCTTGAGAAAGCCTATGAATCAGGAATACGTAAGTTTGTGATTACTTCATCAACTGCAGCAATATCTGGGGCAACACCAACAACAAAAAATCAAACCTACAGTGAGCAAGATTGGACCGATTTGGATGGAGACGTCTCTGCCTATACCAAAAGTAAAACACTCGCTGAAAAGGCTGCTCGTGCGTTTGCATCCGCTCATCCAGGTGTCGCATTAACAACCGTCAATCCAAATGTTATCTTTGGACCATTGCATAGCGGAAAGTCAGGAACATCCTTGCGAATCATCGAATCGATCGTCCAGAGTTCCTATCCAGGTTTTCCAAAGATCAGTTTCGCACCGGTTGACGTCCGTGATGTTGCTTGGATGCATGCAGAAGCACTCGAGCGGGATGAATTGGATGGTGAGCGCTTGATGATGGCTTCAACGCCAATTACGATGCCTCAAATTGCACGGCATCTCAAATCCAATGGCTACAAGGTACGTACGATGGCATTGCCCAACATCGTCGTCAAAGCGATGGCGATTTTCATCAAAGAAGCACGATTGGTAACTCGAGGCTTGGGAACAACAAATCACTATGATTGTTCCAATACAGTCAACAAGACTGGTTGGACTTCAACAAGTCATGAGGAGATGATTGTCTCCGCAGCAAAATCACTCGGATTTCAATGATCTCGGATGATGATGTAGCGGCCAAGAGCTTCTTGCCACATAATTTTCTGGCCTGCTTCGATGTTCATTCCAGCCTCACTATCAGGCATTGGCAAGATCATCATCGAATAATCACGGTCGTTCATTGCATGGACTTCATTGCCTTCCATGTGCGTAACGGTTGCAGTTCCCTTCTCGATCATTGGAACGCTGATCGAATCAGTAACCGTACCAACGTGTGAAATCTTCTTTCCAGTAAAGATGCTTTCCAAAGCAAGTCGTGCCTTCGCAGAACCGTGCTTTCCAGGCTTTGACTTTGAGATGCTCAAAATCTTGTAGGCTTCATCGTCAACAACACAAAATCGTCCAACTTTGAGGGTTCGAATTTCAACACGGTCGGTTCCTGGCATGAACCTACGCTGTGGTGGTGGCTTATGACAGTTCGGTTCGCCATGTTCGGATTCTACAGTTCTCGTACATCGAATCGTTGCCCCGATTGTTCAACGGTATGTCCAACGATGAGTGAATGCAATTTCCGAGCAACGTCATCAGGATCGGTTAAGTCACCGTTGCGATGATATCCGGCAAACGAATCAACCATCGGAAAATCATCAGGGCTTGAGGAACGAATCTCAAGTTGCATATCCGTATCGACGATTCCAGGTGCAATCGCAATCGATGTTATGCCATCGTTTGCACCTTCCTCTGCCAAACATCTTGACCACATATCGAGACCTGCTTTCGAGATACAATATGCGGACCACGAGTGCAGTGGACGCAATGCAGCTCCGCTTGAAATCGTCGTAACACGGCAATGTTGAGAGGCTTTCATCTTGGAATAGAGGCCTTTTGTTAATCGTTGCACTCCAGTGATATTGACGTAGATATTTCGCTCCCACAAGGCATCGTCTGCGTCAAACATCGATTGAATTGGCGTAATGGTACCAGCATTGTGAACAATGCCATCGATGGTCTTGATCTGGTCCATGGATTGTAAAGCAGAATCGATCGATTCAGATTGTGCAAGATCACAAGCAACTGAAAACGAGGACGGAGACATTGCTTGGATTTCATCGCATGCTTCATCAAGTTCGTTTGATGGACGAGCAAGAAGAATGACCTGACAACCATCCTTGGCCAACGTTCGAGCAATGGAGCGACCAATGCCCTTCGATGCACCTGTTACAAGATAGGTTTTGTTGCCCATGAACGGTTGACAACAAGACGTCTAATCATGGTTTTGAGTGTAAGCAAACACGAGTATATTTACCAACGCACATACAGATAATCATGTTCAACTTGCCAGAGCATCTTAGTGAAAGGTGTCGAATGGCAAATTCAATTCAGGAATTGGATGGACAAGGCCCAATTGTGGTGTGGCTCAAATCATCCTTACGGACGCATGAGAATCCTGCGATTGATGCTGGTCGTATCATCGCCAACAAATTCAATCGACCGTTGCTCATCTATCAAGGCATTGATGAGCGGTATCCACATGCCAGTGCCCGCCATCACAACGTCCTACTGGATGCTGCTCTTGACATGCATCAGGGTTGCAAACACCTTGGAATCGACTATGTCTTGCATGTTGCTCGAGATGGTCATCGACCTCCTGTCATGAAGATGTTCGGATCGATTGCAAGTTTGATCATAACGGATTTGTTTCCATTACCACCTTGGAAGAACTGGGTTCGAAAGATTGCAGATGATGCACAATGCCCAGTTGTTGAAATCGATTGCCACTGTGTGGTTCCATTACCTGTCTTTGGGAAGTCCATGGACCGACCGTTTCGATACCGTGATGCTACGAAGAAATTGAGGAAACGACGGGTCGGTGCTCCTTGGCCAAGTCTTCAATTTGAATCTCCACGCTCATGGGATGGTACGTTACCATTCGAGGCCATCAACGTTGAATCATTGAGGAACTCGAGTGAACGCCTCAAGTTGTTGCAGTCGTGCAACATCGACATGTCGGTCCATCCTGTTTGGAATCAACGTGGAGGGGAGCGTGCAGCATTGGCACGCTGGGATGAATTCAGCATCAAGCGATTATCTGGCTATGCACGTCGTCGAAACAATGCAGCCGATTCAGAGGGTGTTTCCAGATTGTCGATGGCGATTCACTATGGTATGATTTCAGTGATGAAAATTGTCCGAGAAGCATTTGAAGTTGGAACAAAAGCCGCAGAGAAGTTTCTCGATGAATTGCTCATCTTCCGTGAACACGCTTGGCATCACGTTTACTCGAAAGAAGAACCCTATGGAGCACACAATCTACCAACATGGGCACTGGAATCCTGGCAGGATACTGAAGATGATGTCCGAACCACGTTGCTAAGTCAAGAAGAATTTGAACATGGAGATTCACCGAGTGTTCTCTGGAATTTGTGTCAAACATCCTTGTTCAGACACGGAGAATTGCACAACAATCTTCGCATGACATGGGGGAAAGCAACACCGTATTGGACGCCATCCCTCGAAGCATCCATTGAGATGGGACAGCATTTGAACGATAAATTTGCACTGGATGGACGCGACCCATCCTCAATTGCAGGCATTCAATGGTGTCATGGCTTATTCGACCGAGCGTTTCTCCCTCCCCTTCCAGTCATGGGTGTTGTGCGAAAAAGGGAACTTGAAACACATCAATCAAGACTCGATATGGAAGCATATGAACAACACGTAACGCGTCTTCCCTATCGACAACAGCGACCCTTCATCATCGTTGGAGCAGGGTTTGCAGGAGCACGAACAGCACAGATATTGACCAACTATGGTTTCGATGTTCTTGTTCTTGATAAAGGAACGATCCCAGGCGGTCGATCATCGACCAAACGAAGGGAAGCAGGCGCATACAATCATGGAACGGATGCTCTCGATGACGAAGTGTTCGCAGATGCACGGGTCAACACGATGCTTGAAGGAACAGATGTACGATGCGAAACCCGGATCACATCCGTTGAACCAAAGGAGGATTTTGTTCTCCTCGAGGATGAACACGGATTCACTTGGGAGGCTGAGGCGGTCATCCTCACCTGTCCAATTCCTCAGTTGTTTTCGTTGTTTACAGAGCATGCACCTCCTGAATGGGAGCAGCATCCTTATGCATCCAATTGGACACTGATTTGTACTGGATCTGAACCGATTCCAAATGAAGTATTGAATTACAGCAACGATTCTATAGAAGTAATGAGAAGAGGTATCAATGATGCAAATTCCAATGTTCTTATCATTCAGATGGCCAACGCTTGGAGCAAGAAACATCTCGAACGAACAAGGGATGAGATTATTGATTTGATCTTACAAGAAGTACAACCAATTGCATCAGCGTGGTTCAAAGATGCGCATTTCCATGCGCACAGATGGCGATTTTCGAGACCTGTCAATCGACCGACATCATTCGACAAGAATCGAATTACATTTGCTGGTGATGCTTGGGCAGAACCGATTGGTACAATTGAAGCAGCATTGAAATCAGCAGAAGTCGCTGCACTGGAACTGGTTTGGAAATTGCATTATGCTCAGCAAACAAAACCGATTACGATGCAAACAACGCTGTTCTAAAGCGGATTGTTTGGATAAACATCCCAAGGCTTCGACCCCCGCTTACGGAACATGGATTTCCTCATCGCCTTCAGAATCTTCCAAGCAAATTTGAACGTACGCTTCATGGACTGGAATGGATGCAAGACATACCAAAGCGGATTCTTCCACGAAGCAAGAGGATAGCGTAATTGACGTAAGATGCCAACAGGGATCTCCTCACTCACGCCGTAGACTTGAGGCCGTCGATCTTTCGGCATGAAGTACGTTCCGAACAATTGGTCCCAAATCGGCAAGAAGGTTGAGTAATTGGTCCATATTGCATCTCGCTCATTGGTATGATGCCAGTGATGAAACTCTGGGGTAATGATGAGGCGATGAAGCCACTTCATTCGCCAACGTACATTTGCATGCAAGAACAAACCTAGGATCAACTGAGCTGCAGCTAAGGCACCTGTGAGTTCGAACGAAAAACCAGCCGTAACCAAGAAGACAAATGCAGGCGCTAGGATGGTTCCGTCAAGTGGATGGCCACGGAATCCACTCGCCCAATCAAGATGTTCTGTGGAATGATGGATTGCATGAAACCTCCACAGAACAGGAATCTCGTGATAGAATCGATGTGTCCAATAGACGAGGGCATCAAAGAGCAGGATGCCAATCAGTGGCATGTATTCTGCTGGTATCTGTTCAACATAGGGTCGGACCAACAATCCAGGAATCCAAGCTAAACTAAGAATGCCAACAAGGATGGCAACGAACCCTGTCAACAATCCAAGAAGGGGCGATGCAAGCGCATAACCAATGTCCGTATCGAGATGAGGACGACGAATCTTCTGACCCTTATGACGAGGAAACAACTTTTCGAAGGGAACGACGAGGATAAACAAAAGAAGAACGATGAAAATTCCATCCGTTGAGATATACAACGCTCCTGCGATCATCAACAATGTAAGAATGCGAAGAATCATGGAGAAGAGACGCGTTTTGAATCCAATCGATTCCTCCATGAAGAAAGCATTGTTGGGTCGTTAATAGATGTATATGGCAATGAAACAAAGCGAGAGGTCATAAACTCAGGTGTTGAGTACTGTCCATGTCCTTTGTGGCCTGTTCAAACTGCTTGAGTATTCGCGTCTATCCCTACATGGGATTCATGACTGGACAACAATACCAATGCCAGGATTGTGAAACCATCTCGCCGATTGTGATCGAGTTTGATACGGAAGAAGATTTCAATGCTTTTCTACAAGAACGGCTTGAACATGAAGAGGAATGAAATCAGGTGCTAGAGCACCAATATCGTCCGAATCTTCATATGTGAAAAGACTGAATTCCGCATGGATGGGATGCATATGATTGAGCGAAAGCAGGATGCACTAAATGGAGCAATGCTCCGAGCACTGATGGCAGAACACTTGCGAGAAGAACGAGAAAAGGTTCAGCATGAACCCATTCAAGACGCCTCATTTTCAGCACTTGCATCACGCATTGTTGAGGATGCAAAGAGTGGAACGACGCACAAATCTACTGCTTCCAACTTCCTTTCAGAACTTGGTGTTGATGTTCCAACAAACAACGTTGAACAATCCCCATTGCGGCATGTTGGTCAACGAGCAAAGAAAATTCCATTGAAAACGCGTCGTGTTCGAAAGGTCAAGCGTACTTCTCGGGCTCCTGCGAGCACACGACGACGACCTGCTGTCGGCCATGAACGTCCAAAGAGAACCGTTCGTGTTCCTCGGCAATAGGACCAACGGTCAAAAGGGGACAACCCTGCGCATGGTTGGGTGAGACCATGATCGACCTAGCAAATCCGAGTGAAGAGCATCAAATGCTCCGAGAAATGATTCGTGATTTTACACAAGAATTCGTAGAACCACAAGCCCATGAATACGACAAGAAGGAACAATTTAACATCGAACTGTTTCGTGAACTTGGCGAACTTGGCCTTCTTGGCATTACGGTTCCAGAGGAATATGGAGGATCGGGTCTTGATGCAGTAGCAGCAACCATTGCTCATGAGGAACTTTCCTATTCAGATGCTGGGTTTGGACTTGCTTACTTAGCCCACTCAATGCTCTTTGTCAACAATTTAGCACAAAATGGTAGCGAGGATCAGAAAGCACGAATCCTGCCCAAGGTATGTTCGGGTGAATGGATTGGAGCCATGGCTATGTCCGAACCTGATGCAGGTACAGACGTTCTCGGATTATCAACAACTGCGGAACAAGATGCTGAAGGCAATTGGATTCTCAACGGTCGTAAGATGTGGATTACAAACGGCTGCATCGATGATGAAGGAACACCAGCTGACGTCGTTTGGGTCTATGCTCGAACAGGATACGATGACAAAGGTCGTGCAAAACTTTCCACATTCCTCGTCGAGAACGGAATGCCTGGCTACAGTGTTGGTCAGAAGATCTTCGATAAGACAGGAATGCGTGCTTCGAATACAGCAGAACTGGTTTTTGACGACTGTGTCGTTCCAGCAGTAAATCTTGTTGGTGAAGAAGGCGGTTCGTTGATCCACATGATGGGCAATCTCGAGATTGAACGGTTGACACTCGCAGCAATGTCACTCGGTATCGCTCGACGTTGCTTGCATGAAATGAACAAATACGCTTCAGAGCGAGAAGCCTTCGGCGTGCAAATCCGATCCTTTGGTCAGATGCAACGACACATTGCTGAATCATGGGCCAAGTATCGAGCTATGCGTGCTTACATCTACGATACTGCCAACAACATCAAACTCGGTTCTGCGGGACAACGTCTTGATTCAGATGGTGTCAAACTGTTTGCAACGACTGCAGCAAAGGAAATTGCAGATGCTGCAATTCAGGTCATGGGTGGCTATGGTTACGTAGCAGAATACCATGTTGAGCGATTGTGGAGAGATTCCAAACTCCTTGAAATCGGTGGAGGAACGCTCGAATCGCACCAGAAGAACATCACCAGAGATCTTGCAAAAGATGGTGAAGCGATCAATCGATGAAGATTATTCTTCTTCTTGGATTACTGGTTTGACTTCTTCATCGATGAAATCAATGTCCCCATTGATGATTGAAACAACAACAAATATTGCTGTTGGCAATGTAAGAATTCCAAGAAGTGGAAAGACGAATGTAAAACCCGTCATCAAACCTAATGATGAGAAAAAGAGTGGTAGTGGAACCGTACGATCTTCATACTCGAGTATACTCAATTTCACAAGCCTGCGAGGCTGTGGAGCATACTCGGTCGTTCCCTGACCACCTTGCTAATTCTCTTCGTCAGATCCAGTATCAACGGATGCCTCTGATTTGATTTCTACCATTTGTGACTTCGTGACCTTTGGAGGAACCATCACATTGGAATCCATAGTGCTTTGAGCTTCACGCTCGAGTTTCATCGTAGCAATTTCCAACCATTTTGTGCGAATAATCTCATACTCTTTCATTTGAGTGTCATACACTTCTTCCGCCTTCTTCTTGGCGGTCAATTCTAATCGGACAACAACAAGCCATAGGACTGCTGTTGATGCAATAAAGAAGTACTTGATGAAATCGTATTCACCTTGCGAACTAATNTCGAATACAGAGGCCCGAATCATAATCNCAACCAATCCTACGGTTCCTAGAAGTGCAAGGGTTGTAATCAGTAATTCAGTTGTATCTCTTCCAATTCTTCTACGAACTTTCGGCAATTCGGGGGCCCTATCAAAGGTTTTTGGCATATGTTTCACTCATGCACTAATGATATAATGATTACGTTAAGTTAATTGATAGATCCATTCTTATCTTCCATTCCGACCATTTTCTTCGTCATTCTCCAAGCAGAAGTGATCATGCTAACTCCAACGATTGCAGCAGATGCGAGAACAGTTGTCCATATCCAAGCACTTGATATCGTTGAAAGAGACTCCTCTGAAAGAAGCATTCCCATCATTGCTGCCATCGAAATTGCTAGCGAGATTTGTATCCGGTAGACTAACGGGACAGCGAGCACAGTTCCAACTCTTGCCATCCTGTGGAAAAGAAACATCGACCAAGTGAATACACCTGATGTCCAAAGCGACGTACTCAAGCTATATTTGTTCATCAGTTTGAGTTGATTATCTTGAACGTAACCATCAATTGCGAACATAGAAACTAACAGAAGTAAAGATGCTCCCAAGATGTTGAGTACTTCAACCAAAACACTACTGCCTCCAACAGGCCTATATTCTGAGTTTTCCTTATTGAGTAATGGCTTATTACGAGATTCTATCGAAACCTTCGTAACAGCCTCGCCCAAACTTGTCAACCGACGTTCTATCAAATCTATTCGTTCACTCAATCGAATCATTTCTTCAACAATTTGAATCTGTGCTTCATTCTGCGAATTGAGTAACTCAAACTGTTGTGAATCAATCGCGGGTAGGATCATCATCGATGGCGCCTCATCGATGTAACCGTCATCTTTGATTTCTGATTTTATTGATTCTATTTTGGCTTCTTTTTTGGTTTTGGACCGTTCTTTTGTTTCAGCAACTTTGCTTTGGATAGCATCTGTCGTTGATTCGATGCCTGATTTCGTTGCGAGAGCTGCGCGTTTGGATACATCAGCAATTTGTGACTTTGTTTTTTGGAGAAAATCCATGATGGAGTTGGCCTGCTTTTTTTCTTCCACCATGCAACCACTACGTCGCGCTGATACATTAGAACTTCTCTACATCAATTTATTCAATATCATACCAAACTTCATCTGTCAAGTCATACCATGGATTTTCGCCGATGGCACTGTAACCAAAATGTCCTGTCGCTTCAACAAAATAGAACCGTAGTGAGGCTTTTTCGCCTTCACCATACCATGCATCTCCTGAATGATCAGCGAGGTGAAGAACTGGCCATGCGTGCCCACCCCACTCTTCTTCAGAATTTGATTTGGTCAACCCCAGCATTAAGGCTGCATCATAACCCAATGCTTCGACTAGGCTGATGTAGAGGGCTGAAGCATCTTCACAATCCCCACCTTGTTCCCACAACATTTCAATCGGATATTTAGGATATTCAGATTGTTCTCCAGCGTCATCAAGATCGTAGACGTACTGAATGTCACCAACAAAGGCATGAATGAAATCTGCGACATCGAGGGCTGAAGTATAGCCAGCTTGATTGGCCATCGTTTGCAAGGTTGTTGCTAATTCGATGATGTAAGGTGCATTAGGAGTTGAGAATCGAGCGTATTGTCCGATGACATCCGCATAACTCTCTGCTCCTGTCCAATCAATGGAGTGATCGAGTGAACGATAGTAAACATAGGTGGAGTAATCCAAATCCATGTCCAACTCAAAGTATTGATTGTTCAAATCCCAGGTATGTGTAATTCGAGTGATGCTTCGGCTATCGAATGGAGAAATCTCCAACGCCAATTCGCCATCCCATCCATTGGAATCTTGCGTACCATCACCAACGATTTGGACTTCACTCAACTGCTCAACACTATCAAATTGAATGACCAACCGTTCGTAATTGGAATCATCACTGATGTCCATCAAATCATCGGCAAATGCATCTGAATCCCATGCTTCAATCTCAATTTGGTGATGACGAATGCCCTCATCCAAATCGAGATAAAACGACGTGCTGACGTCCGATTCAGCACCTGTTGTTAGCGACCAATATGAGTTTTGATCAGGAACACATCCCTCGGACATGTTGTTCATGTAGACACAGAAGTAGATTTCAGAATAACTATCAAAGTAATCCATTGCATCATGAACGATAAACGTTGAAAGATTCAGGAAGATGGCTGCATCACGGTTTGGATTAACATCGTACGTATCGAGATAGCCATCATTATCATCGTCAGGATCTTGATTATCACCCATGCCATCACCATCTGAGTCCTTCCATTCATTTGCGTCGTTTGGGAACACATCTGGATTGTTTCCACTTTGATTATCACCATAGCCATCACCATCCGTATCGACCCACTGTGTTTGATCGTTTGGGAAAGGATCACCAGCATCGGACCATCCATCAGCATCGGAATCAAGACATCCGTTTTGGTCCTGATTAGAATCTCCTGCTTCATGAATACAATCATCTTGATTGTCTCCCCAACCGTCTTCATCAGAATCAAGCCATTCGCTTGGATCAAGTGGGAAACTATCGTTGAGGTCCGAATAGCCATCAGCATCACGATCGAGACATCCAATACGATCAATGGTTGAATCGCCGAATTCGAGTGGACAGTCATCTTGGTTGTTCCCCAATCCATCGCTATCGGAATCAAACCATTCATTTGGATCGGAATCAAAGACATCGATGTCATCCGAATAGCCATCTCCATCGGAATCTTTGATGCTTTCAAATGGTGACAAACTTGGTGAAAGAAGTACAAAGAGTAAGCTTGCAACGATGAGAATTGAAGGTACAACGGTTTTGATGACAGATGATGAAACCATTTCAGCACCAGGAGCAGGTACCCACTCTTGACCATTCCACTGCCAATTACCATCGTCTGACAAAGTCATGGACACCTGTCGGCCAATTGTTCATTAAAGATTACGCCGACAGGGTTAGTATTCAACAGGAATAGGATCGAGTGTTCGCCAAAGATACCAGCATGCCATCGTTCTGTATGGAGCCCAACGTTTTGCAACCTCTTCTGCCTGTTCCATTGTTTCAACCTCTGGAAAGAGTCGCTTGATTGCATTAACAAGTCCGATGTCCTTCGGACTATAGATATCTGGAAGCAAGATTGCAAAGATCATCACCATCTCAGCAGTCCATGGACCAACGCCTTTGAATTGTATGAGATGCTTCTGAATATCCTGTGTGGATGTAGTCGAGTATGGGAAGTTGAGGAGATTCTCTGCATCATTTGCTAATCCGAGAATGTAGCCACTCTTTGGCCGAGTAATTCCACATGAGGCAATATCTTCTTTGCTGAACTTCCTTACGTTTTCAGGTGTCACAATACCAACCATCGTTTCGAATCGATTCCAAATGCTTTCTGCTGCGATAACACTGATTTGTTGACCAATGATCGATCGAACGATGGTGTAGAAGAGATCGCCACGACCCTGAAGGCCTTCGGAGCCGTACGTTCGGATACACTCGCCCATGATTGGATCGTTTTCAAAATGCGTAAGAGCGTCTTGCCACCATGTTGGTTCACCCTTGTGCATGAGCACTCCAGAGGCAGAGGGGTTTTGAGTACTCGTCAACTGCCATGACCATGCGAGAAGAACTTCTCACGCTTCTACAACTGAAAGATATCCCGCGAACAGGTTGGGTCCGTGCTGGTGTTGACAATCCTGAGTCAGTAGCTGCTCACTCGTGGGGCATGGCTCTACTCGCCTTACGGCTGTGTCCTGAACATCTTGATCTTTCCAAGGTCCTGTCAATGTGTTTGGTCCACGATGTTGCCGAGATTGTCGTTGGCGACCTTACGCCACACGACACAATCAAGGGCGAGGAGAAGCATGAACTTGAACGAGCAGGCATGCTCAAGATTGCGCCCCAGTGGATTGAATTGTTCGATGAATACGAGCAAGGTACAAGCGAAGAGGCGCAATTTGTGAAGACAATGGACAAACTCGACATGGGTTTGCAAGCCATGAACTATCAGCATCAAGGATTGGATTTGAGCGAATTCATTCGTAGCGCTCGTTCAAGAACGGACAAGACAGAATACGCATCCTTGCTTGAATGAGGTCCATTCGCCGACAAGGACAAAAACAAGAACATCCGCCCACAGACTACAGCCCGATGGTGTAGTGGTCCATCATGGTGGG
>PBET01000005.1 GCA_002719815.1 Methanobacteriota archaeon | reverse complement strand
CATTCATCAACCCAAAGAAGAAACGGTGGAGAGCTGGGCGGACGCAATAGAACAGATTCAAAGAACAGAACCTGAGTTTAATGATACCCTCAATCAACACAGTGTTGAATCGATCAATGAGAGGCTTCTTTCCTTGTACCAAGGATTGATTCAACCGCTGACATGAACTTCGTTCGTTCGTCTTCCTCAGTTTGCTTTGTTGCAACATCAAGTTCGTATGCGTCCTTGATTGCATCTGCAACTGAGTCTGCGTTGCCAAATGATGCCACAGTGCCGAGCCTATGTTCGATGCAAAAGTCGCCCATTGGAACACCTGCTGTTGTTACGGTGGGACGCCCAAATGCAGCAGCATCAAACATCTTCACAGGCAAGGCTCCCAGACGAATGTTTTCTTTTTCAGGATTGTACATCGCATACATAACATCAATTTCAGTCATCAACTCACTGAGTTTCTTCTCATCAAATTGCCCACGATAATCGATGTCTGGATAGCGTTCTATCAATCGATTTACACTCGGACCATCACCGGCAAAGATTGGATTAAACCCTATTTGTTTGCAACTTTCAACAAGCAAAACCATGGCGTCATGATCACGAATTCGACCAAAAAATCCTATCCTTTTCATCTTTGGTCGTGGAAGAGGATTCGAATTTCTCACATTGAGGATTACACTTGAATGAATTGAGAATTCCTGTTCAAAATAAGCAGCAAGCCCTGGTGAGGATGTAAAGAATCCATCATAGGAATTCATACTGCTTCTCAATTGCTTTTCCATTCGTGAAGAGAGGAATCTTCTCAAAATACTTGTTTTTTGCATAACAGGCCAAGCATGAGCAACATCATGCAAATCGAGTATTTTGTGCGCTGCTCTGATATTTGAGGTTCCTATTGAATCCGAATCATTGTGGATTAAGAGATCAAATTGACCCTGCAATGATTTGAGAAATTTCTTTTTGTAGCGCACGATTTTTACTGAGGAGTGGGATGATTTTCGGCCGATACGTTTGCGTAAAATTGTGTATCCATCACGAATCGTTTCCTCATCAAGATCATGCTTTCGATCCCACGCAAAGATGGTCACTGCATGCCCCTCTTCTGCAAGCCAGCGCGCATGTCGCTCAACCCGTGGGTCTGGAGCGCACCCATTGGTAACGACCAAACAGATGCTAGCCATTGCTCTCACCTCGAATTCGGTGAGTGAGAGTTTCGATGCTTCTCGACCAGGGGAGGTGTGCACGAGCATATTCAATCGCAGCTTGACTATGTTCTGTGAATTCCTCATCGCTCATGGAATTAAGAACGGACGAAATCTTTGTTCTCAAGATTGAGGCATCATGCAACTGCATCCATGGACCAACATCGTCATCGAATCGATGGCCTTGGTGGTCAAGTCCAACAATCATAAGTCCACTTGCCAAGTATTCCCCCCGCTTGAGTGGACTGGCAAGTTTCCATACCTTTGTCGCCGGCATAGGTAGAATACCGATGTGATAATTTTTCAATTCTTCAAGCACTTCATGGTGAGGTATGCGGCCTTTCAGGGTGAAAAGGTCAGGACGTTTCGCTATCCTCTTCTTGATGTCAGAAATTGCTGAACCCTCACCAATCAACGTCAATTGAGAAGCGATACCAATGTCATTCCATGCGACAATGTGCTTCATGAATTCGAGAATACCTCGGTGTTTGTCCAAACGACCATGGTACACAAATTTCCATGCATCTTCATCTTCACGTGAAAGTGGAACTGCATCATCAGGTAAATTGACACCTGCTTCAAGAACTGAAATGTTTGTTGCAGGGATGTTTGAGGATTGGATCACAAATCGAAGGTGAGCATTTGAAACCACAAATCCTGAGCCGAACAAACCTTTCTTGACAAGTTTCCATGCCTCTTTCCAACCCTTCCACTGCATCTTTGCAAATATCCCTGAATCAGCAGGTGGTGATCGATCCATCAAGAAACAGGGACGGTTCTGTTGCGCAAGGAATTCTCCAACTTTGGAACCAACTTGCCAATCCATGATGTATGCATCAAAATCCAGCTCGATCGATTCGAGATGTATTAGAACTTTCTTCGAGAAGGAACGACTCTGAAAACCGCGTATGGCATTTGTTTCCAATCCAATATGTTTCCATACAGAACTCTCGTGCGAACCATCCTCTTCTGGATTCATAATGGTCAAATCAAATTCTAATTCAACGAGACCGTTCGCAAGAGCAATGGGCGTTGTTGCACAGAAATCATCGAACTTTCGATGTGTGATCCATAGCAACTTCATTTGAATTCACCACGGACCCTCTTGCTCGTTTCTACTGACTCTTAGCGAGATATGCTTCCTTGACCAACTCAAAAACTCCAACGGAAAAATCGACGCTCTGTTTCCAATTTGCTTCTTCCATCAATCTAGCATTACTTGCCATCGAATGACGAATGTCGCCAGGGCGTTCTGGGCCGAAAATCGGAACAATCGGACTGTGGTGAGGATCAATCTCTGTAAGGGACTCGTTGATGTTATCAATCAAGTCTAGGAGCGACAATCTTGTTTGCGTTGCCACGTTGAAAACGTGAAAATTTGCTCCGACCCAAATTGGCTCGAAGAATTTGAAAATCGCTTGAACTACGTCGTAAACATGAACAAAATCACGAGTTTGCAATCCATCTCCATTGATTGAAGGGGGCTGTTGATTGACGAGAAGATCAACAAATTTTGGAATCACAGCAGCATAAGCTGAATCAGGTCGCTGTCCAACACCGTAGACGTTGAAGAACCGCAGAGCAACGCATTCCAATCCTTTCGATCTTGCATCAAAAATTTGTTTTTCGTTTTCCCATTTCGATTCAGCATAGGGTGAAAGCAACATTCCTCCCTCTCCTTCATCCAGTGGGAGATTCGTATTCTCACCATAGACGGCTGCGCTTGATGCCATGACAAGGCGTTTAGCACCGTGTTTGAGTGCGTTGCCAATTACAGTTTGTGTCCCATGTATGTTGATGTCAGCAGTTTCTTCTGGATATTCCATCGATAAAGGAACAGAAATCTGAGCTGCGAGATGAACAACAAAATCAACTCCCTGCAAAGCAGTATCCATCACATCAGAGTCTCGTATATCACCGATAATTATTTCAGCACCAAGTTTCTGAAGTTCATCAGCAACTTCTCGACTTCCAGATGAAAGGTTGTCAACAATTCGTATTGAATGACCTTTCTCAATCGCAACTCGCGAAAACGTGCTGCCAATGAATCCCGCTCCGCCAGTAACAAGAATGGTTTCCATTGGTGTTCATTGGCCGACGGAGGGTTACATATGCTTCGGCGTTCTTAGCCATTCTCGATTGAAATCGAGGCAAATTCATAGCCCTTCGTACGATGGAATTTCATGATACGACGTACACTTATGCGTCGTGCTTACAATTCTGGACGTTGGCAGCGTGCCCGACATTACGCATACCAACTAATTTCAAATCCAAAAGAACAACCGCTTGCGAGAAGTGTGATCATTCGTTCTTACTGGAATGAGGGCGACTATGAGAAAGTTGTTCAACTCAATGAAGAATGGGATCAGGAATTTGATGAGTTACTCCTGCGTAACTCCAAAACTGTTCCAAAGAACCCGGATGGAGAGCCAACTTATTCATCAAGAGTCCAATCCTGGCACACATCTCAACCAAAGCCATCGTCCGATATGGATTTCGATTCAGAATGCATGGAGCATAACTTCCTTCAGGAAGGTCACCGACTTTGGATGAAGCATCCAATGGGTTGGACGTTTTGGGATATGCCAGAAGCGTTTGAATTAGAAGCAACACACGTTGATTTGCTCCGATTAACGGCGGAGATACTCCTCTATCCATGGTATCGTAATGCCCGCCAAAATCTTGAGAAAACCAGAAAGAAAGGGACAACTCCTGCCCTAGCATTCTCTGCAGGTACGGATTCAACAGCTGCTGCGATAGTCATGCCTGAACATACGGTTCTCGGTTACCATCGACGAACAATTGATTCTATTCTCGATCATCGAAATGCTGAGCGATTACTTGCTCACATGGAATCGAACGACAGGAAGATTGTTGACGTCTCTTCCAATCATGAATTGATTCGCACGTATCATCACAAACAGATTGGCTTCTCAACCGACTTCGCTTGTGCTACACACTTGATTTTGTTAGCCGATCTCTATGGATTCGGAGCGATAGGGTTTGGAATGCCACTGGACAATACATACCTTATGAAAGGAAGAAAATTCAGAAACTTTGAGCAAACGGATTACTTCAAATATTGGTCACAACGATTTGAAGATGCAGGATTGGAATTGCTTCTGCCTATTGCTGGAATTTCAGAAGCAGGATGCTTGCTCATCTGTCAGAAGTCAGGAATATCAGAGCACATGAATTCATGTCTACGGGGAGATGGCCTAAATGGGTGCGGAAAATGTTGGAAATGTTTCCACAAAAACGGACCACTTGGTCGAGAATTCAATATTAAAGCGCGTGAAATTCAAACATTCTTGAATCGAAAACCACTTCCTACGGCCACGCACGCACTGTGGGCAATTAAGGAAATGAAGATGGAAGCAGAAACCCCTCATCTCTCTCATCTGCTGATGAACGATTTTTCATGGTGGACAAAATTTTACCCGCCTTCGGATGTCCTTCTTCCAAAGGAATGGAAACAACATATCCACCAAAAAGTGCTACAATATGTTGAGATAATGGAAGAGCCTTATGCAATAGAAAGTCTCAACCTCTATGATGAATAGAGGTTCAAAAGCACATTCAATGGCCAAATGAACCAACATGACAATAACATAACATCGATGCCAAGAAATTCAACAGGAGGTGAGCAAATCGAGGATAGTACGAGCATTATGCGCCTTCGAAGAGAATTGCATCGTCTTCGAACATCTCCCTCGCTTCGATTAGGTGCTCACATCACGACTGCTATCCGAAAACCTTGGAGAGCTCCTTTGCTAATTCTTTCGTTACCATTCATGATGCTGATGATTGGATTGGAGTTGATCGGCTTGAAAGCCCAACCGAAGGCTCTTCAAACGAATTCTGCGGGCCGAGACTTAACAAAAGGAAATTGCGTCGTCATGTTCCCAACAAATGGTGTTGGTTTTGGACATTTCACTCGAATGCTTGCTCTTGCAAAGCGAATGAAGCAGCATGATCCTTCACTCGAAATCATATTCTTTACAACCATGCCGACATTGCATCTTCTGAAGCCATATAGCATACCTGCTCACCATATTTCAGGTCCTAAATATTTCAAAGGGTTTGAATCCGATGAATGGAATGCCCTCCTCGAAGAAGAACTCACCCTTTGTATTGAAACGCATAAGCCCTCGATGTTCATTTTTGATGGGGCATTTCCTTACAGAGGGATGCTTCGAGCGATTCAGGGAAGAGATGTGCTAAAGAAAATATGGATGCGTAGAGGAATGTTTAGGAAAGGTGCGAAGATTCCCGTGGATAGTATTCAACACTTCGATTCAATTATTCGCCCTGGCGATGCGATTTCAGAGTCTACACAAGAAATTGATCACGCCCTCGAAGTTTTGACATCATCGCCCATTGTGTTGCTCGATCAATCTGATTTACTCTCACGAGAACAGGCACGATATCGTCTTGGAATACCTCTTGATTGCCGAGCCGTTTATGTTCAACTTGGTGCAGGCCAAATCAATGATATCTCCAGTGAAATTCGAATGACACTCGATGCACTTCTCAGGTATGACAACCTTCATGTTATTCTCGGTGAATCGATGATTGGAGATCGAATTGATATTGAAATGCCCAATCTTCACATCATTCGGGATTACCCGAATGCTCAGTACTTCAATGGATTCGATGCGGTTATTCAGGCAGGAGGCTACAACTCATTTCATGAAACACGAGCCTTTGGATTACCTGCATTGTTCTATCCGAATATGGAGACAGGAATGGATGATCAATTGGCTCGATGCATGGTAGCTGAAGAGGAAGGCTGGGGATTTGTGATTGAAGAACGCACGCAGAACTCAATACGGGACGGAATTGGCAATTTACTTGCTCATGCCCAAAACCGCAACACATCATCTCAAGCCAATGGTGCTGATGAGTTATGTAGACAATTGATTTCTCAACTTGAGGTGGTCGATTGAATTCAGATTGGATGATGCCAATGGAGATCCATGCATGGCTTTCTGAAAACATCAAAGAAGGGTCTACAATTCTTGAGTTTGGTAGCGGCCATGGTAGTATAGAACTTGCAAAACGATACGATTTAATTTCGATAGAACATGATAAACAATGGATTGGAATCTCTGAATCGAGATATGTCCACGCCCTAATTACAGATAATCCAGTATCTGAAGAAAACAATCAGGTAGGATGGTATGAAACCACTCCTATCACAGAGGTAGTTCAGGAAAAAACAATCACAGTATTCATCGTTGACGGTCCACCTGGTGAAATTGGGCGTCATGGCATTCTCTCAATCACCGATTCACTACCAAAAGACGCAGTATTCATCATTGATGACATTCATCGGAATGCAGAATCAGACCTGTTTCAAAAATTGAGCCAGTGGCATGGCGGGGAAGGCGAAATCTACACGTCTGCATATGAGAATGGAAAAGAACGAAAGTGGGGTGTACTTCTGCCTAATTCTGTGGGAGGTAGCGAATGACATCAAATAATCATGAACTGCCTGCTGGTATTGCACTACCTCCCTTGGTTGGAGTTGGGAATGATTACAGTTTCCTAGAAAAAAGAGCAATTGAATCGAATCCTACATTACCGATTTCGATTGTTCTCCCAGTTTACAATCGCATTGATATGTTGCGTCGTACGATGGCGATGTTGACTCATCAAACATACCCATTGGAACTGATGGAAATCGTAATTGCAGATGACGGCTCTACTGATCATCCAGAGCAATTAATCCTCGAATTTGAGGAGTTTTTTGATGTGAATTATGTACGACAAAAAGATCTCGGGTATCGATTATCTCATGTTAGAAATCTTGGAGTAAGAGCTGCTAAACACGACAATGTCATTATTCTCGATTGTGACATGGCGCCGGTTCCAAATCTTGTCGAACTTTACGCAAAGTGGCTCTCACTGAATGAGAAGGTATTGTTAATTGGTCATAGGCGATACGTCGATGCAAACGATGTCTCAGTAGATGCTGTGTTTCAAGATCCTTCTGCTATGTTAGAACTTCCTCCTGTTGCAACAAAAAATACCGTTATGAAGAACTCTCCTTCCAAAGATTGGAGGGAAGCGATATACACCGAAACCGATAATCTCCGTCAATCACCTCATCCATTCAGAGCCTCCTCATGCGGGAATGTTGCTTTTCATAGGAGGATTTTTTCCGATGCTGGCCCCTTCGATGAGGCATTTACTGCATGGGGTGCCGAAGACAATGAATTTGGCTATCGAGTGATGAATGCAGGTTACTATTTCATTCCGGTTCTCGATGCTTTAGGACTCCATCAAGAACCTCCTGGAGGGCGCGAATTTGTCGACAGAGAAGCTGGAAAGTTGGTGACAAGACCAATGCTTTTGGATATGGTTCCAACGTACAGAGAGTACAATCCAGAGATCCAATCAACGACCCCGATGGTTTCCGTTTTTTTTCCTGTAATCAATGCAATTGATTCAATTGATGAAAGCATAAACTCTGTATTAAATCAATCGTACAGAGATTTTGATATTGTGATTTGTGATTTCGGTTCCACTGATGGAACCAAGGAACACCTCACTGAGGTCTACGGTGACAATTCGAGAATTAAGATTCTAAAAAAGGAAAATATTGGGGCAGGTGCTGCAAGCAATATCTGCATACAAAATGCGAGTGGTATGTACTTGCTCCAACTTGAAATAGGTGATAAATTAGAATCGAATGCAATCGAGAATTTGTTATCTGTAATCGATTCCGATCCTAGTCATAGTTGTGTTTATGGAAATGGTAGTGACGATGATTCAAGCTTCTCTGAGTTTAACCGAATTGATTTACTAACACAGATGGTTGTTGAAAAACCTAGACTGTTTAGAAAACGCGATTGGAGTAGAGTGAATGGTTTTTCAGAGGAATACCATCTTGCATACAACCATGATTTTTTCCAGAAATTAAACGGGATAGGAGAAATCGTTCAAGTAGGGAGTCGGCTCTGTTCTTCGAGTATACAAACTGTCAATTCAAATTTGAGCGACTTCAATCAAGAGTTAGATGAAACAAAGCGAATAGTCGAAAAAGCACTTGCACGGCAAGGGCTCCTAGAATGGGGGGTGCAGAAGCGGAATTTTTTGACAGGTAAAATCGGCATCACATTGACCAAGAAAGGTAATCCTTTGACGAGCCAAGGACCATTTCTGTCGGTTGTAATCATTACTCGGAATAGAGCAGAATTGTTGTCTGATGCCGTGAAGAGTACACTTAATCAATCGTATGAAAACTTTGAGTTGATTGTGATTGATGACGGTTCCACAGATGATACGGTTGCCACAATACAGTCATTTAATGATGAAAGAGTTCGATTAATTTCAACAGAACAATCTGGAATTCCAAAATCTAGGAACTTAGGTGTGAGGATGTCAAAAGGTGAATATGTTGTTATCATGGATGATGACGACTTGATGCTTCCTCATCGCCTTCAGGAGCAGATAAATTGCCTGACACCTGGCTCTGCGGGAAGTTATGGAGGGTGGGTTGATCAGAATTCAGATTTGAAACTTGAATATTATCCTGGCGCACCACACGGTTACAGCGAAATCTTGTTTGGAGGCAAGGTCATGCTCCACCCCGCGAGTATGATAAAACGCGATGTATTGCTTGAATTCCCTTATGACGAAAATTATAGTTTTGGAACGGATTACGTCATGAACCTTGAGATTGCCCGTGCAGGCCATCGATTAAACCATACAGGATCCTACATCCTCTTGCGTCGATTTCATGGAGGCAATGTCACAATCACCAACGCAGGTGAACAGAAGAACACAGCACGCGTGAGGGTAAAAGAATTCTTGCAAGAACTCGATGAAGAGACAGAGAAAAACATGAGGGCGGAATGGAAGTCAAGACAACATTTCAACGATACGCCACGGCCAACATCAATCGATTTCAACTCGTTTTTCCCATGGCTGAACGATCAAGAAATTACGCCCAATCAATCAACTGAGAAATTAGTCAATACCCAAAATTCTCTGAACAAGAGGGAAGACAATTACTCTGTAGAAAAACGTTGGAAACAGAAAGGCGATGTTCTGTATTTTGATTCTGGACAGAGAGAGATATCGTTCCGAATGCCGAAGGGCTGGAAAATTACGAATACACATCCTGACTTGTTTAGGGTATCTCACTATTATTTGTGCTCGCCTTGGGAGGCAGATATACTCGCTGGATGGATTCCATCAAGACAGAAAGGTTGGCGGCCAGGTTTAGCGTTTAGCGGGGGTGTTGATTCAGCTGCGTGTATGGCTTTGATGCCTCCAGAGACATTACTGTTCTATCACCAACGTAAGGGATTTGAATCAAATCTAGACCATTCAAACGCATTCAGGTTTATCGATAAATTGAGGGCTGACGGAAAACAGGTTGTTGTCACAGAAAGCGATCATGAAATTATTCGATCAGATTTCGGAAAGTCACCAGGATTTAGTACAGATATTGCAGGGGCAGTGCATGTCATCTTACTTGCAGACTACTATGAGTTGGATGGGGTTGCAATGGGAATGCCGCTTGAGAATTCTTACCTGTTCCATGGTCATAAAGGGCGTAATTTTAATTCCTCATCGTACTGGAAAACAAACTCCTCAATCTTGCAGAGAGCAGGGTTGGATCTTCTTCTCCCTGCGGTTGGAGCGTCTGAAATAATTAACCAACGCATTGTTGAAGAATCGGGGTATGATGATTACGCAGAGAGTTGTCTTCGTTCAAAGGAAGGAGGCAAAGTTTGTGGAAAGTGTTGGAAATGTTTTAGAAAAAACTCCCTGAAAGGAAAGCAAGTATCGCTTCAAGGTGAGATTGAGATATTCTTACACAAACGTCCGCTAAAGCAAGCAATTTCAACCCTTTATGCGATACAAAGACTTCCAGAATCGCAACGCAAACTCATCCAACAAAATCACCCTGACCTTGAGACTTTGTTGGATCAGGATTATTCACTTATCGAACGATACTGTCCTTTATTCTCTGAGATTATTCCAGAGAAATACCTTTCACGCATCATCAAAAAACTGGATTCGGTAGCAGAACCTATGACAGAGCAAGAATATTCGAGACTGCTTTCAATGGATTTATTCGGTTCAAAATAGACTATTTAACCAAATATCGAGTCTAGCTTCTACTGATGAGAGTGGCATTGGTTTTCGGACGATGCCTTTTCGGTAACTGATTACTGACTGGATTGTTTCGAAAATATTCGAATCAGAATAGATAAGATTTCCAAGAAGATAGTTTGGAAAGTGTGGCATCATAGGTTGTAGTTTAGAATCTACAAACAGGGTTTGATTTCTCATAAGCATAACTTCGAAGTCGTGTTTATTTTTCTTGAGGACTAAATATTGAGCATGCTCAGAATTCTTGATTATCGTTATGCCATCCTTTTTCATTTGTTCTCGGAACTTTTCTGAGGGAGGGTCGTCAAAATAAATCGTGTTTCTAATAATGTCATCATTACTAGAGAAGTGATTTAATGCTATTGTTTTCGCGAATTTATCTGAGCGCTCATCAATGACTTTTTGCTCACCACGCACATGAATCCAGAAGAATTCAGATTTGGGTTGGCACCTCCTTAACACCGACATCAAGCCAGCATAGGGATACTTTCCGACAAAGACTAGTTTCTTTGGCTTATGTGCACGGATGACGCCGAGCAAGAAATTCTCCAACATCGAGTTCCATTCTTTTGCTTCAATGTTCAAATCCCTCCTACTGGAGATTATATGATCAAACCTTGATTGTGTCTTTGGAGAACCTATTCCTACTCCAATGCATTTATCTGAGTAATTTAATGCATGATCCGTGAACGCTTTCTGATCAGAAACTCTCATTTTTTCCAAATCAAATATGAATAGGCAATCTACAATTGCTTCCTCTAATCGAAGATGAGAGATAGTTTTTCGATGGGCGAAAATCCTTTTTGGTAGCGCAATAGGAAGAATTGGGAGCTTCCAAGGGGCAATAAGTGATTTCCTTATTTCATCACCAACTGCAAAAGAGTATGAATTCTCAGCCTCTTTGTCGACATGAATATACTTCCGAATCATTTTACTTCCTCTTTTCTTCCGATTCATAATATGATGCAATTGCTTCCTTCGGATCTCCATCAAACATAATTTTCCCTTCACCCATGTGGATGACACGATCACAAATCGAAGTCATCAATCCGAATGAATGACTCACAAGAACCACAGTACCTGCGCCTGCAACCATTTCAAGAATTTTCTTTTTCGATTTTTCTTTGAAAACAGGATCACCAACACCAAGAACCTCGTCAATCAATAAAATCTCTGGGTTGAGTGCGCTTGCAACTGCTAAACCTAATCTCGCTTTCATCCCGGCAGAATATGTTCGAAGGGGTTCATCGATGAAGTTTTCAAGTTCACTGAAGGATATAATTTCAGGCATTAAGGAGGTCATGATTTTTTCATCATGTCCTAGAATGCTACCATATAATAAAGCGTTTTGACGTCCGGTAAGGTGGCCTGTAAAACCGGTTCCAAGACCGGCCAATAAGGAGATTTTACCAGATGATTTGCATTGGCCATGATCTGGAGAAAAAATCCCAGCAATGACGCGTAGTAGCGTTGATTTTCCGCAGCCGTTTCTGCCGATAATTCCTAAAACTTCTCCCTGATTTACAGTAAATGTGATTTCCTCTAGCGCCAGAAAATCGCTTGTTTCACGTCGTTTTATGATATTGAGTATACTTTTCTTTTTGGGAAAGGATAACGATACATTATCCACAAGAATCGAAATTTCGCTCATAGATACTTCACCGCCGAATGTTCAAACTTGTTGAAGACCATTGAGCCAATAACCCACATCGCTACTCCCCAGCCAATAGAGATCAGGATACCATCAACAGGGAACTCGGTCACCTTTCCCAAGAACCCATCACGTGCAAGTGTAATAGGGAATACCATTGGATTCCATATGACGACATCCGATGCCCAGCCTCGCTTTAACGCCATATCCCAAGTCCACATTACAGGTGAGAGGAAAAAGCCAGCTCGCACAATAAACCGAACAAGATGTTCAACATCTCGATTGATACAATTTGTTGGAGCGAGCAAAAGACCTAATCCAACGGCATTGAATGCAGCGAGAAAAATCGCAACTGGGACCAACAGCAATTGCCATGAGATTCCTATGTCGTAAGCAATGAGCAAAGGAATAAACACAACAGAACTCATGAGCGTAATCCAGATTGTTGAGCCTACAGATGCATACGTGAAGATGATACGCGGGAAGTACACGAGATGTATGGTTGATGCATTTCGCGTTAACGAGGTGACAGTACTCTGCAACACTTTTCCGAAACAACTCCAAATAATCACACCGATAATGACCCAAACAGGGTAAAGTGGATCTGGATCATCTGCAATCATGATGAAGAGAAAATAGTATACCGTTGAAAGTAGGGCTGGCTCTAGAACAGTCCAGATATATCCAAGAAATGAATTGCTATACCTTCCTTTGATGTCTTTTCGAATCAAATTTTTTATCAAGAATTGATGATAAAAAAGTACTGAAACGGAAGAAACAGGTGAAAGTATTGAGGATGATCTTTCGCCCACTTCCTTCAACTGAACTGCTTCACCCCCTCCCATGACTATCGCTTCCCGATTACCCTTTATCAAATCCCTCCAATTTTGAAACACTGTCCGTGTAGTTGATGAGGTGGAACAGATAGGGTACATCATGCCAACCAACAAGATTGGACACTCCTTCTCTCCTGATTCAGGCGCGGTAGTTGGTATTGTTGGATTAGGTTACGTTGGCCTTCCAACCGCAATTGGCTTTCATGCCTCTGAATTTGAGGTCTGGGGCTGTGACAAATCTTTGAAGGTCATCGATGCACTCAAATCTGGATTGAATCCTGTAGGAGATCATGAATTGGATTCGACGATTCCTCCATATGGAACGGCTGGATGGAACCTCTCGAATTCTGTCGAGAAAATCGCTCCATTATGCGATGTAATCCTCGTTACAGTTCCAACACCAATTACCTCAGATTTGAAACCAGATCTATCACATATTCTGGACGCAGGGGACAAAATATTTTCTAGCATTGACAAAGCAAAACACACCACAATTGTCCTAGAATCAACAGTCTATCCTGGAGTGACGAATCAAGTTTGGAGGCCTCTTATTCAGCGCTATGGGCTCGAGGAAGGCGTGAATGTTGACATTGCGTATTGTCCTGAGCGATTCAACCCAGGAGATACGGAACATACCGTTCGAAAAGTTGCCCGTGTCATTGGTTGTAATAACAAAGAGATTGGAGAGGGCTTAGTTGAGTTTTACAAAAATCTAACAGAGGAAGATGTACGATTTGTGGGCAAAATTGAGGTTGCAGAGGCAGCGAAAGTCATCGAAAATGTACAGCGCGATATCAACATTGCGTTGGTGAATGAACTGGCACGAATTCTCCCTGCAATGGATGTTGATGTTGAAGATGTTCTTTCAGCAGCTGCAACCAAGTGGAATTTCCATCGTTATACACCAGGAGTTGGTGTTGGCGGTCACTGTATCCCCGTTGATCCATATTACATGATTCAGCGTGCTGCAGATGTAGGCGTCCCTGCTGGCCTGATTACGGCGGCTCGAGCGGTTAACCGCTCTATGCCGAGTCACGTTGCAGGCGTTGTTACCGATTTGATGTGGAATGCAGGTGTTCCTGCTGGAGAAGCAAAGGTGTTGCTTCTTGGTTGGTCCTACAAAGCAGAAGTTGGTGATCCGAGAGAAACACCCGCTGAACCTTTGGCTGCAACATTGATTGGAAAGAACATCAGTGTTGGTGCTTGGGATCCTCATATCGATTCTGCAATGTATCCAGAAGGTGTCATTCCAGTTGATGATTTTTCAGAGGCGGCAGGCTATGACATGGTTATTCTCGTTACCGCCCACAAAGCGTGTCTTGAAATTGATTGGATGGGATTATTGGACAACATGCGTACTCCGATCGTTTATGATGGTCGCAGAGTTCTGGATTTAGAGGTCCTCCAATCAATGGGTTGGAAAACATATGCCGTTGGTCGTCCCGCTAATGGAAACTAATTTCAAGGTGAAGCAAATAATGCAAACAGACCGAACAGATGGAGTCAAAATTAGTGATTTCTTTGGCTCAGTTTTCGTATTGTGTATTGTATTCCTATTCCTATCTACGTCTGTATTTCCACAGGTTGTCAACAACAGCCTGATTGAAAGTAATGCTATCAAGAGCGGAAGATATGCTGTAACGTTCCCTGCATTGGAAACCATTGAGGCTGAAGAATCTGAAGCGATTATCACCATCGGATCCTCCATCTTGCAGTATGCCACGGATGGTCGCTGTATTACAGAACAACTCGATATTCCAAATCATAATGTGTATAATCTTGCAATATCTGGTGCAAATCCGTATACAGAAATGATTCAAATTCCGAAACTGGTCGAAGCACATCCAAGAGCAGTCTTACTCGATTTGGGTCCGAATTCACTTTGGAATTTTTATGAATCAGAGAGTCTTGATGAATATATCCAATTCCGTCTCACAATTTTGAGCATTACAATGCCTTACAACACGAGTTTGGAATGGGAGCACTTGTTACGCGAACGCGATCGCATGTATGTTGCAACAACATCTGTTGAGCGAATGAATCTCACATCTTCATATTCTCAACTTGCTCTGGATCGAGTGTTGTTGCAACAGAGCCATGATCTCCTTGAATTGAATTATGTTGACAGGAAAATACCAGGGGTAGGAGACGAAGGCTGGCTTGAGTATCTTCAAACGCCAAGGTTCCTCGCACCCAATTTCGAATTAAAAAATCAATCAGAGGTTGATGCTTGGTTTGAAGAAAACATGCCAAAGCGTGTGAAGTATGGAGTGTACAATCCCGAAAGCAATGGCACGCTGAATCACTTCGCTCTTGAGTATGCCATTGAACAACTTACCAATGCAGGAATCGATGTGTTCATGGTTGCTCCACCGCATCATCCTCAAGTTTACGACTATCTTGAACAAGGGCAAATTGACGGCCATAATCACACGCTTTCGTACTTCGAAGAAACCTACGGAGCAATTCCAATCAATTGGTTCTGGGAGACATGGGATTCTGGTATGTTCAGAGATCGCAATCACCTTGGAGATGTGGGCAGAGAATATTACTGTCAACGAATCGCAGCGGATTTAAATTCGTATTACGTATGATGAGGGATATTCATGGATTTCGTAACTCCTGAGTATTATCTCTATTTCCTTCCTGCGGTTGTTTTCTTGACAATTGGGATTGCTTCAAGGAAGAGAAGAATTCAGATCTTGATCCTTCTCGTTATGAGTTACCTCTTCTTTTGGTTGGCGTCAGGATGGCATATTCTTCTCCTCTTCATTTCAACGTGTGTTGATTGGACTGCTGGGAAAAAGATGCATGAATCGGAAAACCNATCGTANAGAAANCGNTGGTTGCAAGCTAGTTTAATTGTCAATTTGACATTGCTTGGNATTTTCAAATATCTCGATTTCATCATCGAAAGCCTGAATTTTNCATCTCTTAAATTTGGAAGTGAGGCATCGCTCGATACNTTTGGATTGGCGCTNCCNGTTGGGATNTCATTNTACACATTCCAAACCATGTCGTATACCATTGATATTTACAGAAAAAAGCAATCTCCTTACGATTCATTTCTCGATTTTGCATGCTATGCAGCCTTCTTCCCACAATTGGTTGCCGGCCCCATCGTTCGCGCAGATCATTTCCAAAAAGAGATTGAACAACCCGTCCAAACCAACCCTTACAGATTCCGGCTTGGCCTAACGCTCATCATTTATGGAATCGCAAAGAAACTCGTCATTGCAGACAACGTTGCGGTTCATGCAAATGCCATCCTCGTAGAAGGTGATCACCTTGCGAATATTGGACTTATATGGTGGGCCACTCTCTGTTTTGGAATACAGATTTACTGTGATTTTTCCGCGTATACCGATATTGCGATTGGGTCTGCACATCTTATTGGTGTACGCCTTCCTGAGAATTTCAAGACGCCTTATGCTGCAACTACGCCTCAGGATTTCTGGCGCAGGTGGCATATTTCTCTTTCAACATGGTTGCGAGATTACCTCTACATCCCTCTCGGAGGCTCAAGAAATGGGCAGAGACGGATGATTTTTGCATTAATGATGACGATGTTATTGGGAGGTTTATGGCATGGAGCTTCATGGAATTTCGTTTTGTGGGGACTTGTTCACGGCATCTTACTGATTCTTCATAGATTTGGAAGTAAGATTGGGTTTGTTAAATCATTCTTTAATTCTACAGGCAGGTTTGGCATCCTTGTCTCGTGGTTCATAACACAGTATCTCGTCTTCTTTACATGGTTGATTTTCCGAGTTGAAGACGTTTCAATCCTCATTCCTTCGATGAAGACATTCCTTGGTATCGGGGGGCATTTTGATTTGCAAGAGATGTATGACACTTTACCAGAAATCAAGGTGTTAACCTTCTTCTTGGTAATTGGATTTGTTTTCCTTCATGGATTGAGTGGTAAATTGAATGGAGGGAAGATGTGGCTTGCTCGTCGACATCCGCTCGTTTGGGGAGCAATCTGTGGCTTGATGCTGACACTGGCGTTCTATCTACGGCCGGCTGAAACGATTGATTTCATCTACTTCAGATTCTGATTAGGCTTGTCGCCCAGCATCAAACATCTCTCGAAGTGAACCATCGTTCAACATTTCAAGAGCGATGTCCGATCCGCCAATCAATTCTCCATGAACGAAGACTTGAGGCATGGTTGGGAAGTCCGACCAGGTGCACACGCTTGGAATGGCTCGTGGGTCGGTGAGGATGTTGACGGCTGCGAAAGGCTCTCCAAGTGCTTGCAAAACTTGAGCAGCACGGTTTGAGAAGCCACATTGTGCTTGCTCTGGTGTTCCTTTCATGAACAACACCAAGGCGTGTTCATCAACGATAGCTTGCAATTCTTCAGGTGTCCAATCCATGTTCATTCCTCTTTTTGACGGTTAATTCGTCGAATGTGAATGCCTTGCCCACCAGCATGTGGATCAAAGGCAGTGTCGCCAGTTACGGCTGCTTGCTCAGGTGTCATGCACTTCAAATCGATGGCATGCACTGGGTGTGGAATGTATTGTTTCATATGATTCAAGACTTGCTTTTGCCGTTGAAGTGGGCGCATGCCTTCGAATGATGGACTTGTGATTCGAACGTGAAAATGGTCACCACTTCGGTGCAAATCGATGACTTCCACGGTTGCATCAGGTACTGCTTTGAGCACCTCTGCTTCGAGCCATTCCGTACTGACCATGAACAGACCAACGCATCCTCTTCTTTGAACATGTGCCTCAGGGACTTCCTTCAAAAATCAAATCACGTTGTTTGTTTAGAGTATTGCACCAGCGATGCATAGGGCCAACATGACCGGGAAAATGACCAATGGTGGTTTAGGAATCTCATGCAGATGTCCCTTTTGGTTTGCAAAGAGAAGTGTAGCCAACATGAATCCATAGGCGGCTGCAAGAGCGTAGAGGAGCGACGTTGTTGCTTCACCTGCTTCAAGCATGAATCCAAGCATCAACCCCATCAAGCCGATTCCACCAAATCCAGCACCGATCATCATACGCATGGATGCTGCATTGTTGACTTCATCTGGATGAATTTCACCAAAAATTTCCTCGTTAAACTTCACAGGCGCGAGGATTTTTCGGATGGCAATGATGAGGATGATGGCACTGGCTGGAACAATTGCGTAGAGGTCGTTCATGGTTGAAAACCCGTGAAGTAGGGTTATCATTCTTGGCTTCGATTTCAAAAAGATGTTATTATTTTAGAAAATAAACATTCAGTTATAACCTTGACAAATTCAAATCCCTCCTATGCAAAAGACCGCCGTATATCTCGTGCTAACACTGTTAATCGCCTCTACATTGCCACTCAGTGTCAATGCTGACCAATCTCAAGACATCCCAACAAATGCCGCTGGAACGGGCATTCACAATTCGCTCGTTGCTGCATTATCACATGCAAACCTCGTGGGGACACTTGGCGGCCCGGGGCCATTCACCGTCTTTGCACCAACCGACCAAGCATTCACTGATGCGGGAATTGATTTGAACGATTTCGACACACCAGAAGAGAACGCAACGCTTACGCAAATACTTCTCCATCACGTTGTTGCTGGCTCAGTCCCAGCAGCCGATGTCAAAGATGGAATGATGGCAACGACCGTAAATGGAGACAAGATCAAATTCACCGTAAGCAACGGTGCTGTTTCAATCGGAGCAGCTCAAGTCACCATGCCTGACGTGCTCGCATCCAATGGAATCATCCATGTTATCGACAAGGTTCTGATGCCTCCTGCCGACATCCCAACAACAGCACAAACAACAGGTATTCACACTTCGCTTGTTGCTGCAGTCATTCAGGCAGAACTTTTGTCAACACTTCAAGGACCGGGTCCGTTCACGGTCTTTGCTCCAACCGATCAAGCATTCATCGATGCAGGTATTGATTTGGCATCACTCGACACGCCTGAAGGAAAGGCTACACTTTCGGACATTCTGCTCTATCACGTTGTTTCAGCAGAAGTTCCAGCAAAGAACGTCTCGGATTGTATGCTCGCTGGTGCTGCAAATGGCCAACAACTGTCCTTTACCGTTGGTGATGCAGTCATGGTCAACGATGCCAACATCACGCTCACCGATGTCATCGCAAGCAATGGATTGATTCACGTCATTGACAAGGTTCTGATGCCGACTGATTCACCTCGTGATATTCCGAGGACTGCACAGTGTACTGGTATTCACGATTCGCTCGTTGCTGGTGTGATCCAAGCCGAACTTCTCTCAACACTGCAAGGTCCTGGGCCGTTCACAGTGTTTGCACCAACCGACCAAGCCTTCATCGATGCAGGTATTGATCTTGCAGCACTCAATACGCCTGAAGGAAAGGCCACCCTTTCTGATATTCTCTCATATCACGTCGTTGCTGGCGAAGTTCCAGCTGCGAACGTTAGTGAGTGCATGTCGGCTGATGCGGTCAATGGCCAACCACTTGCCTTCACCGTCAATGGTGGTGTCATGGTCAATGATGCGAATGTTACTATGGCGGATGTCACGACCAGCAATGGAATCATTCATGTGATTGACAAAGTGCTTACACCGTCAGATGCATTCAACGACATTCCTCGAACTGCTCAATGCACAGACATTCACGATTCGCTTGTTTCAGCAGTGATTCAAGCAGGATTGCTTGAGACGCTGCAAGGGCCAGGACCGTTCACAGTCTTCGCTCCAACCGATCAAGCGTTTACTGACGCAGGCATTGATCTGGCTTCACTTGACACACCAGAAGGAAAGGCCATCTTGTCCGATATTCTTCTGTATCACGTCGTCGCAGGAAATGTTCCATCATCCGCTGTAACCGAGTGCATGAGTGCAGATGCCGTCAACGAACAACCGCTGTCATTCACTGTCAATGGTGGTGTCATGGTCAACGGTGCGAACGTCATCCTACCTGATGTTGTCACAAGCAATGGTGTCATCCATGTCATCGACAAGGTTCTCACGCCTACGGATACGCCAAACGACATTCCAAGGACTGCACAATGCACAGGACAACACAATTCTTTGGTTTCTAGCGTGATTCAAGCAGAACTCCTCGAGACGCTGCAAGGAGATGGTCCGTTCACGGTCTTCGCACCAACCGACCAGGCGTTCATCGATGCAAACATCGATCTCGCAAGTCTTGACAACCCAGAGGGCAAGGCCCAACTTGCAGACATTCTCCTGTACCATGTTCTTGATGGAGAAGTTCCTGCTGCGAACGTAACCGACTGTCTGTCTGCGACCACCATCAATGGTAACCCACTCTCGTTCACTGTTGGAGATTCTGTCATGGTCAATGGTGCTACGGTTACGGCCACCGATGTCCCAACCAGCAACGGAATCATCCATGTCATCGACAAGGTCTTGCTCCCAACAGCAACACCAAACGACATCCCACGAACGGCTCAGTGCACAGGAATCCATGATTCACTTGTCGCTGCCGTCGTTCAGGCAGAGTTGCTTGAAACGCTCCAAGGCGAGGGCCCATTCACTGTCTTCGCCCCAACCGATCAGGCCTTTGCAGATGCAGGCATCGACCTTGCTACACTTGACAACGAAGAAGGCAAAGCTGCACTCGCAGACATTTTGCTGTACCACGTTGTTGGAAGTGAAGTCCCCTCTTCTGCCGTTGAAGAATGTGGAACGGCAACCGCCGTTAATGGCGACACACTTTCGTTTGGCGTTGGCGATGCAGTCACCGTCAATGGTGCGACCGTCACGATGGCAGATGTTGCCACCAGCAACGGTGTCATTCACGTAATCGACAAGGTCTTGACACCAACCGACACACCGAACGATATTCCACGAACTGCACAGTGTACAGGCATCCACAACTCGCTCGTTTCTGCCGTCGTTCAAGCGGCGTTGCTTGAAACACTACAGGGCGAGGGGCCATTCACGGTGTTCGCGCCGACCGATCAAGCCTTTGCTGATGCAGGAATCGATCTCGCTTCGCTCGACACACCTGAAGGTCAAGCGCAGTTGAGCGACATCTTGCTCAATCACGTTGTATCTGGTGAAGTTCTCTCCACAGACCTCAGCAATTGCATGGAAGCAACCACAGTCAACAACAAGAAACTTGCCTTCACAGTCGGCGATACCGTGATGGTGAACGGTGCGACCNTCACACTTCCAGATGTGGCAACAAGCAACGGAGTCATCCATGTCGTCGATTCAGTAATTCTGCCTACGGATACACCAAAAGATGCGACGCAAACAGCGAGTTGTACCGGTGTTCATACAAACCTCGTCGCAGCATTGATTCAAGCAGAGTTGGTTGAAACCCTGCAAGGCGATGGTCCATTCACCATCTTTGCGCCAACCGATCAAGCCTTTGCTGATGCAGGAATCGATCTCGCAGTCCTCGATTCACCGGAAGGAAAGACACAACTGACCGACTTGCTCCTCTATCACGTGTATGAAGGAACNCTTCTTTCCTCGGACATTACCGAGGGAATGACATTGCCAATGGCCAATGGNAAGAATGCAACGCTTTCGCTTGTGACTGGCATTGATGGAGCGAACATAACCACAGCGGATGTTCTCACATCCAATGGCGTAATCCACGTGATTGACAAGGTCATCATTCCACANCCCGAAGGCGCGCCAGAGGCAACTGGCGATGGTGTCGAATCCGATGAAGATGATGACAACCTTGTAATCATCTTGAGCGTTGTTGGTGTCGTTGCTCTAATCGGTGCTATCGGAGGTCTTCAGTTCGTACGAAGTCGACGATCATCGACTGGAACGGAAAGCAAAGAATACGCTCAGGACGGTCTTGCATCAGCAACACAAACTGACCCGACGTATACCTATCAGGCGCAACAGGCTACACAGCAAACCTATGTGTCGCAATATGCGCCNCAACAATCCTCAACGTTCCAACCGGTNCAAGTTGAACCAGTTCAACCTGTTCAAGCACAAGTTGCTCAACCTGTTGCTCAGGTGCAACCTGTCCAACCGGTGGCTGAAGCNCAACCTGCACAAGCTGTTACGCAAACGCAAGCATCAGAAGTCGCTGTTCAATTGCCTGAAGTTTTGCAACAATGGACCGACGACAGTGGTTACACATGGCGACGTATGTCCGATGGTAGCACCATGTGGTGGAACGGAACAACTTGGGATAAGTACGCTTGAGGACAGATTAACTCATGCGTCCTCTTCTTTGAACCGGTCTCTGGTATTGAGTTCATACTAAATATGGACTCAAGTAGTGAGTTGTATGGAAGCCAGTGCGTATTATCAATCGCTTATCAGTCANGGTTATTCTGCTGAACAAGCCAAGCAGTACACAATTCAATACTATCCTGATTTCGAACCATCTATACCTGATCCGAATCCGATCCAAATCCCACCTGCAATCCCTACTCCAACGCCTCTTCCTTCCCCACTTCCTGGAATGCCTTTCGTNCCTCAAGCTGATTTGCCACCACCTTCTCTTGGAGGGGGACTTCCTGTACCCCAAGCGGTTGAACAAAGCGATTTTCCGAAAAAGAAAGTAATCTCAATTGCTTTAGCAAGTATACTTGTCATCGCAGGGGCAGTTGGAATTATGTATGCATTCGGTGTTTTCGGCGAGGGGGATGCCGACTTCGTTGGGCAGTGGGTTGACAACAGCGGGCAAGTCATGAGTTTCGATAGCAATGGAACGGTTGTTTCCTATTCGTGGTCGCAGGAAGATCCCTATTTGTATTGGCCATTCGAATCCTCATGGACAAAATCAGGTGACGAGGTTACCACGACATACGAACGTACAGTCACCTCTGGAGAATTTCCCTATGATGAAAAATCAAATGCAGTCATGAAGATGAAAATTGATGGCAGTGTAATGTTCTTGGCCATTGCTGAAGGCGTCCTCACTGAAGATTACGGTGACGGAGATGTGTATGAATACGACTTGACGGAGAACTCTGGTGAATCCTGTGTTGCAATGGTCAACAAAGGCCGATTTGATTTTACTGGAGATAACTGGAACGAGGATGCTCATGATACTTGGTATTCGATGGTTAGTTCAGTTGATGTCCCGAGTTGGTGCGATAATGAATTCAAGGACGAATACAGTTTTTCGTTTCAAAAAGATGATTCGTTTTTCGATCTAACACTTGAAACCAGCAAATGGGAAGAACTCCGCATCTCCGAATTGCAATTTTTCATATCCGTCAACGAAGGTTCAGAAATTGAATGCTTTTACGATGGATATGATGGAGTCTGCTCCTATATACCTCAAATGGGAAGTGACAAGGTTCGCCCAGGAAATTCAATTTCGTTTGGACGAGCAGAAGCCTGGGATACCGATTGCAGTTCAGGTTGTGATTTGTATGTTCGAATTGTTCAAAACACAGGTTCTGATCAGGTTCTCATCGATGAATTCACAGAAAGCGATCTCATCTGGGATTGAATCGGTAATGCCAAGCCCAAATCCCTTGTTCAGAGAATCACATTGTTCCAGCAGAACTTCCTCTCCCATTGCATTTTACCCATGTGTTCATGCATCCTCACGGATTCGAGGAATCCATGAGCGACCAATCTCGGCGACCCTCCTTCGGTCGTGACAGTGTTTGGTTGGCTTCTGCAGATGTTGTCGCCGTCTTGCTCGCCTTTGTTGGGCAACTGATTCTTGCTCGTGCATTGCTCTCAGAATCGTACGGTTTGTTCGTAATTGCAATCGATCTGTTTGCGACATTGTTTCTTCTTCTTGACTTGGGATTACCAACACTTCTTGCTCGAGATGGTCCAAGAAATCCATCGGCGATTTGGTCGGGAATGGTTCGGATCTATCGTTTGCAAGGTCTTGCAATGCTTCTTTTTGCACCGATTGCAGTATGGATTGTTCTCACCCAGAGTTCACACGATACACTGATGTTGCTTGGAGCAGGTGTTGCATTGGTGCATATTGCTTCGTATGCTCCACGAACAGCATTACGTGCTGCTGGTGATGCACGCTTTGAATCGTTGACAAAAGTGTTCGAACGCATTGTGACAACGATTGGCTATGCTCTACTGTTCTCTCTTGCTTCAACCGATGTTGTCGCTTATGCAACGGTCTTCCTTCTTGGCGCGATCGTTGGCCTTCTTCTGGCCTTGATTGGAGCGTATCGAATCTGTGGAAGTAGTGATGAACGTATTGAATCATCGGTACTCGGAAGTGTTTGGGTGAACAACAAAAGCATCTTGCTTGCAGCGCTTCCGTTTGCGATCACACTCGGCGTTTTGCCGTATGTTATTCGAATTGAGAAATTTATTCTAGCCAATGAACTGGGGTATGATGAGGTTGCATTATTCCATGTTGCGCAACTTGCCTGGTTGGCAGGATTGCTTGTTCCTCAAGCGATGAGGTCCGCATTGCTTCCAGTACTGGGAGCATCTCGAAACGACGCACTACGCTTCAACCAACATCTTGATCGTGTTGAACGGATTTGTTTCGGTCTTGTTCCTGTTGGTCTTGTTGCAGGAGCAACCATCGTTTGGATCCTCTTGCCTGTTGGATTTCCTGCAGAATATTTTGATGGAACCTTGGGCGCATCCGCTCGAGATGTGTTCATGCTTCTACTGATTGGTTGGGCCATGACCGTGCTATCAGTTCCTTCCTATACGGCGCTACAAGCTGGAGAGCGACCATGGTTGTTCACGCTGTTGATTTTCACCGTGGTTCTCTCTTCGACTGTTTTCGGGTTGTTCTTGATTGGGCGAGGAGCAGAAACAAGTGCTGGTTTGGCGATTGAAATGGCTGCCTATGCATCTGTCGCTTCTTCATTCGTGATGCTGATGGGTGGCATTGTACTCAGTCGGAGATTCTCAGCGTTTATGCAACGAGGCATCCAATGGTGTGCAACACTTCTGCTTGTTGTTGTGACTTGTGTTGCACTTTCACAACAATCCTATTGGGCGTTGACAGGCCTTGGTTTGTTCATTCTTCTTCCTCAAGGCCTTGAAGCAATGAAGACCACTGTTGCGACACCTTCTCTGCTGAAACCCGATGAGGCAGAATGATTGGTGACGAACTCCAATCGGTTTCCAAGGCTGCTTCACACGCATCAGCCAACGCTTCTGGTGTTGGATCATCAAGAACGAATTCGCTTGGAAGATAGGTTGCTACATCACCGACATTGGTCGAAACGACAGGTGTTCCACACAGAATGGATTCTCTTGCAACCAATGGTCCAGATTCGCGATGTGAGGTGATGAGTGTTACATCAGCGACGATCATTCGGTCCCAGACGATGCTACG
>PBET01000004.1 GCA_002719815.1 Methanobacteriota archaeon | reverse complement strand
CTGTTTCTTTCTTCCGCTTGCTGTTGCAGCCCGCTTCTGGCATTGGTACACGTTTTTCAAACGCAATCAAAAAATCAAACTGATCAAAGAAATGCAAAAAGAGCAAGACGATGATTAACGCCTTATTCCCACTCGATTGTACCTGGTGGTTTGTGCGTAATATCGTAGACGACTCGATTCACAGCACCTTTGACCGTGTTGGTGATTCGTGTACTGATCTTCTGTAAAATGTGATGCGGAATCTCAGAATATCTTGCCGACATTCCATCCATACTTCGTACCGCACGGACCACAATCGTTTCTCCATAAGCTCGAACATCACCATGGACGCCGACTGAGCGAACGGGCAAGAGTGCTGCAAAATACTGCCAGGGCAATTCCATTTCGCCTGTTGCTGCGCCCGCTTCAAATTCTTCTTCGACGATTGCACAGGCTTCACGAACAACTTCAACACGTTCTGGCGTTAATTCACCAAGTGTTCGAACCGCTAAGCCAGGTCCTGGGAATGGCTGTCGTTCTGCGACGATGATGTCGAGTTCTCGAGCAAGTTCTCGAACTTCATCCTTGTACAACTCACGCAGTGGCTCGACCACTTCGAGCGTCATATCTTCAGGTAATCCACCTACATTGTGATGCGATTTGATGGTATCACGAACACCGCCACCCGATTCAATCCAATCGGGAGCAATGGTTCCTTGAACGAGATACTTTGCACCACATTTCTTTTGTTCATCTTCAAAGATGCGGATGAATAATTCGCCGATGACCTTGCGCTTTTGCTCAGGTTCAGTGACGCCTTGAAGTGCCTCGAAGTAGCGATCTGCTGCTTTTACAGTGATCAGATTGATACCTTGCTCAGCGAGCATTGCCTCGATCTCTTCGGTCTCATTCTTACGCATGAATCCAGTATCAACATAGACACAATGCAAGAGATTGCCAACAGCCTTGTTGGCAATAACTGCCGCTACAGTTGAATCTACACCGCCTGAACACGCAATGATTGCAACGTCGTCAATGGTAGACTTCAGTTGCTGAATCGATTCCTCGATGAATTCAGGCGCATCAAACATCTCAAGCCCTGCCGTTGACTTCTCGATCCATTTGGAGTACGCGCTCAACCTGGTCGAGTTTGTCTTGAACGAGGCGTTGTGCCATCTCATCGTTGACAAGTGCAAGCATTTGGACTGCAAGGTGACCTGCGTTGTCACCTCGGTCAACACCAACGGTTGCTGCTGGAACACCCGGAGGAAGTTGAACGATTGAAAGAAGAGAATCGTAAGGAACACGGCCACCACATGGAACGCCAATGACTGGCTTCGTGGTTAGAGCTGCGACAGCACCAGGTAGTGCGGCTGCAAGGCCTGCCATTGCGATGAAGACTTTGCATCCATCTTCCTCGGCCTTGTGAATGATGTCTTCGACAAATTTTGGGGAGCGATGTGCTGAAGCAACACGCAATTGATAGTTTACGCCAAATTTGTCAAGCACCTTCGTGCACTTTTCTGCAATCGGCATGTCAGACTTCGAGCCAAGTAAGATAGATACATCCATGACTATTCCGCATCGCGGGTAGTTCTTTTAGATGACCCCTTAAGCATCTTCAATCAAAAACCCATCAAGGTCAAAAATTTGCTCTGAGAAGACATCGAGGTGAAGCCAACAACCTTCATCATCAAAGGTGCAATACAGTACTGCAAGTTGCTGTTTTGTTCTTGAAACAGCCATGAGGCCATTGCTTGCTTTTGCATTGAGAATGTTCCAATGGCCAAGGCGCTTTGAATGCAATTTGAGCAAACGCTGTGCACCCCACTCTCGGCGAAACTGTACACCGTAACCTGCTGAGGTTTTGTTGGCAACTCGGAACGTGACGATGAAAAGGAGAACACAAAACAGCAACCCAATGTATGCAGAATATTGATCCATGAAGGCAAACAAGATGGCGAGTGCAAAATAAACAACGCCGACATGAACACCTCGATGGAGAATCAACACACGGCGTTGGGAGAACGTCGATAGCAATGCTACACCGATAAGAACTGCAGAAAGAAGCGTCAACCATGGAACAAAGGAGGTGTATTTTCCAGAGACGAGCATCAGTATTGGAAAAGCCATTGTTAAGAGCGAGGCCGCCAATGTGAAGAGAGGGATGTTCATGACCGCCTTTTTTTCGGAAGGATACCAGTTTTCAACGAACAGCCCAACCATGTCGAGACCAAACGATTCGAGTTCTTGTGTCTGTTGGATATCGGCGATGAAATTATATCAAGAATGAATATTCGTCGTTTAATGGAACAGGTCTATCGATGCGATTCTGAGGCATTTATTGCCCGTTTAGATCAGCATCATGACTTGCATCTTGTTCACAGAGGACAAGAGATTCAGGTCTATCGAGGACTGTTTCAATTTGTGATTCTCACCTACAATGAAATTGGCGATGAGTTGTTGGTCCGATTTCGCCCAAGCATCACCATCATCGGTTTGCTTATGCTCTCATCGATGCTTGTAGCGACCGCTTTTGTTGCCTCATGGTGGATGCTCGTTATCGAACTGGTCTTGCTCGGAATGGCACTCATCGTCTACTCATCACAACTCACATGGGAATTGCTGCAGTACACGCAAGAACCGAGTACACTTCGTTCTCATTCATCATCAAATGGATGACGCAAGCACAAATTACGTGCAGCATAGACCTCATCGACTCTTCGGACAGGCGTTGTGATCGGAGCGTTATGGAGGGTTTCTGCATCGAGTTGTAGCACTTTACAGAAATCCTCGGCGAAGGTATCGAGGGTTTCTTTTGACTCCGTTTCGGTTGGCTCGATCATCATACATTCGGGAACGACCAATGGAAAGTAGACCGTTGGAGCCATGTAGCCCATATCGAGCAATCCTTTCGCGACATCCATTGCTGAGATGCCAAGCGATTCCTTGGCCGGGCCTAACGACAACGTGAACTCATGTTTCGCAACAACAGTATCAGCACCATCAACGAAGAGATGATCGACACCAGCAGCTTTCGCTTCACGATGAATCGCATGGCGCAAGTAATTCGCATTGAGAACAGCATGCTCCGACATAGTTCGAAGTTCCTTACCGTAGCGGCGGTAGTAAGCCCAACATCGTAGAACAGCCCCTGCATTTCCATGCCATTGCTGAACCTTTCCAATCGTGTGCTCAGGCACAGACCATGTGTACCAGTACTCGTCAACAGCCTGCTTCTTTTCGGACGCAGATGGAGTACGACGTGCAACAATCGGCGAGGGCAAGAAAGGTGCGAGATGTTCCTTAACACCGATTGGACCAGATCCTGGACCTCCGCCTCCGTGCGGTTGACTAAACGTCTTGTGAAGGTTGTAATGGACAGCATCAAAGCCCATCAATCCAGGGCTTGTTCGTCCAAGAATGGCGTTGAAGTTCGCCCCGTCATAATACATCAAACCTCCAACATTGTGGACGATTTCAGATGCTTCGGCGATGTCTTGCTCAAAGAGACCGAGCGTGTTTGGATTGGTAATCATCATTGCAGCGGTGTCATCACCTACGACTGCCCGTAGTGCTGAGAGATCGATGCGACCATCTTCTTGACTTGGAATTTCAATGATTTCAAAGCCAGCCATGGCTGCACTCGCAGGGTTTGTTCCGTGAGCGGAATCTGGAACAATCACTTTGGTTCGGTGATGTTCACCACGATGTCGGAAATATTCTTGGAAACAACGTACGGCTGTGAATTCACCTTGAGCACCAGCGACTGGTTGCAAGGTGACCGCATCCATTCCAGCACAGATAGCCAACATGTCTTGCATCTCATAAAAAATTGAGAGCAAACCTTGCAGTTGATGCTCAGGCTGGTGTGGATGAATATCGGCAATTCCAGGAAGTTGTGCGACGACTTCATTGACGCGAGGATTGTGCTTCATCGTACACGACCCGAGTGGATAGAAGCCAGTATCAATTCCGAAGTTTCGCTTTGATAACCATGTGTAATGTCGGACCATCTCTGGTTCAGAAAGGCGCGGCCAGCGAGGGAGTTGCTTTCTTACCATGTTTGAAGGCAAATCAAGATCAGAAGCAGGAAGAAGTGGTGCAGGTTGGGAATAGCCCTTTCCTTTTGCACCATTGTGGTCAAACAAACGACTCATGCGTTCACCTCCTTTGTCCAGTTCGAAAGTGATTGAATCAATCGATCAATGTCGTGTTGACTTGTTTGATCGGTGACAGAGAGGAGCATTTGATTCGTTTTCTCAGGATACCACTGCGACACGTCGAATCCACCGATGATGCCCTCACCTTCGAGATAGGCCAAACACTCAGACGTTGTTGCAGGCAATTCGACAACAAATTCGTTGAAATGAGATTGGTCAGCATAAGGGAGATGAACGGATTCTATGTTGGACAACTGGCGTTTCAATTGCGTCGATGCAGCCATGTTTCGTACAGCAAGGTGTTGCAATCCCTCAGGCCCGAGCAAGGACATGTGCATAGCCCCCATGAGGGCAATCAACGTTTCATTTGTACAAATGTTCGATGTGGCTCGATGGCGGCGAATGTGTTGTTCACGAGTTGAGAGTGTGAGACAATAGGCTTCTTTCCCATCAACGTCGATGCTTCGACCGACAATTCGGCCCGGCATTAAGCGAAGGTAGGGTTTGGTGCAACCAAAGATACCGTAAATAGGACCGCCACCTGTAATCGGGCTACCTAACGGCTGTCCTTCACCGACCACGATATCGGCTCCATACTGGCCCGGCGCTTCGAGAAGACCGAGTGAAACGGGTTGCACGCCAACAATGAGGGCCGTATTCTCGCCGATGATCTCTTTCAAGGAAGGGTAACCTCCATCGATGATACCAATTGGATTCGGTTGTTCGACATACACTGCACACGAACCTCGGGCTCGTTCAACATCTGCAAGATTGATGCATCCATTGGCATCATGACGCAGTAATTTGATTTCAATTCCTGCACCTTGACAATAATTTTGGATGACAGAGACGCGATCTGGAGGCGTCAATTCGGAAATGTAGACCGTATCTTTTTGCTCAGCCTTACGGTTGTGAACTCGAACAGCACACGTCAATGCTTCTGCGGCTGCGGTCGAGCCATCGTACAATGAAAGATTGGTAATTGGCATTGCAATCAATTCTGAAATGAGGGATTGAAACTCCCACATTGCTTGCAACATCCCTTGGGAAACTTCGGGCTGATACGGGGTGTAAGATGTGAGGAACTCACCTCGAGTAACAAGTTGGAAAACACTTGAAGGAACGAAGTTTCGATACAAACCCGCTCCAAGAAACGATGGCTGATCTCCAAGTGCAACGTTGGCACCGAGCAAACGCTTCGCATCAGCAAGCAATTCTTCTTCGCTTTGTGCATCTGGTAGAGGCAGGTCACCCACCATACGAACGGATTCAGGGACATCCGCAAACAGTGCATCGATGGATTCAACACCCATTTCTTTCAGCATTTCTTCTTCTCTTCCGAGGTTTGGTAGTTGGTCGACCATAGGACTCGCCTCCGCAGACAATAGCAACCAATCGCGTAGCGCTCATAATGTTCGTCATTGAACCATCAAGAAACGATGGGCGTCTATACAAAAGGCGGGCGAATAATAACAGCACGAACCGATGAACGCGGACTGGCTGCAATAAGGACCTCATCACCTTCGTTCACATTCGCAATGTAACCGATTCCAACACCAGTATTACCAAGTGATGGTGATGGTGCTCCGGATGTCAATTGACCAATCTTCGTTCCATCGAGTGCAAGAACATCCTTGCCAGGTCGCGGCAAAGGACCCCGTTCGAGATACTTGATGCCCCACCAACGTTCATCTGAATCAGCATGTGAGAGAACGCGATCTCGTCCGATAAAGTCGTGTTCTGTATCGAGACCGAACGGAACATTGGTCTCCCAAGAATCTCGAGCGAGGAAGGAATGCGAACCATCATCAATACCAGGCCAAAGGAAATCAACGCCGGATAGGAGGTAACCCTTCTCAAGACGAAGTGTATCACGAGCACCCAAGCCAACCGGTGTTGCACCTGCTTCGATCAGCGCTCGCCATGCAAGAGCAATTTGCTCGTTTGGAAGGAATATTTCGTATCCTGTTTCACCTGTATACCCTGTCCCTTGAATCCATCCTTCAACGTTGAGTTGATTATTTGAAAGTCGACCCCACTTGAATCGACCAACATGATGACCTTCGCCAAAAGCAGCATCCAGGTGCTCTTTGCTCTTCGGACCTTGGAGCGCAATAATCGACGTATCAGGCGATAAATTCTCGATTGATACGCCCGAAGCTTCTGGTGAACAACCTTGGAACCAATCCCACATCACATCGATCATCGAAGCATTCGGGACACCGAGTATTTCTGTTTCTGAGACAACTGCGAAGATCATATCGTCGATGATGAATCCATCACGATCGAGGAAGTGTGTGTATGCACATCGCCCAACAGGAATCGATGTTACCTTCTGTGTGGCTATACCTTCAAGCCATTGTCGAACATTCTCACCAGAGAAGCGGAAGGTACCCATGTGCGATACGTCAAAAAGACCTGAAGATTCTCGGGTCGCAAGATGTTCCGCCTTGATGTTGGAATACCAAATCGGCAATTCAAATCCATGAAAGTCGACGATGTTACCATCGAGTTTGACATGTTCATCGTACAATGCTGTTCTTACGAGTGCTCCTTCGCTCATTTCAATCACATCCGTGCTACTGTTGAGGTAAACCTCGTTCAATATCCTTTCCAAGTGAAATTACACGCTCAAGGAATGCATCAAGCGACGCCTCAGTAATACTACGATTGGCAACAACGGATCGCAAAACGATTGATTGATTGATGGTACTTCGACTCACCATAAATCGGCCATCCTGAATCAAGCGTTGGCGCAGTTCTGCATTGATTTGATTGCGTTCATCCATTGACGAGCCACCTACATAACGGAAACAAACATTGGTCCACATTCGTTCGCTCATAAGTTCCAAGGATGGATGATTCTTGACCCTGTCTTCGAGATAATTCGCCAGTTGCATAAACCGCTCCACCATTGATGCCCAACCCGCATCACCAATCTCACGCCATGCTAACCACAACTTGAGTGCGTCATTCCTTCGACCGCACTGAAGGGAATATCGTCCTAAATCGACGTTTTCTCCAGTCTCAATGTACAGGTAATGTGCAGTATTTCCATTCGAACAAACGGTTTGGAGTATTTCAGCGTCTTTGACAATAAACGCCGAGCAAATCAATGGAATCCCCATCATCTTGTGAGCATCCCAACAGAAACTATCGGCAAGTTCGATGCCATCCATGAGAGAACGATACTGCGATGAGAAGAGGCAGGATCCTCCCCAAGCAGCATCGACGTGCATCCACAAATCGTACTTGTGCGCAACCCCTGCGATCTCTCGAAGCGGGTCAAAGCTTCCTTTCACTGTCGTTCCACTTGTGGCAAGAACTGCGAAAGGAATTCGACCTTCCTGAATTGCATACTCAATTTCCTCTTCCAATGCATCAGGACGCATTTGACCATGCTCATTGCAACGAACCTTGATGAGATTTGAATGCCCTATGCCAATTACATTGGATGCTATGTTAAATGAATAATGTGATTCTTCCGAGACAAATGCCACCATCTTTGTACCGTCAACACCCGCATGACTCGACATTGGGAACTTCGCTTGTCGGGCACATAGCATGCCCAAGAGATTTCCATTCGACCCTCCAGTCGTTAGCGTACCCTGGCTTGTACCAAATTCAGCAAGTTCTGCAATACGTTTGAGAATCGTTGATTCGATCAAGGTAGCAATTGGCGCAATCTCGTAGGTATACATCGCTGTATTTGTCGCAGCAGTAACCAACTCCCCTGCGATTGAAGTGATGGAAAGGCCGCCCCAAAGCGGGTTCATGAAACCAGGAGCTGTTGTTCGAACAGAATGACGTAAGACTTGTTCGATGTCATCAAGTGCCGCATCAAGACCTCGCCCTTCCAACGGCAATTGAAGATCGGATGTCCGAGACAACGACGTGTGGCTATCAGAAGGTCGAATCTCGTCTTCTGTTTGACTTGATGCCAAAAATTCCTTGACTCGCGAGAGGACCTCGTCAAGGAACAAATCGGTCTCCATGGGTCGTCTCTGGAGAAACCAGTCTTTGAACGTCGCCATTCGTTCAAGAGAATATTTTCTATGCAAAATGCATTTTTTGATACATAGATTGAATAACTGCATCGTTTTCCGAGAATCATGTTAGGCGAAAATGGTGATGCGTGGCTATCCCGGCTCCACATGCAACTTGCAAGAGAACTACGAGGGCAAGGATGGTCACAGATGAACATCGCAGGAATGCTTGGTACGACGCAAAGTACGATCTCAAGGCAGTATCAGAAACCTGTAACGACGCTCCCTGGCTCAGCAGACGAACTTACAATTGATGGATGGTCGAAGGAGATTGCAGGCGGATTGCTCTCTGTTGGGCAGAATGAAGAACTTCTGCGCCAACGATTCATTGTCGAATTCCAATTTACGGGCAATCAAGTTCTACGTTTCGACAAGACATTGACAGGTCTTGATCTCGAAGTTGATCAAAACGAACATGCACTCATTCGTCGACTTGAATGGGCGATCGGTCGCCTCGATGCTCGAACGGTTATGTCTGTCCTGCCAAACGTCGGCATGAACATTGCCGCATGTCTCCAAACTGCAACGACCGTAGCAGAGGTTGCGGCAGTTCCAGGAAAGATTACATCAGTAGATGGAGAATTACGAACACACGGAAAGCCCCAATTTGGTTCATCAAAGCATCTTGCTGAAATGCTTCTTGAAGCAAAGAAGATTGATAGCGCCAAGTGTGCAATCATCAATATTCGGCCTCCTGGAGACTACGAAGGCACCGATATTGATGCAGTTCAAGAGGCATGCAATCAGCTAGGATGGAGTCTTGCTGACGCAGATCGAAACGGCATTGAGCATTCAGAATCGGAAGTTGATGTCATCCTCGACATTGGCGATTTTGGCTGGGAGCCGTCCCTCTATGTCTTAGGAGCAAGCCCCCTCGAAGTTGTCGATCGATGCCACACACTCGTCAAGACCTTGGAGGGAACGCTTTGATTCGACTCAATTTCCTCGTTGCCTTGGTACTTCTGGCTCCACTTTCTGGGTGTCTAAGCCAACACAAAATCGCAGATGAATGTGTAATTCAAGATGGACCAGAGGACGGGACACTCACCATCGTCACCTACAACATCTTCGCAATTACTGACGAGGTCCTCGCCGATTTCACAGAGCAAACGGGGTATGAGGTAGAGATTAAACCGACCGATGATGCTGGAGGAATTCTTGAGAGCCTCTTACTCACACAAGAAGCACCACAGGCAGATCTAGCCCTCGGACTTGACAACACCTATCTGCAAACAGCGTTAGAGAATTGTTTGCTCGCCCCGCATTCAGCAACATTGCCCGATCTCGACCCTCAGTCGCTTGTACCATACAACGGTGAATTAGCTGTTCCATTCGACCAGGGCTATGTCTGCTTGAATGCGGATACCGAAGCATTGGAAGCCAACAACATCTCGTTTCCAACCACATTGGAAGAGTTGACGGGTGATGCTTGGAAAGGGCGTACTGCTTTCCCCAGTCCGGCAACATCTTCACCCGGCCGTGCATTTATGACCGCTACAATCGATTATTTCGAACAGTCATCGACCATGGATGCGATGGAGTGGTGGAAGGCGATGGCAGACAACGATGCGATTTTCACCACAGGATGGAGTGAAGCTTACGAGGTTCATTACACGGGTGGATATGGCGTTTGGGAGCCAGGATACATCGGCGATGCATGGCTTACTGTTTCTTATTGCCACTCACCCGGTGTCGAAGCAAACTATGGAGGGAACTACACCATCTCCAAAGCCATCGATATCGATCGGGCATCGTTCCACCAAGTTGAATATGCTGCGAAGGTAAATGGCGGAGGCTCAGCAGACGCAGTTGATGCATTCATTGAATTTCTCCTGAGTGATGAAATCAACAAGAACATGCCAGAAAACAATTACATGTATTCTGTGCTTGAAGGTGAAGACCTACCCGAGGAAAACGGGTACAGATATCACAGCCCAGTCCCTTCCAACCCCGCTGAAATCTCAACCGAACGTATCGATGCTGAAATGGAAACATGGGTCAAGGATTGGCGAGATGCGACCAAATCCCTTTGAGTTGGAAGCATGCGGTCCGCCGTTGGACATTCCGTCCCTGTTGCAGTGTATCTCGGATTGATTCTCATCCCAGTAGTACTTGCACTTGACCGACTTGTATTCGTAACGGGTTCAAATCCAATCGAGGCCATCTTCCGACTGGACGAACATCCACTCGCTCTTGAGGCGGTTCAATTTACCTTCATACAGGCAACACTCTCTGCATTGCTTACACTTGCAATCGGTTTACCGATTGCATGGTGGCTTGGACGGTATGAATGGAAACACATTGGATTGATACGTGCAGCGTTAACCCTCCCATTCGTAACACCAACCGTTGTTGCAGCAATGGGCTTCCTGGCACTCATCAACCAAGGAGGGATACTCGCTTCCATTGGCATCGATCTTCGAAACGAAACAGGATTCATCGGTTCTCTTTCGGCATCCCTCGGCATCGAAAACATGGGTCATATCATCGCATTGTTGCTTGCTCATGCTTGGTTTAATCTTGCCCTTGTGATACGATTTGTCGAACCAAAGATCGCCACATTGCCTCCTCGCTATGAAGACGCTTTTCGAATGCTCCCTGTTGGCACATCCCCCTTGGAGCGTCTGCGACGGTTTTGGTGGCCAATGTTGAGAACATCCATCCTCTCTGCATTTGTGTTCACATTCATTTTCTCCTTCACATCCTTTGCTTTGGTTCGATGGTTAGCACCCGAATATTGGACCATTGAATCCTTGATGGCCATTGAAGGAGGTGCTGCTGGAATTCCGGGTTATCGAGAAGATGTCAGTCTACTCGTTCTTGGTGGAGCAACACTGCAAGGAATTGTTCTTCTCATGGCATTGGGCATGGCCGGGAAATGGCAGCAAAAACAGTCCTATGAAATCGAACTTGTCTCCGAACACTATGCAAGGAAAACCATCGGAAAACCAAATCTTTTGCAGAAAATCGGTATGTTCTCTGCATGCACCTTCGCGCTCGCACCTCTGTTCTTGATGACCCTCGCCTCGGTCCGAATCCGAGATCGAACATCGGACTCCTATCGCTGGAGTACGGAAGCATGGCGTTATGCATTTGATGGCAACCTTACGTACGCGTCCGTTCCTGAAGCTCTCATGAATTCGTTGTTCTATGCAATTGGCTGTTTGCTCGTCGCATGTATCCTCGGTTTCTTTGTTGCTCAAACCATCCATTCACTTGAGGAGAGGAACAAGCCAAAACTTGCGCAAACAATCGATGTGCTCTCGATGCTGCCGCTCGCACTTTCAGGCGTCATGGTCGGCTTGGGGGTCTTGCTTGGAATTCTGAAAGTTTGGCCAGCATTGTTCTCTTGGTATGCGCTACCAATCCTACCACATTCGATGCTTACAACCCCATTTGTCGTACGAATACTCCTACCAGCGATGCGTGAAATTGATTCCGATTATGAAGAGGCGGGAAAGATACTTGGCTACAATCAATACCAACGCTTTTTCAGAATAAAAATTCCATTGTTAAAACCTCACCTTGTTGTAGCTGCTGCTCTTTCAATGGCGTTCTCTCTCGGAGAATTTGGTGCTTCTTGGATTCTCTTACGTTCAGGTGCTTGGGATACGCTTCCTGTCTTGGTGGACCAGCTCATGTCTCGACCAAAATACTTCCAACTGATTGAACCCATTGCGATGGCGACTGCAACTGTTCTCATGTGCATGACATTCCTATTGTTTGTTATTGCAGAACGGTTTCGCAGTCATCAAGGAGGTGGGTTTTGATGGGTCTGGTTATCGATCAACTCAATGTTCGTTTCGATGAACATCATGTCATTCACGACCTTCAACTCGAACTTGCTTCAGAAGAAATCGTTGCAATACTTGGCCCTAGTGGCTGTGGAAAGACCACATTGTTACGCACAATTGCAGGCTTACAGACACAGGAAACTGGAATCATTCAATTGAATGGAGTCCGTATCGAACAACAGTCGTGTGAATTACGGGGTATTGGAATGCTCTTTCAACGACCTGTCCTGTTTCCTTTCAAGGATGTGCTCGGCAATATCTTGTTTGCCTACAAACGGAAGAGAGATTGGAACATGGATGAAGTCAATGCCATCATGAACGAGATGGGACTTGAAGGAAAGGAACACCAAACCATTGAGACGCTTTCTGGAGGAGAAGCGCAACGCGTCGTCTTGATTCGAGCACTTCTCACCAATCCAAACCTCATGCTGCTCGACGAGCCACTCTCAGCACTCGATGTTGATTTACGGAGAAAAATTGCTCATGAAATTCGCTCAATCCTCAAGTCAAGAGGAATCCCCGCCATCCACGTTACGCATGATCCTGCTGAAGCAGAAATTATTGGCGATCGAGTAGTTCATTGGAACGAATTACAACCAGGTGATGATGATGAAGAGTAGTCTGTTCAGCCCTCATCCATGGTCCATCTGGAGGTATGCATGGAAGAATCGAAACAACCGACTTGCCTTTACTTCGTTCTTTGGTGTTTTTTTCCTCGTGGCAACTGGAATTCCATATGGGATTACAAACCGTATCTCGGATTTCTTTGACTGGACCTTATTTGATCCGTCGCTCGCAATCGACGATTCCATCGCCTACATCCCATTGCTCAATTTGGCGTACTTCTCCTTCTATGCATATTATGTACTGATCCCATTTTTTGCATCAATTGAAGGACAAAGAAAGGCAGCCATCATCTTCTCCCAACGAATGTTTGTTGCTACGATTCCAGTTTTCTTCATCTTCCTTTTCGCCCCTGTTGAAGTCAGTATTCGAGCGGAAGTCACTGGAAATGACGTCCTCACGTCGATGCTTTCACTCATCCACATTGTTGACCAACCCTACAATGCTTGGCCGAGTTTGCATGTTGGCCACAGTCTATGCGTCGTTCTTTGTGTTCCTTTAATCTACAATGTTCATCGAGTTGCATACGTTATGCTATGGTTTGCTTGGATGTTGCTCACGCTCTCAACAATGACAACGCAACAACACTACCTGTTTGATGTGCTTACAGGGATTCTCTTTGCTTTAATTGCTCATTATTGCTTCATCAAACCAGCTGTTGAACAATGCAACGCAAACGAATTTGATGAAGCCTTTGAACGCCTTCAAGCAAACAAGCCTGAGACGAGTTCAGGTTGAGTAAGATAGATGGTCAATCCGATACCTGCCATAATCATCATCCATGATCCAACCATCTTGATCATTCCAGTCATTCGTCGTAGGAAGTTGATCATTACTTGACGGCCGAGACCAACCAAAACAGTGACGAGAACCATCAATATGAGCAAACCGAGCATCAATCCAGCCAATCCGGAAATGGTTGCATTGGTTCCAAGCGTTCCAAGGAAGATGACGAACGGCAACACAGCTGCAGCAGTACAATCAATCGATGCAGCAGCATAACCAATACCATAGAGGTACATGTTCCGTCGCGGTGTGAACGTTTCATCCATTTCAGTCGTGGACCACCGGTCGACCAATTTCTGAACAAAGCCGAGAACGTGGGAAGTAATTCCAATGAGCATCATTGAACCGAGAATGATCAAAAGGACCGCAATCCCAATCGCAATGATGTGTATCATTCCTGATTGAGCAAACGCCTCACCCATTGCAAACGCAATGATTCCAATGATGATGAAGAACGTCCACATACCCAATCCAGCAAGGATACCAATCACCCAAGACGAAGGCATGGCCGTCTTGAGTTTGCCCTCTTTGATCAGTTCATCTTCGCGGGCGCCGAGGCTGAGATAGTATGAGATGAAGCCAGGTAGAACGGGGAATGCACACGGTGAGAAATAGACCAGAATAGAGAGAATCAGTCCCAGTGCGAATACTGCGACAAAGGACGTAGATGGTTCTTCCCAAGCAATACGATCATCAATGGTTGTTTGAACGTCTCCCGTTAATGCGTTTTCGACAGCAGAATTGAAGTCACCCCACCCACCAATCGGTGTTCCAGTGGCTTGTCGTTCAACGATGTACCCTTCTACATCAATCACCATAACGACTGGAATTTGACCAGCTCCCGCTGTTGTGAACAGTTGCTTTGGATCGGTTGTCGAACCGTCTTCTAGGATGGCTGCTTCTGTTGAGCCGAGTCCGGTTGGGTACAACGGAACAGTGTACTCTCCTCCCGAATCATTGAGATATTCCAAGGACTCCTGATACCATGCCCCGTAACCGAAGATATGGAAACCAACACCATTTGCATCAGCGGTTTCCTTCCAATCATCCATGTTTGCCTCAAGATGGGCTTGAACGGCATGACAATTTGAACAATCATGCGCCATAAGGTCAAGGATGATAACATCGCCTCGCATCTTTGAGAGGCGAATCTCTCCATCTGAATTGGTATAATTCTCTTCGATTCCACTTCGATTGAGACTTTGAATGACAATTTCTGGAATAGGAGCAGGTTCAGCATCCGATTCAAAGATCTCGTCCATGCTATCAAACAAAGAGAGACCTGCGAAGGCGATTACACCGAAGAGGACGACAGCGACACCAAACGCTTTCCAGGTTTCAGAGCGCTTGAATACGCCCCAATCCGCTTGGTCAAGCAGCCCCATGAGTCGCCCACTTGCTGGTTGCAAATGAAACTAATGTTACAAATCATTCTACATAGACAATCGATGATTCATAGATGAGTTTGTTTGAAGCCATATCTAAAATTTTAATCTGAACTTCACAAGAACTTCCACACAAGTCGTCTGATCCTTCCCTGATGGTGACTTCTTCACCTAATCCCCACATACCATCATCATTGTCTGAAATTGCGCATCCCGTGTCTGAGGCTTGATCCGGGTTCGTGCAAGTGTTGTAAGAACCACCATCCACGGACATCTGAACCGCAATGCTTGACCAACTCAGGTCATCTCCGTACTGTGTGATCATGGATACGTAAACCAAATCTTCACCAGACGTTGGCGTTGGAGTTTCGGATGATGCATCGATAACATCGAAATCATAGAAATCACCATCAGTGTTGGTTTCTGCGAGAGAACCAGCCCATAGATACAACCAACTCATGAGCATGGATTCAAGTTCTCCACAATCTGCAGAGGTAAGGCTTGCTGCTGCACTCGCCGCATAATTTTGATCAGAGACAGTGAACATGTCCGTAAGGATGGTTGGGTATGTCGAGAGGTCTTCAGCATCAAAGTTCTCGAGTTCCTCATCTGAGAGGTTTTCCATTGCATTCACGGCTTGATAAAATGCGAACATGCCCTCAGAGGGGCCCATTGACATACAGTATGTGTCATCATCGATTACACCCTCTGGGTAAACGAGTGTTCCGTAACCATCTGCTCCAAGATAGACTCGGACCTCCATTGTTTCTGATTCAAGCGAATCGGCTGCATCCTCAGCCTCATCCTCTCCACCAGAACAATCATTTTCGCCATCTTTGACCCAATCTGCAGGGATTTCTTCCCCATCATCGCATACAAAGTATCCTTCGTACGATTCTTCTGTAACGATCATCTCGATGTAAGGCGTGCCTGCGTGTGAGCTCAATGAGAAATTAAAAGACGTGCCTTCTTCGTCTTCAACAGATTGTTGAACGTAAACACAGTTGTTTGCGACAATCGTTGTTGCGCCTGAACCATAATCATCCTCAAAGTACTCATCATCGTTCAATTCAGCCATTGCGCTATTTGCTTCTCCTTCTGTATCATAACAATCCTCAATTTCGAGCAAATACACAACATATGTGTCATCAGCATTCATGTCAACATACAGTCCAAATCCAGCAGCCATGTAGATGCCTTCCAAATCCTGATTTGTGAGTTCTCCTGATTCCGTAGAATCACTCGCAAGTTCAGTACATCCAGCAAGCATCATGCAGAGAGTAAGCAATATCGCAATCTTCTTCATGAACTCGACTTGTTTTTAGAAGCATATATTCATTCCGACGACTGAAACGGATCAGTTCAGATGAACGATTGAAACTTCCAGTCGTTCATGGGTGGGGTGAACCTCAACCATCTGAACAGGTACTGAGAGGACTTCTGCAAGTTCTTCAGCAACACTCAGAGGCATTTCGATACGGCGAGCAGTTGCATCGTAACGAAGCCAAGAGGAACTAATTTGCAAGGTTTCTTGCAATTCAATCATATCATCTCGAGCATCTTCTGGTTCGGTCGGAATAGCACCGAAAAGGATCGTATCGTCTTCCGAGAGAACCTCGTAAGGCCGGAGTGTTGCTTCTGCTCTGCGTCGAAATCGGGCACGCAATTGGCCAGCATCTTTGTAGGAAGCAGTACAGAATTTGAGGTGGAATGACTTTCCTTTCGCAGCTTCTCTGAGCCTTACTCCCAATTCAAACGAGCCTTCAGCAGCAGCAGAAAGGCCACTTGAGAGATTGAAACCACGAACGTCCATGTTTTCCTGATTGCCAGTGGTAATTTCCAATTCGTTCAAATTGAGGAATTGAACAGGGAGTTGATCCAATTGCTCAAGTAATACGAACAAGGATTCTTCCTTGTCTGGTTCACAAGGTAACTCGATTCCAACGTTTATTCCAGCAGCAGTTGCTGCATGGATGACCTCTTCGTAGAGTTTGGTTGTTCCGTCGAGAAGATGAAACCGGAGTTCATCCAAACCTGCAATTGCGAGTTTCTCAACCCACTCAAGTTTGAACGGAATCGATGTGTAAAGGTGGATGTGGTGATCTTGTCCGAAGGCTTGTTTGAGCTGTTGGATGGCTTCAACGGAACGTTCAGCATCGAGCATCGGATCACCTCCTGTAATCCCCGTTCCAGTCGCCTTCATGGCATGACCTTCTTCGATGACCTCTTCCCATGTTGAACACCTTCGCTCGTTGGCAAACATATCAGGAGATTCACGTCGATTTTCGGAAAGTGGACAATAATCGCATCCCCAGTGACATTTACCCGTCACAAAGAGAACGAGTTTGCGCCCTTCTTGGCATTGAACGCATCCTTCCGCTTCACCTTCCTCTGGTGGAAGAATCTCCGTATGCATCGGAAGATGAACGACCATGAACAGAACCCCTGAACACTCCTTGTTCAATCCGTCGGTGAAAGTGCAGTGATTTCGTTCAATAGCCATGCGTGGAAACGACGGTCATTGGTCAGTTCGGGATGGAAGGTGACTGCACACTTCGACCCATCACGCACGCCAACGATTTCGTCACCAAATCGAGCAATGACTTCACAGGTAATACCATCGCTATCAAATCGTGGCGCTCGTATGAACACGCCTGGAAATGCATCATCTCCAATCCGTGCGTCAACATCTCCGACGACGAGGGGGGTGTGGCCAAAGACATCCGGCTTTCGTTCGATGGAAGCACCTTGCATCTCGACTCGATTGAGCGTCACATCGATTGGCGCTTCGAAGGATTGTCGTTGACGACCCCATGCATTTCGTGAAATTTTTGCTTGAATAAATGGTTGGCGACCATCACTCGGCATTGCGAGCAAAATGGCGCCTGCGCATGTGCCGAGCACAGGGCGGTTTGGATACGTCTCCATCCAAGCGTATATCGAATCAAGCAAGCCTTCGGATCGGGAAGCTATGCGCATCGTCGTTGATTCGCCACCAGGCAGAACAAGACCATGAATCGATGCATCAAGGTCTTCTGCTCGACGTAAATGAACAACTTCGATGTTCTGTTGAAATTCTTTTGCAATTGAGAGAATGGCCTCTTCATGCTCATGTCGAGCACCTTGCAACATTGCAAGACCAACCCGCATCATATTGACCGCTTGAACTCCTTCTCTTTAGCACATAGCATCCTCGCAAACACTGAATTCTTGGGAAGTCCAGTGTTCTTATTCAAGAACCGAGCGCGATACCATTAACCATATGGCACACGAAGGCGACTGCTTTCTCGTCCCCGGCCCAGTTCGAATGAGTGATGCATGTCTACAGGCCATGGCTACACCGGTCATGACCGCTCGAGGCACAGAATTTCGTGACGTAATGGCCGATCTCAATGCCGGTCTTCGAACGGCATTCAATCTCACCCCATCATCTCGTGAACGTGGAACGGAATCATGGACGGGAGAAGATGGCTACAAGGTCATCGCTGTCTCTGGCAGTGGAACAGCTGCCATGGAGATGGTGATTGCGAATCGATTTAGGCCGAACGACCGAGTGCTCGTTCCGACCAATGGTAAGTTTGGGGAACGTGTTGCAGACATCTGCAAGCAGTATTGTCAGGTCAAACACATTGCATACGAATGGGGTCGTAGTTTCGATGTCATGGAACTGGAGGAGCAACTCGGTCGTGGAACCTTCGAAGCACTTCTCATTTGCCATAATGAAACAAGTTCTGGAATCACCCAAGATGCTGCCGCTCTTGCACAGATGTGCATGGATCACAATGTCGCATTTATTCTCGATGGAATCACATCGGTTGGCGGTTTACCAGTTCATCCTGCAGAATGGAATGCAGAAGCGGTCGTCATGGGTGCGCAGAAATGCACGGCTGGACCAAGCGGCATTGCTGCAATTGCGGTCAATGAACACTTTGTTAATCGTGTACAGACCATTCGCCAACAGGGCGATTCCAATCCAGTGTACTACCTTGATTTAGTCTCTGCACTCAAGAAAGGAAGCGATGATCAAACACCATGGACGCCTGCTATCAACCTCGCCATGGGTTGGGCGGCTTCACTACGTGAACTTGAGGAAGAGGGGCTTGAGAATCGATGGAATCGATGTCGCAAATTGGCTGATGGGGTTCGACGATTGTTTTCCGATCTCGGATTTATGCTCCTTGCAGATGGCGGTCAACAGAGTGACACGGTCACCGCCATCATGTATCCTGATGGCATCGATGATTCGTGGCGAAGTAAACTCAAGGATGATTATCAAACGCAAGTAATTGGTGCGCAAGACCATCTCAAGGGCAAGATGTTTCGTGTTGGAAGCATGGGTACGACAAGCATCGATGAGATGATTGAAGGTTGCAATCGAATGATTGTCTGCTTCAACGAAATGGGACACGCACTTCCAAACGTTGATGTTGCATCCTACTTTGCATGAAGCATGGGCAAGGGAATCGTACTTGGACGGTTCCAGCCGTTTCACAAAGGACATGCCCACTTGGTTGAGCATGCGTTAGAGAACTTCGACCAGATTACGATCGCAGTTGGTTCAGCTCAAGAAGAATGGACTGTTGACAATCCATTCTCAATTCAAGAACGAACGGATATGATCGAGGCGTGGGTTACGAGCAATCAGTATCAAGACAAGGTGACAATCGTTGGTATTGAGGACATTAACGACCCTCCAAATTGGGTCGAACATGCTTCCAACCATCATGGAGAAGGAACACTTGTTACCTCCGATGAAGCGACGAAACAACTCTACGAAACTTCTGAGTTTCCTGTTCATTGGGTCGATTTGCATGAACGAGAACAATTCGAAGGATGGCGTATTCGACAAACATGCATGATGCTATCAACCGTGTACGAGGATGATGCCACACGTATGGTTCTCGCACCAAGCGTTCCTGAATCGATTATTGAATGGTTGATTGCAAACGATGGACTGTATCGATTCTCTCAGATCAACTCAACACCGCATGCAGGTTGATTATTCGGTCGCAACAACCACTCTGGCTGCTCGAAGGACACGTTCCTTGTACATGTAGCCAGGTTCGAGAACGTCGATGACTTGTCCTGCAGGAAATTGTTCTGATGCTGGAAGCGTTGTAATCGCTTCCATGGTGGCTGGATTGAATTCTTGTCCTTTCGCCTCAATGGCTTTGATACCATCCGCTTCAAGTTCCCGCCAGAGTTTATTACGCAACAAGCGAAGACCTTGTGCGATAGGTGATTCATCATCATCCTCGACTTGACTTAATGCACGGTCAACATCGTTGAGAATTGGAATCATTCGTCTTGCGAGCCCCATTCCTCCATATTGAATGAGGGCGGATTTCTCAGCCATCAATCGCTTGCGAACATTCTGAATTTCCGCATCCTTGTAAGCAATTTCTTTCTCTGCCGTTTCGGCTCGTTGAATCGCTTCCTCGAGGGGATCGATCGGTTCCACATGCTCGGACAAATCCATTTGCTCTTCAACCTCTTCGAATGCAGGTGTTTCATCATCATGCACATCGGATGATTCATCCAAAGGAACGTCTTCATTTTCCTCTGACATGATTCCACCGAAACGGATGTGGTCTTTCAACCCGACGCTGTTGTATGGTCAGGAAGTTCATTCGCTAAAATCGTTGAAAGATTCCATGAGAACGAACCCCACTTTCTTGCCTCGAGATGATCCCTGCCAATGATGGCGACCAAATCATCCTCGTTGTTCCATCGTGTCATCGTATGAACGAGTGCTTTCGCAGCACGATCATGAGCTTCAAAGGTGGGAACGATACGCGGGTCTTCTTTTTCATCCATGGTTTCTCCAAGTTCCTTTCGTCGCTCCATCCAATCCATACAGACGCGTTCTGCATATTCTTGTTCTGGTAGATTTTTGAGCGCTTGACAAACAGCATCCCATGTTTCTCCACCGTACAATTCAGCCTCACCCTCAATCGTTTTTGATAAAGCAACATCGAGATACATGTAGGCGCGTCCTTCCCACGCTTCCCAAGCACCAGGACTTGCCCATTTCATTGCAAGAAGAAGTCCCTTCTCACCATCTCCTGAACCCTGCAAGCATGACCAGAACGAATCAGAATCGTTCGTTTCACGATTTTGCGTATCCATCCAGTCGAGTAATTCTGCTTCAGCATCGATATCGAAATTCACCTTTAATCGGGAATCTTGCTCAGGACGATTTGATCGTAATGTTCGTTGTTCCAGTCCAGAATAAAGTGCATCCCATGGCATTTCCATCAAATGACGTAGACTTGGGACATCGACCAAAAGAACGACGATTTCGAGCCCCATATGCAACCCCACTATCAAAGTGGATTTGATGGCATCGGCGAGTTGAAGAAACAACANAAATTGTCACAGGGGTGATACTTGAAGATTATCAACTCTGAATGTTTGGTTATTTTATGCGAATTACCGTATTGACAATCTTGCTTCTGGCTGCACTTCATCCAATGGTGAATTCAACCAATCTCGAAGAACTCCAAACACCCAATTTTATTGCATCCGATGGTATTGAACTGATTCTGGAATCAGAACCAAATGATTCGAACACCACTGGCCAAGAGGTCTATCCTGGCGATGTTGTTCGCGGTACAGTTGACATGTGGAATGATCAACAAGATTGGTATTCGGTCTGGCTCGAACCAGGCCAAACACTTCTTCTAACACTCTCACATGCTTCTGGCGACGGTGTTTCAATGTCCGTATGGGATGAAGAGAACACCAATTATGGATCAAGCAATCCTGCAAAGACACGAGACACACTGTTCCTTGATGAAGACGCCACAGAGGTTGGTGGTGTGTACAGCGTTGCCATCAATGCCACGATGACTGAAGCTGGAGGCGGTGCCTACGTCCTTGAAATCGATGCAGGCTATGTCGTCAATTGGTATTCGCCTGAAGTTGGCTGGAATGTTGCATCGGACATCTACGATGCAAAAGGCAACATCATGTACAATTCAGTTCTGGATTCGTACCAGTTTGCACAGGCATCCTCAACGGATACACAATCTGCTCCGGTTTGGACAAATGGAGACTTTTGGAACTTCTCATTCTCGATGCCAACAATGCTTGGTACAAGTTATGAGGAGTACCATCAAATGACTGTAACGGGTTCTGATACAGTATCTGGAACAGAATGTTACCGAGTAAGCATTGAGGGTAAGGCCACATTTGAAACCAGTGAATCTGGAATGGATGTAAAGATGATCGACGAAGAAAGCGGCGTTGCTTGCTATGCGAAAGACACCCTCGCTCTGGTTCATGAGAACATCACAATGACATCCACATTTGAAACAAGTTCGGACTTTGAAATGATGAGTACATCTGGCCGAAGTTGTGTCGATGACTGGGGCGATCCAGACGAAGATTGCGACGGTGTTTCGGATGATTGGGACGACTGCCCAGGTACAGCTAGCGGTGCAGAGGTTGACGCTTGGGGTTGCTCCGATGCACAAAACGGTGGCGGAGGCGGCGGCGGTGGCTCCGACGATACCGATGGTGACGGAATTCCGGATTCAAGCGATGCATGCCCAAACGAATATGCTGATGCCCAAAATGATGCTGATGGCGATGGCTGTCCAGATGATAACGGCGGTGGCGGAAACGGTGGTGGAACTGGAACGACCGATTCCGATGGCGATGGTGTTGCTGATGGCGATGATAGTTGTCCAGATACACCGGCTGGTGAAAGTGTTGATTTCTTTGGTTGCAGTGATGCTCAAAATGGTGGCGGTAACAACGGCGGAGGTAACAATGGCGGCGGTAACAACGGTGGCGGCGGTGGCTTCGGTGGTGGAGGCGGCTACATCGATGAAGGGTGTATGCCAAATGGGTTTAATCCCAATCAAGAAACCATCATCCGCTCTGATCTCATATACGCTAATGGCATGGACTCTTTCAATTTCCCAATTTCAGAAGGGAAGGTATGGAGTGAATCTGCTGTTGGTACAGGAACGCTTGAACTTTCGATCGAACTTGGTGGATGCATTGTCATGGATATGGCACTCGATGCTTCAGATGCGCTTCCATTGAATTATCGCCACGTAGGTTCAGATTCCTTCACCGTTGGTAGTACAACGGTTAATGCGAATGGAATCCAAGTCTTTGCAGGTCGTGAAGGGAACAATGACTGGGCAACACCTGACTTCACAATTCTTCCAAGTGTACCCGACAATGTGGCCCGAATGGGTCTACCATTTGCAGTTTGGATCAATGTTGTAGGATTCAATGAATTTGATTCAACCGTTGCAATTAGTGCAACTGTTAATGCGCAGAATGCACCGCTGATGTACGATAATCAACAACTCTCCATCGATGAGTTGGGTGCTGTCGTTGTCGATACGATGAACATGTCGAGTGGTGACTACGTTCTCTCAATCATGGGAACACATGAAGGCTTTGAACGAACGGTTGACGTTGCATTCACAGTCGATAATGACCCTGATTTCGAGATCATTGCATTCGATCCATGGCTTGTCGTTCCAGGTGGAGTACCGTGGATATTGCCTACACCGATTTTCATTGAACCACTCAATGGATTTGGAGCAGATGTTACCGTTGATGTGACGCTTCCAAGTGGATCGAACATCACTGGAACACTTGATTTTGCATCTGGTACGACACCATTTATGTCCGTACTCACAATCTCAGTCCCTGAGAATCTTGCAGCAGGTGATTACACAATCATCGTCACTGGAACATCTGGTTCGACCGTTAAATCGGATGAGATAACACTCAGTATTACCAGTCTCCCAGAATTCACATTGGATATTGATAATCGTGAACAATTGCTCACAACCGATGAAACAATGGCTATATCTGGAGCGATCAATGCACACAATGGTCTCGATTTGACGCTCGGCGGAGCACTCGATATCATCATTGAACCCTACAATCAGAAGTTGCTTGATAGTGCTGTCATTACGTGGGGTGCTATCGATGCAAACGGTGACTTGACGTTTGAAGTGACATTCGATCTTGATGAGGACATTCCTCTCCACAATTACAACATCCAATTGAATNTTGTAACACTCGATGGTGGTATTGCTCACGCAGCCTCTGTTGCTTTTGTCACAGAATCCTCAACACTTGATGGAACTGCAACAGCTGCCGACAGTACATCCGTATCCTCTGGAAACACAGGAGATCATGATGGTACAGATACTTCAGCGCAAAACATCGCCGAAGAGACTGAAGATGACGATGGTGGCGGAGATGAATCGAACGATGATTCTGATTCTGATGCAAAGTCATCCAACACAATGGTTCTTGTTGGTTCATCACTTGGAATTCTCGCNGTTATTGCTGCTGTTGGGTTCTTTGTTATGCGTGCACGAAATGCAGATGGAGACAGTAAGGACTTCAGTCAAGAACTCTGGAATGAACAACCTGTCATGGATCAACCTGTTGGTATGCAACAAACAATGCAACCTGTGCAGCCACAGCCTGTACAACAACAACCTGTTGTTGCTCAACAGGCGGTCGTACCAGAAGTTGCACCTGCACCACCACAAGCAATGGCAACGGCGCCACCACCTCCTGCACCACCTGACCGAGTCGCTGATTATACTGGACTCCCTCCTGGAGGGCAGTACGATCAATCGACTGGACAGACAATCTACATCGGACCTGATCAAAGCCGATGGCAGATGATGCCTGATGGTAGTTTCAATCGTCTCGGATGAACATAGAAAGCGTTGCAACGTACAAGGTTCCTACAACAGCCTTGAAGAATGAGGCCTGTTCCAAAAGAACAGGGGGGTTCGCATGGCGACGATTAAAGAGCAAATCGAAATGATTCGCGCTGAGATCGATAAGACCCAAAAGAACAAGGCGACGAACGCTCACATTGGGAAGTTGAAGGCAAAGATTGCTCAACTGAAAATCAAGGAAGAAAAGGCCGCTGCACACTCGAAAGCGAGTGGTGGTGGTAAAGGATTTGAAGTCAAAAAATCAGGTGATGCAACCGTTTCATTGGTCGGTTTTCCTTCAGTNGGTAAATCNACNCTNATNTCCAAAGTGACCGATGCNCATTCCGAAGCAGGNGGNTACGCATTTACAACGCTGACATGTATTCCNGGNGTNATGGANCATCGTGGGTGCAAAGATCCAGATTCTCGACTTGCCAGGATTGATCAAAGGTGCTGCTGAAGGAAAGGGTCGAGGAAAAGAAATTCTCAATGTGATTCGTTCCTCCGATATGGTGCTGTACATCGTCGATCCGTTCCAAGATGGGCACTTCAATGTCCTTCATCGAGAATTGCACAATTCAGGACTTCGACTCAATCAACAAAAGCCACCTGTCTTCATCAAGCGTGTTGACAAAGGTGGTATCGATGTTCGAACAACTGTGGAACAAACCCATCTGACACCTGAAGAGATGGGCGACATCATTCGTTCATTTGGATACACATCAGCAATCGTTACACTTCGCCAGGATACGACCGCTGAGCAAATTGTTGATTGTTTAGCAGGAAACATCGTCTACGAAAAGGCTGTTATTGCCATCAACAAAATCGATATCGCTACACCTGAAGATATTGCAAGAGCTAGGGCTGCTCTACCAGCCGACTGGCCAATTATGGAAATTTCAGCGTTCAAGGACATTGGCCTTACAGAACTCAAAGACTTCATTTACGACAATCTTGGATTCATGCGGATCTTCCTCAAACCTCAAGGTCAAGAGGCTGATTTGGAAGAGCCATTGATCGTCAAAGACGATTCAACCGTTGAGACAATCTGCAACAAATTGCATCGTGATTTCGTTCGAAAATTCCGCTTTGCTCGAATCAAGGGTCCTTCCGCGAAATTTGATTGGCAACGTGTTGGACTTGATCATCAACTCAAGGATGGTGACCTTCTGACCATCGTGGTGAAACGATGAAGCAATTGTGGCGCTATCACAAAGATGCACTAGCCATAGGCCTAGGACTATTTTTCACCTATGTTGGAATTCTTCATTTTACGAATGTGGAATGGTTCACACCGATTGTACCTGAGGCACTTCCATTCAGTGCCGAATTTTGGGTCATCATCAGTGGCATCCCAGAGGTCATGTGTGGCATAGGACTTCTTCTCCCACGCACTCGAGTTCTTGCTGGCAAGGCAACAGTGTTCCTTTTGATCATCCTCTATTGGGCTAATCTCAACATGTGGGTTAATGATATTCCATTGGATGGAAACACCTTCCCGCTGTGGGCACACATCTTGCGAGGGTTCGCTCAACTCGGCATGATCGCAATAGCCGCTTACTTGGGAGAATGGATTCCAATAACTTCTGAATCAAGCGATTAGACCCATTTGTCATCGCCATCGTTCTGTCCGCTTCGAACACGAGCAAAGGCAATCAGAAGGACAAGGATTGTAACCAAGATTCCAATTTGTACAATGCCACTCGATACCGGCGATGCCTTCTCGTCTTCATCCGTTGTATTGGTTGTATCATTCGGCATCGTTGGATTCGGATTCGTATTTTCACCCTCAAGTTCAATCGTCACTGAAACCGTACTTTCATTGCCGTTTCCTGAAGCATCTGCGCTCTTGATAGTGAAAATGTAATCACCATTCGCATACCCTTCGGTGACAAATTCATGGTTCTTCTTGATTGCAAATGGATCGCTATGTATCGAAGTTGAACCAATAAGAATCTCTTCGGTTGAACTTTCGGATGTGTACCACGTAATCTTCACACGTCCATCTTCAAGAACTTCTGCAGCCAAATTCAAGAGTTCAGGAGGCGTTTCGTCAACAACGGTGCTCGTGTTGAAGTAAAGAACGACATCATCCGTACCTTCTGCACGAATAAAAACCCAATACGCAGTTCCCACATCGAGCTCTGTTAACGTCACAGCATGATCAGTTCCACTTGTCGTTTCAAGTAGGTTCGTGGTTGCATCGACAGGCTCTTGCCCAGCAAGTGCATATTGAATCGATGTCGCATCTGAAACGGTTGTTGACCAGGTAATCACTGCCGTTGAAGCAGTAACAGCCTCAATGGATGCTCCAAAAATCTGCTGCGGAACTTCAGGCATCTCAAAGCCTGTAAGTTTCGCATAAACGTGGTTTTCAACATCGTATGAAGAAAGAATTTGTTCTTGTCCAGACCCATTGAGAATCATATCGATGATGTTCGGATCGTAGTCGATACCATCATCAGCTGCAGGGTTTGAACCACCTCCAAGCGTCCATGTTGATGGCGTCTCATCCACATCTCGCCACTTACCAGTTCCAAAACCATCCTGACTTCCGATGACGATGATGTATCGATAATTCGGAATATCATCACCAATCACATCCTTGCTGACGGTAAAGGTGATGGTTTTTGCATCAACATCGCCAGCGACATCGATACCTCGCGAAGAAGTGCTTCCTGTTTCGGACTGAACTGCGAAAACAGCACCTGGCTCACCAGTGCCACTGATGGCAACTTCCCAAGCCCAATCATCATCGATTTCTGCATTTGCACCATCGAGCATCTCTGTCGAACCATACGATGTCTGACCATGATCAACATAAATCTGAACAATTTGATGGCTAAATCCATTGCTCAACCCCCAAATATCGGTCATTTCACCCATCTCTAAGATGAATTGAGCGTTCCAAGCGCTTTGGCGAATGGTGAGTTTCTTGGCATCCCACAAGCCACCATCGTTTGGTGTAGCAAAGTCGCTTGCAAGTGGATAAATGTAGTCGCCATCACCTGTTTCATCACCAACAGCATCCTCAAGTTCGAGCAACGTCACCCACTCTTCAAGATCCGGAAGAACAACTTCTGCAGGCGCAGGTGGTGCCATTTCCTTATCTTCTCCATCACCATAGGAGAGTGAATCTGCTAAGGCTGCAACAACTTTGATTCGGGTGGAGTATCGTGGTGCAAGTCCAATCTCAGACCATGGAATTGCAAATTCATAAACATCTTGAACTGCACAACTTCCAAGCGAAGAACTTCCACTCAAAACCCATTGTTCTTGGTCTCCGCTCTTACCTTTCGCTGTGAAAAGATTCCATTTCGCTCGACCATCGTCACGTAGCGTATCGAAGTCGAAGGCAACCATGTATTTTGCAGGAAAACTCAGAATTTGGTTTCCGTAATACGTTCGGAAATTGGTTTCTGCTTCATTGAAATTGACGGCGTTTGCTTGCATAAAGTAGAGAGCCAAGTCAGGTGATTTTCCATCCAGTGATGCATTCTCAAGTTCTGCAACCGTTGTTGCATCAACTCGGATGAACACATTGGAAGCATCATAGCCAACATAGAACTCATCGATGTTGAATGGTGAACCATCAACAGGCGCATCGTATCGTGCTGCCCCATCCCATTCACCCGGCAGGGCTACCCCGTCAATCATCGGTTCAATGATCGATGATGATGCAGGCGAGGGAACTGCTGGATTGGTCCACAAATCCTGAAGATATGGAGGGAGATCGAGATTGACTGCCCGATAAATGTTTGAGAGATGCACCTTGAACAAAACGTCCCAATTCTCATCATAACCGCTGTCTTGGTCAAGACCATACCACCAGAACCAATCGCTTCCTTCTGCAATGTACAACGATTCCCATGCAGCTTCAAGACCAGGGTGGTTTGGATTTTCTTCTTCGAAAGCAACGAGTTGCTGCCGTGCTTCAACAAGACGTTGCCAAGCCAGCGATTCTTCTTCTTCACCAGCCCATGTACGCAATGTCCCGTCAATCCAAGAGCCTGTTCCAATGGTTTGGATTTCTGGTAGCGTTGGTTCTGTTTCAAGGAATTCCGATGGCGTAGTGGTGACGATGGTTGGATGTGTTGCAAGCCGACCGTACCATTCTGCCATGAATGGTCGAGCATTGTCTTGATGCTGGAATTCGGACATGAACATCCAGTTTTCACCGTCCAAGGCTACGGTGAGAAGATGCTCAGAAGGATCTTCTCCTGCATCAAGGAGTTGTTGACGAATGTTATCGAGATAAGCGATGAAATCGGACACAGCAGCTTCTGGTGTCATCGTTCCATATTGGAACGCAATTCGGTCTGAGATGACTCGATCACGGAAGATGACAGCAACTTCACCACCATCTGCACCGGTGACTTTCCATGGTGTTGCAAGATTGGTCACGTCTTCAACGTCGATGTAATCACCGTTTTGGTTCGTGGATTGTTTGAGGATTTCTTCATCCGTTACCATCCACTCAATTCCAACATCTGTTACAGGTTGAACCATCGCTGGCGAAACCGCTTCTTCACTCGGCCACATGCCGGTTGGACGGAAGCCAAGTTCGTCCTCAAACAAATCCATTCCTGTAATGAGATGATTCTGGACATCTTCAGGCCATGCATCCTTGTTGACGCGAATGCCGTCTTCCATTGTCCAACCTTCCATCATCAGCAATGGCATGATTGGGTGATAGTATGGCGTTGTTGTCAATTCAACTTGACCATTGGCAGCAAGTTCGCTGTACATCGGCAAGACATTCCCCATGTGTGCATGTTGAGCGTCAAGAACGTAATTCAAATCTTCCAAATCGTAATTCCCGCTTTGCATGAACAAATCGATCAATCCTTGATCACGATGACTTGCATTGTATGATCCAAGAACATAATCGGGCGAGAATTGGTAGAGATACCAAAGGACTTGAAGATCAAGGAAATCCTGGGGAGGAAGCAAATCATCGTCCATGATGGTTGCAGGTTTGAGATTGTGCAAGGTTGCATCATACAGTTCCTTGTAACGTGCGCTCGATGCATGAAGCCATCCTAACTTGGCATCATCTTCCGATACATTGTAGATCCAGCCGCTGTTCCAGAATGATTGGAATTGCATGGTGTGGAGTTCAAGATCGGTTGCATTGGGATAACCACCAGCAGCCCACGAACGCTTTGCAATATCCGTATGAACATCGAGTGTTTCTTGCTCATGGTAATCGACCAATTGCTCAATAAACGACGGTACAAGATTGTAGGTCACTTTNGTATTGGTNTCACCAAGAATNCCTGGNGAATCAACNTACTCNGTCATNGCATGNACNCGNACCCANGGCATNTCNTACATGCCTGTTANTTTGTTTTTGTANTAGGGNTGATGTTGATGGAAGACGATGGCAAGATTNAGTGCATCNTCAACNTTNCCNGGTGCAGCTGGTTGAATCACAGGAAGTTGACTTGGATTCGTCACATTGTTGACATTTTCAATGTGCCAAGCATGGGTGAATGTCTCAGCACCGTTGTTGCTTGCTGGATTTTGCGATGGGAACGAGGCCCAAACATTGCCCTCATCCTGCCACTGTGCATAAACCATGACATCAAGTGAAGTCGGCGTTCCAATCTCAGCCCATGGAATTGCAAATTCGGTCACCTTATTTCCGCTCCATCCGCTGTAAAGATCGACGACGTGAGCGCTGTCAGCCCATGCGCTTCCGTCATAGGAAATAAGACGGAAATAGGAATCATCNTCGAGAACGAATCCATAATTTGCTGCAAATGGCAACGTGTGCGAAAAGCCCCAATCCTTACTCAAGACGGAACCATCTGCGGAGGTGTTGAAGTAAACGAATAAATCAGCACCTTCAAACGCATCCTTCCAATCCGTTCCATCCCAACCGAAATAGAGATTNTTCGCATCCCATGTGAGATGGAGATCAATGTTCCCAGATGCCATTTGACTATCCGAATCCCAATCGGACATATCACCATCCACGGTGATGGTCGAAGGCGTAAGTCCAGCGACAAATCCACCCATAGTTGATGTTATGAAAAGGAGCGATAAAATCACAGCACTTCTCCGCATGGCTCNAACGTAGTAATGATAATTTGAAAGGCTTTGCAACGNATTGATGGGGCCAACGAAAGAGTCTGGAATCCTCTGCCACATCACCTCATTGCCCAGCAGCAACTTATCTGATGGCTACAAGTTCGTTGATTGGCTTCGAGCGAATGGATTCGCCTACTGGCAAATGCTTCCACTTACACCTCCAGACAAATATGCATCGCCATATGCATCGCCATCGGCTTTTGCTGGCTGGGATGCGTTGTGTGATACTGAAGCAACGACATCGATGAAAGAAGATGCGTATTGGCTTCGAGATTGGGCATTGTATTGTGCAATCAAAGCCGANCAANATGGGAAACCGTGGTATGAATGGCCTGAACCACTCAAGAATCGAGACAGTCATGCACTTGAGAAATTCAATGATCAACTCCAACCATACATTGATCAGCAAGCCAATTTTTCTGCTGAGTGGAACAAGCTACGGCAATATGCTTCTCAAAATGGCGTGAAGATTATCGGCGATGTTCCGATCTTCATTGCCCACGATTCTGCTGATGTGTGGGCGCATCAAGAATTGTTTCAATTGGACGAGAACGGCTATCCGACGTTTATCGCTGGCGTCCCCCCAGACTACTTTAGCGAAACAGGTCAGGTTTGGGAGACTGTTCTCTACGATTGGAAAGTACATGAACAGCAACAATGGAAATGGTGGGAAGAACGTATGAAACGAATGTTTCGAATGTACGATGTTGTTCGAATCGATCACTTCCGAGGATTCCATTCAAACTGGGCCATACCTTATCCTGAAGAGAATGCGATCAATGGACATTGGCAAACTGGGCCGCAGGACAAACTCTTCGAACATCTGATGACATTGGTATCTTCACCAGATCAAATCATTGCAGAAGACTTGGGCATTATTCCGGATGATGTTATCGATTTTCGGAATCGACATCATCTTCGAGGCATGAGTGTTCTTCAATTCGGATTCACAGGAGATTTAGCAACCAATCCGCATCATCCAAGCAACATAACAGAGCAACAAATTGCATACACTGGAACACATGATAACAATACTGCAGTCGGCTGGTTTGAGGATGCGACGGAAGAAGAGCGAGGCAACGTTCGATCCCTTGCATTATCAAATGAAGCCATAGAAACAACATTGATGCGATTAGCAAAGAATTCGAATGCGAAGATCTCCATTTTTCCCCTACAGGATGTCTTGGGTTTAGGTCCGGATGCTCGAATGAATATACCTGGGAAAAAAGGTAAGAATTGGGAATGGAAATTTACATGGCAGATACTCGATAGGTGAGGCAATCAACAAAGAACTCATAACCTGACGAGATTAGCATAAATTATGCCTGTGGTTGGGTATTTCACAGCAGAGATTGGCCTCTGGTCGCAGTTGCATACCTACTCTGGAGGATTGGGAGTTCTCGCAGGAGACCATGTCAAATCCGCAGCGGATGCTGGCATACCCCTAGTTGGCGTTACGCTCCTCTACCATCAGGGATATGCTCGGCAGCACATTGACTCGGAAGGAATCCAAACCGAAACTTTTCCGGAAGTTGACATGGAAAGTCATCTTACCAAAACAGACATTGTCCTTGAACTCGAACTTGATGGAAAACCACTGTTTGCTTATGTTTGGATGGCTGAAATTCTTGGTCAATCAGGCCATATGGTTCCCGTTTACTTCATGGATACCCGACATCCAGGAAACACAACCGAACATCAAGAGCTCTCATCACGATTGTATGGAGGTGANGATGGCGTTCGAATTCGGCAGGAATACGTACTCGGCGTTGGAGGCGTGCAGTTGTTTGATCATTTGGAGGTCGAACTCAGTGGACTTCACTTGAACGAAGGCCATTGCACATTCGCCATGCTCGAGCTACTGAAGCGTGGATGGAGTCGTGAACAATTAGCCCAACGCAGCTTGTTTACAACCCACACGCCTGTTCCAGCAGGACACGATCGATTCGATTGGTCCTTGGTCGAGGACGTTATCGGAGATTTGTTACCACCTGATGCAAAGGACTTGGTGAGAAATGCAGGTGACCCCGAACATGGTGCTCGCTGTTCAATGTCCCATCTTGCTGTTTCACTTTCGACCAGTGTGAATGCTGTTTCCAAATTAAACGCTGATGTAGCCATGACAATGTTTGATCAGAACATCCAGCCAGTTACCAATGGCGTTCATCACATCACTTGGACATCCCCTGTTATGGCATCTCTCTTTGACAAGCACCTTACTGGTTGGAGAATTCATCCTGAGTCCATTTCAAANGCTGAGACTTTGCCAACAAAAGATCTCAGGGAAGCACGTTCAAGTGCTCGAAGACAACTCCATGACTACGTTCAATCAACAACAGGCGTAGAATTATTTTCAGACCGATTAACCATTGGTTTTGCACGTCGATTTGCAACCTATAAACGGGCAAACTTGGTGTTCAAAGATTTGGAACGATTACGGGCAATGGGTGCAGGTAAGATTCAATTCGTCTTTTCTGGCAAAGCGCACCCAAGAGATCAAGGAGGTAAACAATTGATTCGCGACATCTTTGAATCTGCACATCAAATCGCTGATGAAATTCCCGTTGCGTTCATCGAGAATTACGACATGCATACCGGATTGATGATGACCAGTGGTGTTGACATTTGGTTAAACAATCCGATTCGTCCGATGGAAGCATCAGGCACATCTGGCATGAAGGCTGCAATGAATGGTGTTCCGAACTGTTCAATTCTCGACGGATGGTGGCCAGAAGCCTGTCTTCATGGCGTGAATGGNTGGGCCATTGGNAATGCGGAAGATGACCGGAACGATGACAGAGATGCAGAGAATATTTACAACGTACTCCAACATCATGTCATCCCACTCTGGGAGCAAGAAGGNGATGGTTGGGCCGAGATGATGAAAGCAAGTATCGCAGCATCAGCAGGATTTACAGGTCAACGGATGATTCAAGATTATCTTGAATTCTACAATCAATTTTCTTGATCATTCAAATCGATTTCAAACGTTTCGTCCTCTTGCAATCCTTTGTTTCTTCCAGACAAACCGAGGATGAGAGCTACCACGATGATTCCTCCAATCAACAATGTGCGCGTGAGTGTTATCGCAGACGATTTCGAATCCGATGTCTCCGTAGTTTCACATGGAGCGCAATCCACGACAGGACATGGTTCGNCGATTCCAACCTCGAATTCATCTCCACAACACCCTTCGCATGTTTTCATTTCTTCCGTAACCGATTGATTCTCAGTCGTGTTCGTGGACTGATTGGTTTGTGTTTCATTGTTTAAACTCGTTTCGTTTGTCGTTTCGTTCGTTTGTGTTGTCGTGTTTGTTTGGTTGTTTTCAATGAGCTCTTGACAACTTGGGCAACATTCGCCTTCCTCTGCTGGTATCGTTATCCATTCAGCAGGGCATGCATCACAGANTACATCAGCACATNNATCCGTTTCATACTGACAACTGCCATCATCTTGGTTGGCTTCAGCATCAAAATTTGTTGCAGTACTATCAGTACAGCCAAGGATTGGTTCAGGAGGATATTCACAGGACCCATCATCTTCAGTAGCAGATGCATCAAAGTTCGTTGCTGCGGAATCTGTACAGCCGTATATTGGTGCCACGACAAGATTAGCATCAAGTTCGATAACGGTCACAGAATGTGCCCCTACTGAGAGTGTGCCATCGAGCATTGAGGAGTCACCAAAACGGACAACGTCGTTGCTCTCAAAGCCATCAACGGTCGTCGGAGCCCCACGATTGAGGACAACGGACATGACCTGATCTTCATNCGTCATGTTGTAGACCAAGAGATTCGACATCGCTAGACGTGTGCTGTATTCACCACGTTGTAATGCAATCGATTCAGAACGTAATTTACCAAGTTCTGAGATGTTCTCAAACAATTGTGTTTCCATTTGGCTCCACGAACTTTCATTTCGATACATATGTCGATTATCAGGATCTGCACCTCCGTATTCACCGTATTCATCTCCATAGTAGAGAAGTGGAGCCCCAGGTGTTGTCAACAACCAGCCATAGGCTTGCATAGCTGCATTGTAGGCGGAGACATCACCGGGTTGGCCAGGGAGTCCATCTTCTGCCCATTGGTTGAAGGCGTCATTGGTTCCAGTATCTGCTCGGCTTGTTAATCGAGGCACGTCATGACTACCAACATATGGCACCATGATCGAACCATCCAGATATTGATCCTGACTTCGGTTGGTCCAATAATCGAGGTGCATGTAATTCTCATTGCCTGAAACGAATACATTGTCGACAACTGCGTGATAGAGAACAAAGTCAGCTTGTCCGTCCAATCCATCCTCACCCATATAGGCATTAATTGCCCCATATTGGTCCTGATTGTCTTCAAGCGAGTGACCATCCCAACCCATCGCTGTCTCACCTTTGAGATAGTAATCCGTTCCAACCGTCTCGAATCGTTCATTGACTTGAGCGACTAAATTTCTCGTGGCCAAATCTTCGACGTGCTTCACCGCATCAATCCGCAATCCATCGAGATCGTAAGTTTCAAGCCACCAGAGCGCATCATCGATGAATTGTTCAGAGGCATTACGAATCTTCCAATTGACATCAGGCATATACGATGTGAATTGACAATCCAAGCGATGCTCGGTCCAATCACAACCCGGAGAACCACAAATACAACCGGCATTGAACCACTCTGGATGATCTTCGTAGTAGGTATGTTGCTCGTGAACGTGATTGACAACAAAGTCCATCATCACGCGAATGTCACGGTCGTGGGCTGCTTCAACAAGAGCGTGGAGTTCTTCCTCAGTTCCGAGTTTGGGTTCAATACCTCGTGGCTCAGTTGGCCAATATCCGTGAAAAGCAGAAACATCGTGCACACCATCAGCAGCCTTTCCTGTTCCTTCAGCAGCAGTGTTGAATGGAGACAACCAAAGCGCTCCAACACCCAATTCATCGAAATAACCCGATTCGATCATTTGTGTGACACCAGCGAAGTCGCCACCTTGCCAATCAGCTCCTTGGGCTGCACCAACCATGGGTTCATCGTTGGATGTATTGCCGTTGACAAATCGGTCGGTCATNACCATGTAGATGAGTGCATCTTGCCATTCAAAATCAGCACTCGGCCCAGTCCAAAATGGTACAAGTAACTCATAGGCAGGGTTTCCATCAACATCGAATCCATCAATTTTCAGGGTGTGCTTCCCATCATCGAATCCACTTACATCATACGTCCATGTATGTTGTTGTTCATCCCAAACAGCACCTGAAATGGCGGATGGCGTTCCACTGAAGGCGGCTCCAGAAGAACCTGGATGATAGGTTACAACAAGCGATTGCTCAATCAATTCAGCACTAAATTGCGGGCGAAGGTGATTACGAACACGAACAAGAGAATTCTCAAAATCTCCACAATAGGATCGTTCTGGATTGTTTGGATCAAAGATGTATTCCCCATCAACGTAGAATTTGTAGCAATACAGACCTTCCTGAAGTTCGACTTCAGCGGTCCAGATACCATTCTGTTCAGTCATTGGAATGTAATTACTCCAATTCCATTCACCAACGACGTAGGCCTCGCTTGCAAACCCTTTGAACGAGAAGGTGGTCATCGTTGAAGGTGTATGTTCAGAAGCCTGTACATCGTTTGATGCGAGAGGTGAAAAAATGACGAGAAGCATCATCATGATCAAGAATCGGGCGATCTGTTTCATTCACCAACCTCCTCTGGTTTCTTGAACAATGCGTTTGCTGTATCGACCAAATCATCGATGTGTTTGCAAAGGAAGGAACGGACAAATTCGTTTGCAGGGTTGTGATAAGCCTCCATTGGTGCACAATGCTGTTGCAACTCACCCTTGTCGAGAATAGCAATACGATCGGCTAACGTCATGGCTTCAATTTGGTCGTGCGTAACATAGATTGTTGTTGTTCCCAATTCATCGTGCAAACGTCGAATCTCATTCCGCATTTGATGGCGAAGTTCTGCATCGAGATTGGAAAGAGGTTCATCCATCAAGAGAACCTTTGGTCTTCGAACCAAAGCACGCCCAAGCGCAACACGTTGACGTTGCCCTCCACTCAACTCCTTCGGTTTCTTATCGAGATGACCATCCAACTCCAACAACTGTGCAATGTCCTTCACACGTTTTGCAATCTCATCAGCATCCAACTTCTCAGTTCCCTTCATCATTCGCAAGCCGAATGAAAGGTTGTCACGAATGGACATATGAGGATAAAGTGCATACGACTGGAAGACCATACCAAGACCGCGNGCGCCAGCAGGAAGATGGTTCACTTTCATACCATCAATGCGTATGTCGCCTTCAGTGACATCCTCAAGGCCTGCAAGCATTCGTAGAGTCGTTGACTTTCCACACCCAGATGGGCCAAGAAGCACCAAGAATTCCTTATCCTCAATGTCCAAGGTCAAGTTCTTGACCGCTTGAAACCCATCTTCGTACTGTTTGTTNACTTGTTCAAATTCTACGCTTACCATAGTCTCACCCTTTAACGCCACCTGCCGATAAACCATCGATCAAAAATTTCTGGAAGAAGAGGAATAAGAGGGCAACTGGCAAACTGACCAACAAACTTGCAGCTGCGAAATCGCCCCATGCTTGCCCAGTTGAAGAGATCAGAGATGCCAAGCCTACTGGAAGTGTGTACATATCGTTCGAGGTATTGAAGGTTAATGCCAACAAAAATTCATTCCAAGCAGCTAAGAAACTAAACAATGCTGTAACAGCAATTGCAGGTGTCGATAGAGGCAAGACGACTTTCGTGAACACTTGGAATTGGTTGCATCCATCGAGAGCGGCAGCCTCCTCAAGTTCACGAGGAATGGTATCGAAGAATCCTTTCAGCATCCAAACACAAAGTGGTAATGCTGTCACACAATAAGCAAGAATAAGTCCCAAGTGTGAGTTCAAAAGGCCGAGTGTCTTCATCACCAAGAAATATGGAACGAGAATAATGATTCCAGGGAACATTTGCACCAAAAGGAACGAAAACATGGAAGCATCACGTCCAGTAAACTTGTAACGACTAAACGCATAACCTGCAGGAATTGCAATGAATAAGCCAAGAAGAGCAGTTCCAATACTGACGATCAGCGAATTTCTAAACCAAGTCCAGAACGAATCACCATTCAGAATTTTTGAGAAATGTTCCGTCGTAAACGAATCACCGATTTGTCCTCCAAGCGCATTCCCTTCCGAGAAGGCGATATCGATGATCCAAATCAGTGGAATAACGGTAATGGCAACGAAGTGAAGAAGCGTGANATGNGTTGAAGTTGCATGGTACATTTTGCTTAGGCTCGCATTTCGCATCAACCCATACTCAATCGCTGAATCTGAGAGTTTCCTCGAAGTCCAAACGGTCACAGGTCGTCCTGAGAGCCAGAAGAGTGTCAATCCAGATGGAATCAGACTCCAGCAGTGCATCCAGATGTTGAAGATTGTAGGTTCAATACGCAGGAATCGATAGACAGCAATACCGAGAAGTGCTGCACTCAAGACGAGCGATATGTTTCGACGAACATGGTCATTGACATTTGGAAGAGATGCGCGAAGAGCNGCGAAAAGAACGCAAGTGAGGACGCCAAGGAGAAGTAAATCAGACTCTGCACGAAGATAATCGACTGTAAGAAGAAGGACATTCATNATGAATGCAGCAACAAGCCANCGTCGCAACATGACGATTTCCAATGGAACATACCACCAGCGCATGTCTTCAGAATTGGTCATGCTACCGCCTCCGTTGCATTGGTTTGCTTCATGTATCGCCAAGAGAATGCAAACAACATCAGGAAGATGATGACCGACCATGCCGCTGCAACACCATATGCACCTTCACGGAAGGCAACATCGTAGACATATGTGATCAGAATATCTGTCTGACCAGGCTCTCCAAAGTACAGATTTGGACCTCCATCCGTCATCAAATAAATGACGTTGAACATGTTGAAGGTCCAGATAAATCCGAGAAGCGTNAGCGGAATCAGNGCACTNCGNAAGTTNGGTAAGGTCAGATGTCGGAAGGCTGTCCACCCCATCACGCCATCAATTTCAGCAGCTTCATACATGTTCTTTGGCAGTGATTGCAATGCACCACTAATGGACATCATCATGAACGGGACACCAAGCCAGATGTTGACGAGAATAACGATGATTTGTGCTCCAGTTGGGTCGGAAAGAAAGTCAATGTTCGTACCCAAAAGATCGTTCACAAAACCATCAGGTTGAAACATACCTCTCCAGACAAGCACAGAGATGTAGGATGGAACGGCCCAAGGTAGCAACAAAACCGTCCGATAAGCAACCTTTCCACGAATTCGACTTCGATGCAACANAATCGCTAGGAACAAACCAATTCCAATGTGTGCNGAAACATTGACGACCGTCCAAACAAGGGTAAACAGCGTCACGCGAAGGAATCCATCCGAAGCAAAAACTTCCCAGAAGTTATCGAAACCAATGAAGGATTGGTCGCCAAGTTGCGTTTGGTTTGCATCTGTGAAAGCGAGCCAAAATCCGTAGATAACAGGATAGAAGGTTAGGATTGCCAACGAGAGTAAGGCAGGTGCCACATAGAAATGTGCGAGTTTCGACTTTGTTCGGCCGAGTTTTGTATCATTCCATTTCGCAAAACTGAGCAACGCAATCAATGAGAGAACGATGGCACCTAATGCAAAGAGAACAGGGGATGTATCGCCAGCTTCAGGTCGCTCATCAGCAACACTGGTGCTTGCATTGATGGAAAAAATCAACACATCATCACCGAATACCTCGATACTGTGGTCCGTTTCAGGTATCATGCCTGTAAGGTTGCATTGAATCGTTTCCAGCGATTCTGATGCAATTCGTTGTTGTCCTATTTGAGGCAATTCGTTGACACCGTCCGTACATGAATCATAGCCGAGTAGCGAGCCGTTGCTCATCGATTCGACACGGATCTCAGTGTGAATCTGGCCATCAACAAACACATCGTAGGCNGTCGCATTGGTTGTTTCAAACTGGATGCTAATCGTACGATAGCCTTCTGCAAGCGGGAAAGGTTCTGCACGTGAAATTGAATCCATTTGTTCCTTGAGTTGCTGATTGGCTCCAGAAAGCGCTTCCTCAGTGGAGGCAATTCCAGAATACGCCTGCTCAAAGGCGGTNGACAATGGATCGTAAACAAGCGACATAGCCCTTGTTGTTGGAGCAGGCGTACCTTGCTTTGTTTGCTCAAGGAAACCAGACAAGACATCATCATCGATAATTTCCGAATCGGATTCGAGTGCAACATGTGTCGGCATCGTGTAGGTTTCAACTGCGAATTCTTTCTGAACATCTTCGGATGAAAGCCAGAGTGCGAGTTCAGTTGCTGCGACCTTGTTGGCGCTTTGCTTACTCACCGTCCATCCTTTGTAGGTCACAAGCGGTGACATTCGTTCGCCTGAACTTTCAACAAGTGGCAACAAGGTTTGACCGATGTTCAATCGACTCGCTTCATAGGTTGCCCAATTCCAAGGTCCATCGAAGATCATGGCCGCTTTTGAGGAGATGAATTGATTCTTCATGCCTTCAATCTGTGTACCTGTTGCGACGACTCCATGCTCCAATTCGAGATCAAGCATCCATTGCATCGCTTCACTCGAACCATTGGAATTGAGGGTAGGCTCGCCGTTCTCGTCAAAGAGCGAACCACCAAATCCTCCTTGAATAGGGAACCACCAATACGCTGTTTTGATTGGAATTGCGAGTCCTTGTACGTCGTCGTAGGTGAGAGATTCAGCAGCTTGCAACAAATCTTGTTCCGTCCAAGTTTCATCTGGATAGTCAAGTCCTTGTCCATCAAACAACGCTTTGTTGAAAATGAGTGAGAGACAGTCCTGGCTTGCAGGAATTCCGTACAATGCATCACCGTAACGCATTGCTTGCAAAGCACGCTCTTCGAAGATTGCTCGATTCTGTGGCGTTAAATGAGGCCGTAAATCTTCCAGAAGCGGAAAACCGTCGACACGCACCTCACCAATTGCTCCTAATTGATCACTGGATAGGCGCATCAAATCTGGTGCTTGACCACCTTGAGCAGCGGTCATGAACAATTGATCGGCATTGCCAAATGGAACCATCGTCACATCGACCGTGACATTGGGATGTGAGGATTCGAACGACTTGATCGAATTCATGAACACTTGTTCTTCCTTACTTTCAGCAGCAAAAGTGTGCCATACAGAGAGTGTAATCTCTCCATTTTGAGAATCCTGTTCCTGATTTCCTTCANCTGTTCCTAAACATCCTGATAGAAAAATCATCGAAATACATACAATTGCAAAGAGTTGTTTCCGAGAAGGANCACTCCATGCAATCCCGTGCATGTTTTGCCCTTGAATTATGCAGACTTAAACACCGCGATGGAGCGATNAACTCAGTCCTTGACNTTATGAAATGCAACCGGCAATTCGCCCAATTCCATCCATTCGAGTTGGAGCAGTGTCTTCATCTCCATTCGGGCGCCTTGACGCCAACGTTTTCGCATGGTACGTTCTGCTTTTCGACTTGGAATCGGTGGAGGCGAAAAGCGACAATTTGCGCTATTTGAATCCGGAATGTGGGCATCTTCCCACTCAACGCCCCATAAGATCAACCAATCAGGAGGTGCAACACCAAAGTCAACCTCGATTTTTGGGTGGTCGATCGCATTTCGAACATCATCGGCAGTAATCTCTCCAAGTGCAAGAAGATGAAGCGCCATCGCCGTGCGTCGAACCTGATTCCAAAGGAACGCCTCACCTACGATTTCAAAGCCAACCGTTCGGCCATCAACAATCCATGGTGTGCATGAGAGGATGGTACGGATTGGATTCTTTCCCTCTTCTAGACGAGCAAAATTCCGAGCATCATACGTTCCTTCGAACAATCGAAGCCATTGTGAAAAGACTTCACCAGGGTCCTTCCAGAATTCCATTCCTTCCAGACGATAGCGATATACTCGATGAACGGCCAATCTCGGATTCCAATCCATGTCCACTTCACGTACATCGAGAAAAGCGATTTCATCAGGCAAGAGATCGTCAACTGCTCGAACAAATTTACGTGGGGTAATACTGTTCCACAGCGAAGAAGCGATGCGAACAGTCCCTCCATTCAGTCGAACATGGACGCCCGCATCCGTACGACTGGATAAGACAAGATTGTGGCCTTCCTCATCTTTCGAGAGCCATCCAAGTTTTTTGAAAACACGAATAAGTTCCCCCTGAACGGTGCGAACATCGGGCTGGATTTGACTTCCATGAAAGGCATCGCCGAGATAGCCGATGCGAAAATGCAGACGAGTTTCTGCATCGGACATGGATGAGCCTCAATCTTCAGAGGTGAGGATTTCTGCAGCTTGTTCTGGCGTGTAACCCAAGCCACCAACGGCCCAAATCAATGCCTGCTTCACCCAAGGCTTGACCATCGGATTTGCCTTTTCAGGATCGATGACCTCAATGGTATCAACGATGTTTCGAGCAGCCATGTAGAGGACGTCATCGGTAGGAATGTCCGCCATCTCAAGTCGACGACTGTAGCGTTGAAATTCTTTCACAGCTTGTGGAACACGGCGACATTCGAGTGCAAATGATGCGAAATCAGCAATGTACTCATCGTTCTCTTCATCAAGTTCCATGGCTTTCTTGTAGGACATCATGATCTTCGTACCTGGTACGACATCGTCTTGTTCTTCCATGTTGAGCATGTTTGCAAATTCAGCGTAGGTATGCTGTAGGATTGCATTATCACGGTTCGCACGAAGTTTTCCATCGAGGTTTTCAACAGCACCCTTCAAATCACCCGCACGGAATAATTCCATCGCATCTGCCATAATGTCGTCGCTCATGTTTCTCTCTCCATTCAAACCCAAAAATTTGGGGTTCTTGAACACAACGGTTCATTCTTGTCCTTCATTCTGTTGTGTCAGAATCTCGGCAAGCGTGTCCAATTTTGTGGATTGNCTATGCTTCTTGTGCATTTCATTGAGCAAGGTCTTGGTATCTTCCCAACCACGTATCTTGTAAAAACAGTGCTTTGGATCAGGACGAACCGTACGAATGGTTCGTTGATAGAACATCAATGCAAAGAAGGATTTCAAGAGACTCTTTCCAGCCTTTTCCACAGAGGTATCATCCTGCTTTTCAGGGAGATTTGGTGACACACCAACGCTACCACCGACCGATTCTTCNACGATACCAATACCTGAATCGGTTAGAATTGTGAGGGTCGCAAAACCTGTCATCGTTCCAAATGGTGTTCGTTCAACTTGAATCTCAGAGATGCGATCGAAGAGAATTCGTCGATGGGCTCTGCTCAACAAGAACGAATGCTTGAAAATGACAGCATTGGACGTAATTGCATAGTCAAAACTTCGCTGATAGTAGAAGACCAAAGCCCAATAGGTAAACGTCAAAGCGATTCCAGAATAGAGGAAATTGTATTGGAAGCCAAGGAACGGCTCGACATCAGCATCCGAGAATAAATCACGAACAAGTGCGATGAATCCATCAATTTGAATCAAGACCGGTGCAAGCGTTGCAAGCAACAACCAAATCGTAACCCACTTTCCTGATGTAGAGGTATTCATCATGCGATTAAACCAAGTGATGGTCGCCATAACCAAGACAAAACCAAAAGGAAGTTTTGAGCCACCAAGTCCCATAACCCAAACAATGAATTTTGCAAAACCGCCTGAATCCTCATTGAGAAGTGAATCGGGTTTCCAAAAGACCATGTGCACCAAAAAGACGATCAGACCAAGCATGTACATGCTCATGAATCCAAGTGGGCTTGGGGCTTTTGTCAGAAGGACCTCTTCACCTTCGATGAGTTTGAAGCGTGCTTTCATCGCCTCTTGATTGGAAGAAGCATCTGCTTCTGCTTTTGCTTGGTTGGGTTCTTCAGTCTGAACTTCTTCTTCGCCCTGCCCACTATCGGCATCGTCGCTCATGAAACAACCTTCACACACAAGCACATAAGCCCTTTGCCTTATGAAGGGAGGTTTTCAAGGCATTTTGTTCAATGCAGAAGACCCCAACTATGTTCAGCATTGCCACGAATCCAATCGTACATTGATTCCTGGCGAATCCCATGTTCATCCTCGATGGTTAACGATTCAACCTCAAGCGGATATTCATTGTACGTAAGATGGGACCAAACGCCTCCACGAGTGGGTTGATGAAAATCCCAGTATGCTCGGGCAACTGCTCGTACGGTGAGACGAATGGATGTACGTCCATTCTTGAGATGAANAAAAAAACGAGGGAGATTGTTTGCTTGTCGATCTTTTTCGACTGTTACTCGTTTAAAGCGCTCACTACGTCCGTTTTGAGCATCATGAAATAATCCACCCTGACTCACGGCAATATGGGTCACATCGCGTCTTCTCCATGCTTTGGGGTCTCGACTGAGAATCGTCGGTGCAAGATGGGGTAAGAACCAGTCGAGGTATGATCCATCGGAAAAGTGCAATACGCCCCAATACCACGGGACGCTCGGTGCTTGAACACAGACCTTCTGGAAGTAAGCTGTGCCTGTCACCTCTTTACCGTCGATGGTTCCACTCGTCTTGGTTCCGTGTAAACGGAGAATATCATAACCCAATGAACCAAGATAGGTCGCTGTTGCTTCACGAGCGGTTGACATTGCATGATTCCAGGGCGTCATTTTCAATCGAATCGATTGAATTGCCTCGTGGTCCAAATCAAGATTGAGCCAGAATTGTGAGCGATCGGAAAACATGCCCATCGAACAATCACCATCGAGCAAAGGTACGACAGCGCCACCGCCTTCACCTTCATGACCAGGCCAAGAGGCATGCTTTGAGGGAAGCACAACCATATCGCAGACTTTTGCAATAATTTCATCGTGCATCATCGAACCATCAAACCACCAAGCACAGACCATTCCATCGATTTGAATCGCTCCTTCATCATCGAAACCAGGCGTTCCTTTTGGCTTCCACTCAACATCATTGATGTGGACGAGGTCATTCTCTTTGGTTGACCATAAGACCATGAGTTGTTTACCAACCATTGGATGNTCCTCATCGTCGATCATCACCAGCCACCACCACCAATCCCACGTCAAATGTTCAATAGGAGGACGATTATTGAGCGTCCACAGAGTGGAAAAATCACCTGCAAAGGATTCCATTTTGACACCTCAGACGATCTCTTTCGACTTAAATATGAGTTGACCAATGAACCAAAAGAACGCTGCTTGACAAACAAGCACAATCATCGAAACGATGCTGGTTGCATATGGCCCCATACCTAGACCGAGGTCGCTTTGAGCCCATTCGAGCGCATTGTAACCTGGTAGTGCATTTCCAGTACCAAAGAAAATTGAGGTTTCCCCTGCACCACCTGCCCACGCACCTGCTGCGGTGAACATGTCCATATCCGGCCATACCAAATAGGCGGCTGAATCAATGATGCTCATCGACCATCCGACGATTGACATACGCAAGAAACTGGATTCAGGAACGGACATGGACAACAGTGCCATGCCAAGTTCCCAAGCGGCGATGGGAAGGGCGAGAATAATACCATACTTCCACAACACGCCCAGCGATGCGAAGAGCATCCCATAAACGAGTGTTGCAAGCAATGCAGCGATAAGTATTGAGAACCAGACGCCAAGGTCTGCAAAGCGGAAGAATTGATCACCTGGACCCATAAATCCTGAGACAATGGCAAGCAGCGTACATACGACCACAAGATATGGCCAAACGATGGCAAGATAACCCAGCATACGATACAGGAAAATCTCACCCCGTGCAATCGGTTTCGCCGTCATGTACTGCATTGTTCCTGACGTCATTTCATCACGGATCAATCCGGTTGCAAGAAACAGTGGGATAAAGATGCTCAACAGGAACACGAAGCCAAGTTTACCGACACCAAGAATGAACGCTCGATGCTGTGCTTCTTTCCCATATCGATCTTCATCAGGATCTTCATCAACATACGGATCAGCATAGATGAGATATGTGTCGGTTGCAGGATTGTAAATCAAAATAATGTTGCACGGNGTTCCATCAGAATTGTCGTCTTGCGCACTTGGCGGCAATTGAGAATCACGACAATCACCATCATCATCGTAACCCGTTGTAATCGTCGATGCATCAGAATAATCCCAGTTGTAATCGTCTTCATTGATGTACATCGAAGCAGGTTCAGGTTCAATCGACGGANTGAGTAAACCCGGATGCGAAGCATCATCAAANAGATCCGTACCATATTTGAATTCCTGGCCGTTGACATACCCGTCGCCATCCCAATCCTCTGAATCACCATCGTTATCGACAGCTTCAATTTCTGTGTTCATGGCATCGATGTAGAAGAGGAGAACGACCGAGATTGCGAGAAATCCAACACCAAGAACGACCCATGTCGAAAGACGGGTTCGATATTGTCGCATGGTAAATTCAGCAATGGCCGTGGCCTTACGATCCAAGGAGGTCCAGATTGTTTCACCTCGCTCCTTTTTACTCATCGAAGCCCTCCTGTGAGATATTTGAGAATGGATTGAAGGTCATCATCGGGATTGTTGATGGCAACAACATTGTGCTCATTGTCGACAATAATTTTTGGAAGCCGCTGATGAAACTCACCGAGATGATGTGTGAAGATTTTCAACTTCGATGAACTTGGAAACTGAAGGCCATGCACCACATCGAGACTAAGAACGTCCCTTGCGAGTGCTTTCGCATCACCACACTCAATTTCAATCGTATGTGGAATGTTGTCCAATTGTTCGCGTATTGCATGCAGGTTGCCAATGGCCAACAAGCGACCTTGATGGAGGATTACAATTTGTTCGGTAATACGTTCAATTTCGGATAAAATATGGCTACTTAGCAACACGGTTCGACCCATTCGGCCAAGTTCACGAATGACGTTCATAATCGTTGTACGAGCGAGTGGATCACACCCTTGCAGTGGCTCATCGAGAATAATCAAATCAGGATCGTTCACAAGGGCATGAGCGATCTTTGCACGTTGTCGCATTCCTTTCGAAAAGCGCCCAATTTTCTTGTGCATAACGTCGGTAAGNCCCACAAACTCCAGCACGCGTTCGGCCTCTATTTTCGCTTCATCTCTGGTCAATCCATGAAGTCGAGCAAAGGTCGAAACAAACTCAAACGCAGTCATCCAATCGTGCATGTTCTCATTTTCAGGAACGTAGCCAACACGAGCATAGGGTGCAGGATTTTTCCAGGGATTTGTTCCAAACAGTCGTACTTCTCCTTGGGTCGGCTGCAGTTTACCCATCAAGAGTTTGAACAGTGTTGACTTNCCAGCACCATTCAAGCCAAGAATTCCAGTGACACCTCCGCTGAGTGCAAGCGAAATTCCTCCGATTGCTTGGTAACGGCCATAGGTTTTGCCAACATTGTTGAACATGACAACTGGCGCTTCTGAAGTTGGTGACCAGGCCTTCTCATCCGCCGTTCCTTCCTGTGCTAAATCAGGCATCATTCACGTGTCACCTCCATCGAAGAGACACGAACACTGAGGACATACAGTGAAGCGGCATTGATTGCAATGACCGATACGAGTGACCAGATCCATGGATGATTGTANATGATGTTCGTACCAATCAATGCTTGACCAACATGAGCTACGGAATCATAGGGTGAAATCAGGTAAAGGATGGATCGATCGAACAAACCTTCGACAATTGCTGCCAATGTTTTGGTCCCCAAAAGAACGGCGAGTAAAGCAATACCAGGGAAAAATTTGCCTCGAGAAACAGAAGAAAGTGCAAGTCCAATGCTGGTGTAGGTGATGATCAGGAGAAGGGCACAGAAAACGGTCGCNAGAAACATNGGAAATGTGTCCAACATCCAAGCCCAACCTCGCCCCATGGCCAAGATTTCAACGAAGTAATACAGAAACAGCGTACCGATAATGATGAACATCTGAATGGTTGCCACGGCGAGATATTTCATTCCAACATAGTCAAATCGATTGATTGGACGTGAGAAGTACAGTGCACTCGTTCCATTGGAGCGGTCTTCAGAGATGACGCCACCGACAAGCAACGCGGCAACGAGTGGATAGAACAACATGTTCCGCGGGAAGAAGCCGAGGACGTGCGCATAGAGGTTGTTTCGACCCACACCCCATACCTCGTACAATCTCGGTTCTCCAATCACAGCGAAGAGAAGTGTAAGCGCGACATCGGTCATCGAAGCGAGCAAGACGACGATGAGCACGAGTTTGGTTGGAACACCCCATGGACGGTGCCCTTTTCGAACAATACCCAACACATGGTGTCGAAAAATTGCCCAATTTCGCATCCATCGAGGATTCAATGCTCCTTCCCATGGAACGTAGACCTGCTCAAACACTTGGCCCGTTTTTGCCTTTGGTTTGGCAACTTTAGCCTCATCGGATGAATCAGAACCCCATGCCGTATCCATTCGCCCTTTTCCTGTTACAGGCGTTGAAGCGTCAAACGTCTCATCGGTCATGCACCAGAACCTCCCATCGATTCAGGTGCATCCACTTTACGAGCTTCAGCAGGAGATGCAAGCAAATCTTCGCTTGACTTTACACCATAACCAAAGCGCTCCATGATGACGATGAAGAGATCTTCCAGCGAGGCTTCATATTCATGCATCCGACGAACTTGAGCACCCGTATCAGCTGCACACTTGAGGATACGATGCGTTGTTGCATCTCCATCGTAACGAATACGCATCATCCGACCTTCTCGACGAACTTCAAGACCTTCTTTTCCTAACGCATTTTCGAGTTCATTCGCTTTGCCCCAAACGTGGATTTCGATTTCTCGATCAATCGCTTTCAAATCTTCAATTCTGCCTTGAGCAGCAAGTTTTCCTTTGTGGAGAAGCACAATGTTCTCGCAGACTTGTTCTACATCGTCCATTAGATGGCTGGCCATGAGAACCGAACGATTTCCGGTCGTGACCATGTTGGAAAGCGTATCCAGCATGGCCTGACGAGAATCAGCATCCAACCCATTTGATGGCTCNTCAGCGATGATGAGTTCAGGGTCGTGTATGATTGAACAAGCCAACTTTGTTGCTTGCTTCATACCTGTTGAAAAAGAGTTGATTTGCCGATAGCGCAATTCGCCAAGACCAACATATTCCATCGCAGTGTGTGCCCTTGCCATCGCAACCACTGGATTCATCCCGAGCAATTCACCACTGTATCGAACTTGATGAATGGCATCCATGTCATCATCGAGTGCATCGTATTCAGGCATGTAGCCAATTTTTGACCGTATGGCCAACCCTTCTGTTCGAATGTCGTGACCAAGCACATAGCCTTCTCCAGATGTGGCCTGGATCAAGCCAAGAATGGTCTTGAAAAAGGTCGATTTTCCCGCACCATTTGGACCCANTAGCCCGGTTGCACCCCGTTCTACTTCAAGGTTCAAGGAATCGAGTGCAACGTGTGGACCATAGGATTTGGTCAACGCATTGGTTTCGATAATGAGGTCCTTCGACATTGTCTTCGATAAACACACTGAAAGGAAGTCTTTGAATTCTTTCACTTCACGTTATTTCATCGATTTCGAAAAGTCACTTCGCGTCCTGACTGCAATACCTTTCTTGAGACGAAGTGCTTCATTCGCATCACATTGTGCCGTGCCATGTCCAATCAACGTACCACCTTCATCGAGAATGAGGCAAGCTTCACCCGCTTTCAACCAAGCATCACATGCAGTTACAAAGCCATGGAATACATTCCTTCCACGAAGAATAAAATCGACAGCGTCTGCCTCAACCATCAATCGTGGAGGACCTTTCCCTCGTCCTGCANATGGGTTGAATTGCTCACCTTCAACAATTGATTCGGACTGCAATTCGAACANGGCCTTGGAACCAAGATCCGTCATCGAAAGTCCTCCATCGGTCAATCTTGGACTGACAATGTGCTGACCATGCTTATCGATGACGTTCTTGACACGACCCGTACCGCCGATAATGTATGTACAGGATTCAACAAGGTTTGCAGCGTGGTCATAATCGAGGTTTAACAAAACAACCATCTTGTCAATGATTTGACGTCGTCGCAAGTCATCCCTCAGTGGTGGAAGTTCCTGATCATCGACCATGATTTCTTCATCCAATAGGCNGTGTTTCATCAGCAAAGTTGATGCTTTTTGAATCAATGAATCTTGGCCAACATCGAGGATGACAATCCTATCCGCATCAACATTGAGTCGTTGCAATTCTTCTCTCAAGAGAACGGTGTTCAAGCGTCGTTTCCACAACCAAGTAGGTCCATCGACTTGCGCAAATGGATTGAGATCTTCCAACGAGTACGGGAGTAAACCCAATGGTGTTTGAACAAAAATCTCGAGATGAGGAAGAACATGTTTCAATCGCAGAACCAACAAATCGCACCGTTGGCGCCATGGCCCGGGTTTTCCATTCAAAATCAGAACATCACATAGCGTGGATGCCATTGGCCTCCATCGTTGATGCAATTGTCTGCGGGCAGCGAGAATATGAGGACGGGAACGGGTATCTTCTCCACCCCATCGCTCACCCTTCTTTCGCCTTGATGTTTGCATATCGATGATCGTTGACCAATCACTCTCCCATATGCCTCCGTTTGGATGATAATCACGAGCAGCAGATCGGTCATCGAGAACCAAATCATCGAGGGCATCGGTTGAGATTCCTGACGAGAAGGGTCGTGTTGTTAGCCACAAAAATGCTTCACGGAGCGCTGGATGTTGGTGACTACGTTGCTCTGCTAATTGCCAAATTGTTCCCTCATGGACTGCTTGCTTGCATCGAGAAAGTTCTGCTAAGGTCACCTCAAGATTGTAGCGAGCAAGAAGATTGGTTCGTTCATCTTCTCCCATTTTTCGAACCTCTTCGGGCGTGTAATGAACGATGCAGGGAACCAATTCAGGCCATGCATGAAGATCGTTCAATCGATAGGTTCCCTGTGGCGACAACAATCGGTCGTCTCGTGCAAACAGAGCATACGCTGCCGAATCAAACAAGTCAGCACCGAGTGCAATCAACATCGCGAATAACATCGGATGGCCACATCCAAACATGTGCCGAGGGCGTTCTGGTGGGAGTTCTCCAATTGTGGATAGCATGATCTTTGCAAGATCCTTGTAGCGATGTTGCTCCATAATCGGAACGATTCCACCGATTGGATGAACTGCGAAGTCAAATTGACCCATACCTTGGGCGGATTGTTTTCTCAAATCTCGATATGTTCCACCTTGAATCGGCCCATTCAACATCACACTTTGTGCAGCCTTAATGGATAGTTCACAACGTTCAATCGTTGTTTCAACAGCTTCCTTCACTTCACGTTCCGTCATGTCTGGTCGACTAAAGACATCGAGCATCGTTGCAATATCGACGCCAATCGAGCGTTGAAATTCGACGATTTCCTCAACACCAACCTCGACATCACCGTACACATAGGATTGGAACGTACCCGAATCGGTCATGATGACACCAGGATAGTCAATGAGGTCGTGGACACCCTTTTCCAGAGCATGTTTCTTCAGATCATCATGCTTCCAGATAATGTATGAATTGGTAATCAAGCCTTGAATACCGTATCGATCCCACATCTCTCTTGGCTCGATGGTTCGAATGTTTGGATTGATGACAGGAAGCAAAGCAGGCGTTTCCAACATACCATGAGAGGTGTGAAGTTTTCCAATTCGTGCACGCCCGTCGCGAGCAACGATCTCGAATTTTCCATTGTCACCATCTCTGCACGGCAGGGGGTCCTCTCTACCGCCATCACTCCATGCAGCCATGCAACCAACCCCCAAGCGATTTCTTTTCAATTGCCCGATGGTACATCAACAAATTCGACGTTTCCATGAGCGAGAATAAATTCTCGACCGAGTTCATCAAACGTATCAAGAAGTGATGAAGAGAACCGCACTCCCTCGATTTCAGTATCGGCTTCCAAATCGTTACGTACGCCTTCCAATGTTCCGGGTGCAGCACCGCATGAAAGGCAAGCGCCAGTCAGATCGAGAACGAAATCAAATCCATTCGCAACACGTTCCCATCGAGCGACGGCGATACCGCCTCCATGGCCATCCAATGCCGCACGAACGGTTCCCAATCGGGAAAGTAAAACGGGCACGAGGTGTTCTGTTTCGACCACATCTTCAATCCGGGTATTTCGCAGACGTTCTTCCTCTTCTGCATCGGTTTGTTCAGCAATTCGACGCTTGGCTTCTTCTTCCATTGCCTTCTGCGCTTCAAGTGCATAGGCTTTGACCAAGTCGTCCTCCATGGTTGGTCCAATTCAACGTGATGTTTGAATTCTTGCAACGACGTGGTATCATGAACGATTGCATCCATTGATAAGGGGGTGATGATACCAGTGAACAGGTGAGAAGATGACCGAAGTCCTACTACGTGTTGAAAATCTTCACGTTTCCGTAGGGGATACGCCGATTATCCACGGAATTAGCCTTGAGATTAAGCGCGGTGAAATCCATGCCATCATGGGCAGAAACGGTGCAGGAAAATCAACGCTTGCGAACGTCATCATGGGCCATCCTGCCTACGAAATCACCAGTGGAACCATCCATTACAAAGGTGAAGATATCAACGAAATGGAAGTGTTTGAACGTGCCCGGGCAGGTATGTTCCTCTCCTTCCAATATCCTGCGGCAATTCCTGGTGTCCAAGTAGGAACATTCCTGCGTAAGTCCGTTGCATCCGTTCGTGGAGAAGCGCCCTCTCCTCGAGAATTCCGTAAGGAACTGAACGAGGCAATGAAGCAACTCGACATGGACAAGTCCTTCCTATCACGCTACGTCAATGACGGATTTAGCGGTGGCGAAAAGAAGCGCCTTGAAATCCTTCAAATGCTTATGCTTCAACCGGATATGGCACTTCTCGATGAAACCGATTCAGGACTTGATATCGATGCACTTCGTATCGTTGCAGAAGGGATCAACGCTGTAGCAAAAGACACAGGTTGTCTCATCATTACCCACTACCAGCGACTTCTGGATTTGGTCAAACCCGATGTTGTTCACGTTCTTATCGATGGGAAAATCGTCGAAAGTGGTGGTCCGGAACTTGCTCTCAAACTTGAACAAGAAGGATACGACTGGGTCGATGCCCTAGCTTGAGGTGATACAGTGACACAAGAAGCACAGGATGCGGTTGGCGATTACAAGTATGGATTCCATGATCCAGAATCTGCTACAATTCGCTTCGATAAAGGGCTTAGTGAACAAGTTGTTCGCGACATTTCCGAACTCAAAGGCGAGCCTGATTGGATGACGGACATTCGCGTCAAGGCCTACCACCATTTCATGGAACGCGAGATGCCAACATGGGGCAACTGCGATTCACTCGCTGGTATCGATTTCGACAATGTCACCTACTTCCTGCGTTCATCCGACAAGACGGAAAAAGACTGGGACGATGTACCCGATGACATCAAGCGAACGTTCGATCGATTGGGCATCCCTGAAGCCGAGCAGAAATGGCTTGGTGGCGTAACTGCACAATACGAAAGTGAGGCTGTCTATCACTCGATTCGAGAAGACCTCGAAGAACAAGGTGTTCTTTTCCTGGACATGGATTCAGGACTCAAGGAACACCCTGAAATTGTCAAGAAATATTTTGGCACAGTTGTGCCTCACACAGACAACAAATTCTCGGCACTCAACACAGCGGTTTGGTCCGGTGGCTCGTTCATCTACGTACCGAAAGGTGTGCATGTCGAGATGCCTGTTCAAGCCTATTTCCGTATCAATGCCAAGAACATGGGTCAGTTTGAGCGAACCCTCATCATCGCTGATGAAGGTTCTTCGATTCACTATGTTGAAGGTTGTACTGCACCGACGTATTCCACCGATTCGTTGCATTCAGCCGTTGTCGAATTGATTGCTATGGAAGGCGCAAAGATTCGCTACTCCACTGTCCAAAATTGGTCTGCAAACGTCTANAACCTTGTTACAAAGCGAGGCGTAGCCCACAAGAATGCGACCGTTGAGTGGGTCGATGGTAACATCGGCTCAAAATTGACCATGAAGTATCCTGCCGTGTTGCTGAAGGGTGAAGGGGCGCATGCTGAGGTCATCTCTGTTGCCTATGCGGGTGAAGGTCAGCATCAAGATGCTGGAGCAAAGGTGCACCACCTTGCTCCGAATACGACATCGAGCATCCTGTCAAAATCCATTTCGAAAAATGGCGGACGTTCCTCCTATCGAGGAATGTTGCAAGTTACGCCAAAGGCTTCGGGTTGTCGCTCAAAGGTTGTTTGTGATGCGCTCATGCTCGACGAGGACAGCCGAAGCGATACCTATCCAACAATGGAAATTGGGAACTCAACTGCTGATCTTGAACACGAAGCCAGTGTCTCAAAAGTCTCCGGTGACCAGTTGTTTTACCTCATGAGTCGAGGCCATACTGAAGAAGAAGCNATGGGCATGATCGTCAATGGTTTCTTTGAACCGTTTACACGCGAACTTCCAATGGAATATGCAGTTGAACTCAACCGACTCCTTGAGTTAGAAATGGAGGGCTCGATTGGATGACATCGTATCTCGATGCCACTGTTCCAAGTCGATCCGAACACCTCTGGCGCTACACGCCATGGTCACGGGTTCATCCTGGAAATGTCAAGACCATTCCCGAGGCCGACACAGCTGTCTTCAAGAGTGAAGATTTCAGTCTTAGACAAGGGACAAGACAACCATTGGCAACCACTGACATCGCTCGTATTTTTCTCAATGAAATCCTCGAAACAACAACAATGGTCGACTGCGATGGAAAGGAAGGACACGTCCACATCCATGCTGGAGGGCATGCTGTTGCTGCTCATCTCCATTTTTCTTGTACAACATCTTCGCGAGTTGTCATCCATCTTCATGGTGAAGCCGATTGGTTTGGTCTTGCCTTAACGGGTAATGTTCGCGCNAATGCACAATTGAGCGTCGGAATCATCAACGAGTTGTCTGCGGATTCTGTGATGGTTCGTGTCGATGACTGGTCGGTGCATCGTGATGCGCAATTCGAACTCGCAACACTCTCAATGGGTGGCCATCGCAACAAGTCTGACATACGCTCGACGCTTGAAGGAAGCAATGCTTCACTGAAACAATTCATCGCAGTTCATGGACATGGCACACGTCATGACGATCATCATATCGAAATTCATCATCAACAACCCCACACGAATTCTCATCTCTTACTCAATGCGGCTTGCGATGACAGAAGTCATTCAATCGGAACAGGCGCACTCACCATCGANGATGTTGCTCAGCACACAAATGCTGGACAGGTGTTCAGAAATTTGCTCTTATCACCATCGTCCAGAGCAGAAGCGATTCCTGAACTTGAAGTGCTTGCCAATGAGGTTGCTGCTGCGCATGGTGCAGCATCTGCTCCAATCAATCAAGAGCAGTTGCACTACTTGATGAGTCGAGGGCTCTCCAAACAAGAAGCAACATCGATGATCGTTGAAGGATTCCTCATTGATTCATTTACAGGTTTGGATTCTGATTTTGTTCGTGATGCCATTCAAACCAGGCTTACAGTGCATCTTGAATGCCAACTTCTCGGGTGATTGAATTGGCGATTCAAGACGACTTCCCCATCTTGCAACGTCAAGTCAACGGCCATCGTTTGATTTATCTTGACAATGCTGCAACAACACAAAAGCCAGCGATTGTCATCGATGCAATGAACGATTATTACACAAAGCATAACGCAAATGTCCACAGAGCAGTCCATACTCTCGCAGGTGAAGCAACCGATGGCTATGAGGCATGTCGAGCTGCACTCAAATCGTGGTTCAATGCAGAACGATGCATTCTCACGAGTGGGACCACAGAGGCAATCAATCTCGCAGCACACGCGTGGGGTCATGCCCAACTTAANGGACGACCAATCGTNTTGACTGAGATGGAACATCACAGCGATATTGTCCCATGGCAGATGCTTGCAGAATCCTTTGGTAACGAATTACGATATGTCCCTGTTCAATCGGATTTGACCCTTGACATGGAAGCCTTTGAAGCCTCAGTTGAAGGTGCGGGATTGGTTTGTGTCGTCCATACTTCAAACGTTCTCGGTGTTCGAAATCCAATTGAAGACATCATTCGTATCGCCCATGACCANGGTGCAAAGGTCTTACTCGATGCTGCTCAAGGTGCACCGCATTGTCAAATCAACATGGCTGAACTTGGTGCCGACATGATGGCATTGTCCGCTCACAAAATGTGCGGTCCTACTGGAATNGGATGTCTCCTCGTCAATGAGGAAACATTCCAAGAAATGCAACCATTCATGGGTGGTGGCGACATGATCGAGACAGTTACACTCGAAGGATCAACCTATCAAACCAATGAACATCGATTCGAAGCAGGAACGCCACGTATTGCTGAAGCAATTGGTTGGAATGCAGCATTGACCTATCTGGGAACACTCAATCTCGACCAACAACACAAACGATTGTTGGAGATTGCTCGTCACGTTGCAACTGCGTTACGCTCCATGGGCATGACCGTCTATGGACGTCATGATGATGATGATTCATCGGTCGTTTCCTTCCTTCACCCAACACTGCACAGTGAAGATTTTGCTCATCTTCTCGATGCACGAGGTGTAGCGGTTCGAACAGGCCACCATTGTGCCCAGCCATTGCTGAATCGTCTCGGCATCAGCGGTACAGTCCGCGCTTCGTTTTACATTTACAATACGATGCAAGATGCTGAAGAATTTTTGATGCATGTTCGAGATATTCTGGAGCGATTTGCATGACGTATCCTGAGAAGTTGGGTGAACTGGTGGAAGATTTTCAAGCAATTGACGATCGGATGGAGCGCCTTGAGTATGTGTTCGACCTCGCCTCAGAGGTCAATGAATTACCGACCGAAGAATGGTCCGAATCAACACGCATNCATGGATGTCAATCAGAGGCACACGTTCGGGTTGACTTCGAAGATGAACATGTACGCATCTTTTCAGGAGCTGATTCAAAGTTGGTTCAAGGCCTGATGGGAATCTTGACCATTGCGATCGATGGGCAACCCATTGCAATCGCCCGCACCTTAACACCAGACTTTGCGGTCGAAATGGGGATTCTCAATTCTCTCTCTCCATCTCGAAGCAACGGTTTTCGCAACATGTTCGACAAGGTGATGTCCGATTTAAAGGAGGAAGAATGATGGTTGAAGAAGCGCAGGTTATGGAAGCATTGCAAACGGTCGAAGATCCAGAATTGGATATTTCAATCGTTGAGTTGGGCCTTGTCTATGCAGTACGATTTGAAGACCGTGATGAAGGAAAACACGCTGAAATCGATCTTACTCTTACCTCGCCAGGTTGTCCAGCTGCGCCTGAAATCATGGCAGCAGCACATCGAGCCGCACTTCAAACCGATGGATTGAACAGCGTTCACATCAATCTTGTTTGGTCCCCACGCTGGGACCCTCGTATCCATGCGAGTGAAGATGCACGCATGGACATGGGCATCTGGGATTGATCAAGCGTTCAGATGTAGGGTGACATCATCACCGTCTTCAATGCCCAGACGTTCTCGTAAGAACGGTCCTGAGATGACCTCAACGACGTCCACATGCCTGGTCAAATCTGGAATCAAAATCGCACAAGCAACAACATGTTCGTTGTGAGAAATTGTTGCTTTGTAGGCTGTTGCACCGCCGAAGGAGACGCCATCTCGCAAAAAGCCCCGAACTCGTAATGCTTCGAAACCATCAACGTTGACGGATTCTGCTTTTGTGACCGAATCATGATGCGCATCAAGCGTGTCAATACCCGCCTTGTTTCGCAATGCAATATAGTGAACAAGATGTTCTTCCTCAACTGTGACATTGAGCGTTCCTGGCCATGCAGTTGTGCCGAGAATGGAACGAAACTGTTCTTGGTAATGCGGTTGCGACATGAACACATGGGCTCTGCCCAATCCGCTGCTGACCGTTCCGTTCAGTTGCACATCCCTACGCTAAAGCCTCCCCTTTTTCATCATGCGTATTCAAGCCACATCTCACAAAAACCCTTAATCAACCTCGGCGAGGAGTGAATGGTGAGACCATGCCCGGCGACATGACGTGGATGAAACAGCGCTTTGATGAACTCAATGAGAAGTCCCTTCTTTGGGAACCACCGACGCTTGAAGGGCCGAATCAACCTCGTTGTACGATGGAAGGTAAACCGACGATTATGCTTTCAGCAAACAACTACCTCAACCTCACAACCCATCCGAAAGTTGTTCAAGCCATGGTCGATGCTACAACAACCTATGGAGCAGGAAGTGGTTCGGTTCGAGCCATTGCTGGAACGATGGATTTGCATCTTGAGGCAGAACGAACCGTTGCTAATTTCAAAGGTGTGGAAGCTGCATTGATTTATTCAGCAGGTTATACCGCGAATGTCGGNTTGATTCCAACCCTTGTTCAAGGTCCACAAGATGTGATCATTAGTGATGAATTGAATCATGGCTCAATCATCGATGGTGTTCGATTGACAAAGGCTCGACGGGGCGTCTATGCGCACAACGACATGGGCGAACTTGAAGCCGTTCTTCGTGCACACGAAGATGCAGAACGGAAATTGATCATTACCGATGGTGTATTTTCGATGGATGGAGATTATGCGCCACTCGNTGAAGTGAACAAACTCGCTGAAGAATTTGGTGCGATGGTTCTCGTTGATGACTGTCATGGGGAAGGTGTACTTGGAGAAGGTGGACGAGGAATCGTTGATCATTTCAAATTGCAAGGAAAGGTCGACTTCGAAGTAGGTTCATTTTCCAAGGCACTCGGCGTTCAAGGCGGCATCCTTGCTGGAACTGAGATGACGCGTACGCATGCATTGAATCATTCACGTTCTTGGCTTCTTTCTGGTTCACAACCACCCGGCGTTGCAGCAGCCCAAAAGGCTGCGATTGAAGTCCTGATGGAAGAGCCTGAGCATCATGCCAAACTCTGGGAGAATACGAATTATTTCAGAAAAGAATTGCAATCGCTTGGATTTGATACAGGTGTTTCAACAACACCGATTATTCCGATCATGTGTGGTGAATCATCAACTGCAAAAGAAATGACCAACCATCTACAAAACGAGGGAGTCATGGCTGGAGCAATCGTCTTCCCAATGGTTGCTCGAGATAAAGCCAGAATCCGAACACAAATGTCATCTGGTCTATCCCGAGATGATCTTGATGAAGTTCTACGACTCTTGGAATCCATTGGACCCAAGATCGGTCTTATTTGATTCAAATTCTGAGGTTGCTCGGATCTTCAAGATTTGATTTCATCTTGCTCAGCATCTTCCATCAAAATGAATTCATACGCACCTGTGGCACTATCGTAATCGATTGATAGAAACACCACTTTCATTTGACGCTCTTCAAATGGGTCATGGAAAAATGGTTGCCCTCCTCTGAAAATTTTGAGGATCTCCTTGTATTCGGTCATCGGCATATTTCCCGTAATGGTGTATTCACCCGATTCTGAACCTTCATCCATGAGGTCGTCGCCTTCTTGACCACGAATGACCGTTCGCTGAAGTCGTCGCTTGACGCACATATGAACATTGCAATTTGAAATTCGATGCCAGTCTTTACCCACTGATGCAATGAAGCACTCGTTGACTTCCATGTTCTCAAAGACAACGAGTCCGAATATAATTCTTCCACCAATGCGAATCAGCCGTTACGATTGATTTTATTCGGATTCAAATGCGTCAACAACTTCCAGAAGTTCAAGATCCGTTCCGGCCATGTCATCAGCAGAATCTTGCGCAGATTCAGGCAAGACCTTCATGCCATCAAATGGATTGACGCCCTCATCAAGCATGCAGAGAAGACGCCATCGTGGTGCCCAAGACAAATGCACATATGCAGGGCCAGGAAGCAAGAGAACGAACAAGGAAATCCCACTCGGAACATCGACGACATTTGAGAAATCCAATCCGAGTAAAGCGATTCCTAAGAATGGCATTGGATACAGGATGATTCGTGGAGGTGTCATCGGCATCCGTTTTGTCAAACTTACGAGAATCAATGAGCAGAATCCAAGAACCAGACATGCAGCCATAAACAAGGAAGAGAACAACAACCAATTCGAAAATGACTCGTTCAAGTTATCGAAACGGAGAATGTAGGGAAAGATAAGCGCTAAACCGATCAAGAATCCATAGAACATGCCGATGTTTGCAGGATGTGAAAGCCAAAGAGGAAGTCTCGAAAAGCGGCGAGAAAGCGAGGTNCCAAAGAGCAAATCCTGATGCTCAGGGTCCAGTTCAGAGACGATCTCTGACCAACGAACCGGCGTTTCCATAGAGGCATGCTGACAGGTTGAGGCTTTCAATGCACCCGTTCATGCATCGTTGAAATCGCTATTCTTGCCCCTTGAGTATTTTGGCGATTGGCCCTGCTGCATCTTCAAGTTCAATGTCTTCAGGCCAATCTCGATCGAGCAAGCCTGAATCCAGTGATTCACGTTCACGAGCATGTTCGATTTCATCTTCCACTTGATTGTGTGCATCTCGTAATGCCAGTGATTGATTGAGTAAAGCCATGGTGCGACGAAGCTTCGAACCGATCGTCTTCTCATCTGAAAAATAGCCAAGAATACTGTAATCATCGTCAAGGGCGACGAGATTGAATCCACTGAGCAAATCATCGTTGATCAGCCTGTACCGATTCTCTCCTGCCTCAACCCAACGACCATCATGCAAACGGATCATGACCTCTGCACTCTTTTGTGAATCCAATTCCATCATCGGATGCGATGGATTGACAGCAAAAGGAATCTGTTGCCAATCGTTCATTTGTTTGAATCCAATCAAGAGAATGACAAAGAGGAGGAGGAGAAAAAATCCACTGATGATGCTCGCACCGAAAAGAACCATTGCCAAGAGAGGGACTGTAAGAACGGTTGCAAATCGAAGAAGGATTCGACGTGATTGCTCTTGCGCTTTTGGTGTTTGTGAGAAGAGAATGAAATGATCAGGGAGTCCCGACGTGAAGTTCTTCATTCNCTCTCCTCCTTTGCTTCTGGTATCTTGATGTGTTCGTAGGCTTGATTCCAGACCTCAACATCTTCAACAAACGGTGCAATGTTCTGCATATGTTGAGCAATATCCAACCCCCAAGCATGATGCCAACCCGTAAGTTTTGGCACCAATTTCTCCCATTGGTTTCGCACACCTCTTGTTTTCTTTCGTTGATGATTGTACAAAAGAGCCGCGGTTTGAATCAATCCTTGGACGAGTAAAATCTCTGCTNGCTCAGCATCACGGCGCTTCAACGAATTCCACAGGTCTTCCCATGCTTCATGTGCATGCCAATAGCGTCCTGAATCAAAATCCNCTCGCCCTTTCTGAAGCAACACCAATTCATCCGATGAAAGGGGTGAGGCCTCCATGGTTGGCCCAAACGTTGGACCATTGAAATGCTTCGGATTTGTCCATATGCGACACACAGTTCAAAAGATAAAAGCAAATGTTCCGGTTTNCGGGGTGGGGATTTTGGTGGATTTTGTACCCGGAGACGTACTTGAAACAAGGCGAGGAGGGGTCGACGTTCTCCGCCACCTTGCTCAAGAATTAGCGACGTTGCAACGTCATGGTTCGATCAAGATTCTACGCAATATTCCAGAGGTAGGTCAACGAATTGGCCACCTCCTGATCTACGATGGTTCGCTTGCAGCGGCCTTCCATGACGCAGACATTCGACGAGTTGGTATTGAGGCTCTTCTTGAGATCGAAACCGATGCTTCCGCATTGGATGCACAAATGAGCCTCCATGAAATGTCGGAATCATCCTACATCTCCGCTGTTTCCCAGCAACCAAATGCGAGCCTGATTTCACAAGAAGAAACCCAGAGGGATGAAGCCTGGTGGACAAGTGTCAAGGCGCCTCGTCGCCGTCTCGAACGAGAGGAACGGCTTCCTGAAGTCAAACCAAGTATTTCCGCACCAGAGGCCGTTCGACGACGCAGTGAGGCTCGTCTACGAAGTCAAGGCGGACCCGTTTTACAACAGGGCCAAGCATGGCTCGAGCATTCCCTCGACCCCGAGCATGTGTTCAATCTCTGCAGCATACTCCTCGAAAGCAACCGGCCAGTGCTTGTGATTTCTCGACAAGCTCCTCCACGAGTTGCATCAGCCTACAACATTGATCTTGAACATTATCGATGGTTATCAGAAACGCCGCATGAACGAACGTTGGAACCTTCTCTTGAGACGATTCGTCGAGAAGTTGACAACTTCCTCACCAACCATCCAATCAGCATGTTGGTCATTGAAGGCATCGAATATCTGTCAGGCATTCATGGTGAATTACGTGTTATTGAGATGCTTCGGTCCATCGTCGATCAAACCCGATCAAGTGGCAACGTGTTGCTTATTTCGTCCAATTTGGAAGCCTTTACTCCTGTTCAGCGGTCACGATTGGAACGAGAATTCAGTCCTTTGGAAAGTGAACAAATTCAGACATGGTTGCTCGATGTTGATCTCCTCCAAGAGCACCCGTTCTTTGACGACCTTGATGCGGAGATTGAAGCATCTATTGCAGCCCATCTTGAGGAGAACGTCAGCGACCCAGTCCTCTCATCAAGATCAGAACGATTCCCACCAGTCGAGCAAGTACCCCTTCCAGTTGAACATCAAACTGTCCCAGTGGATGAAGAACTCCAATCCAAGATGCGAGCGTGGGCCAACGATTCTGAAGATGAGAAAGCACCAACTGTACACGCCCAAGAAGAAGAATTGGCGCCTGAAGAACCCGTACAAATCGAGGTAAAACCACGAACGCCACAACGAATAGTTCGCAAGCGTCGACGCAGCAAACAAACCGTGAAGAAAAGCCCGATTGATGCGGCTGCAAACCATCGTGTCGAACTTCCAACATTGGATGAAAAGCATCTGAACAGTACGAAACCATTCGTACCAAATCCATCGACGAAGGAGCATGTGTTTCCCGAATCAATGTCGAAGAAACGAAAAACTGGCATGCAACANGCAGTGAATTCTGCCTCGACTCGAAAGATTGCGCAATTTCCACCGATCAAGTCAACCGGCCATGTTGCGACACTTCATCCGAAATCAGAAGAAGCCGAATTGAACATCGAACCATCAGCTCATGCACGCGAACAAGCCTCAGCNCGTCAACGTCGAACGGAGGATGAATCATGAGCATTGAGCGAACCAATCGATTACGTATCGCTCTCCAAAAAGCCAAAGCAGGTTTGCCTGAGGCTGAACAACAACGTCCCGATAACCGTTCGAAACTTGGTCGACTCTTGAATAAACCAAGCAAAGAGAGGACAAGAAGTGGATTTCTTCAATCGCAACCAATCCACGAACGACCGGTTCTTGCCGCAATTAGCAAGGAGGTACTCGGTGACGATGTAACATTTGAACCTTCAATTCAACTTGATCAATCGCACCCAGTCTCAAGATTGAAAACGCTTCGCGAACGAACTCTTGAGCAAACGATTCCAGAGGGAAGTCTTGGCGACAAGATTGGGTTTTCTTCATCAGGTCAACCGCTCTGGTCATCGATTCTTGACGAACAACGAAGCATGCCAATCAACGCTCTTTCCCAGGAATTAGCACCACCTGAACCAATGCTCCGTACGCATCACAGGACGGTGCTCTCGAGCAATGTCAATTGGCCACAACGATTGGAAATAAACCAACGAAAGACGTTNAAAACGTGGAAGGTCATTCCTGAGAACAAGCAGTCGAGTACGATTTGTGAATCGATTATCGATCATTTGGGACAACGACACAATCCACACATCATCGTTGGTGAACGAGAGGTTGGAAAGAGCCACCTTTTGCATGCCACAGGTCAAAGTGTGTTGCGATACTATGATGATGATGTTCGTATTTTACGTGCAACAGAAATCCTTGGCTTAGAGAGCATTCCAAACGATTGGCATGAAAGCATCGCTACATCAGCGCTCCTTCTTATCGATGATGCACATCTTATTGCTGACCATGAAGTCCATGCTCAGAGCGTTGGTCACCTTGTTGATCACGCACTGAACTTAGGCGTCCACGTTCTTTGTACGTCCATGAACCATCCTCGTGAATGGACATCATCGCGCATGTGGGAATTGTTGCGAAATGCTTCATCCTCGACCATGCATCATGTGAGTGAAGCAAGTTTGGCAATGCACATCAAACAACAGGGTTCATTGCTTGGAATGCTGTTCGAGGACGCCCACATCATGGCAATCATGAATCATGTTGGACGATCATGGAGAGGGGTTGAAGCGGCACTATCGAGTCTCAACGATGCAAAAGATCGTGGACAAGAATTTCTCAACCCCGAGGATGTTCAAGCAATCCTCAGTGGTCATGCCTTGGAATCTTCAACCATGGAAGAAGAAACGCCCACATCCTCCATCACTCTCGCATCAGACATTCTCAAGCGCGCCACAGATGTTGTCTACACGGGCGTGGATACTGGCGGTATTGAACTTCATGCAACACCTCTTGACCAAGAAGAGGATGATTGGGAGCCATCCTTGGTCTCTCCTGAAGCGTTGACTACGGCGAACGATCTGCTCGAGATGCATTTGAAAACCACGTTGGAACAACTGACACCGGAAGCACCAACCGTGCTCGATGTTGATGCACGCGATAAGCACCTGACGCATCAACTTGGAACTGTCAAAGGAGATGACGTACTACGAACTGCTGATGTTCTCACCAGCATTGATGCTTCGATTGATGAAGCACTCGCAGAACGAGAGCGAATCATTGTGCGTGATGATCTTCGCTTGCAACATCTTGAACTCAAGATGGAAGAACTTCTCGAACGAACTGCGCATGCAGACGCCAACGAACTCATCGATATCGTCGATGAATTACGACATATTGAGCATGAACTCGGACTTGTAAGCGAGGATGCAATGGAAGCGTTTGAGATGGAAGATGAAGAGATCAAGATCGCACGTCTCTCGACCATNAAGCCAACCACTCGTCTGATGGGTGAAGAGGAATGAGGGGCGCTTGGTGGGCCGATGGCGTCCACTTCACCTGTCAACCAGACTGTGGCCGTTGCTGTGATGAACCAGGTGGCATTGTGTATTTGTCAAGGGCAGATGCTCAGCGGATTGCAGAACACAAAAATCTCGATGTGCATACGTTCTTGAAACGAGAATGTACAAAGACACTTGATGGTCGCTACATCCTTCGTTCAAACCAATCCGATGGAGTCTGCATTTACTTGGATGAGAAGAAGCAATGCACCATTTACGAAGTNCGTCCACAGCAATGCAAGGCGTTTCCGTGGTGGTCAGAGAACCTTCGAAGCAAACGATCTTGGAACAAGGTCAAAGCAACCTGTCCTGGCTTAACAGCCGAAGATGCCATCCTCATCCGTGGGGAGGAAATTCGATTGCACGTCCATGCGGACCGACAATCAACGCAAGGATTTCGAGCTTGGGATGATGCGTAATTTGGTGTAATTATCAACACCTTTAGTAGCCGACCTCGTCCTTTCCTTTATACGAATGACCGAATTGGGTTAACTCGGTGAGACCATGGGCGAGGAAGCGAAGCACTTACTCGATTTGACCGAGGCTCATCTCGACATCGGTATGCGAGGCGTTCCAGTAGGGACATGTCGGACATCGTTTGTCACACCAGGAGAAGGGGTCCATTACTGTGGCTACCCAATCACTGAACTTGCCGGAATGCTTCCCGAGGATGTGGTGTATCTCCTTCACAACAAGGAATTACCAAACGCAGAACAGTCGCAAGCGTTCAGGCAAGACCTTGCTCGCCGAGCAACGATGCCAGGTGATCTTGGACCGATTTTCTCAGCATTGCCGAAGGATGGCCATCCAATGGATTGGCTTGCTGTTGGGATTCAAACGCTCGGCATGTGGGACTGCACCAACGATTGGAAGGAAGATGCCCTCAATCTTGTTGCTCGAATGCCACGAATGTTGGGGCTGTTGTTCCGTTACCGTGATGGACGAGGTGACAACATTCCCGAGGATGATACCAGTTTGTCAATGGTTGAACGATTCACAAATACGCTTGAACTTGATGTTGACCAAGCCAAACTGACTCGCGTCTTATCGGTCTATCTCGTTCTCCATATGGACCATGGGGGTGGTAATCTCTCAACCTTCGTTGGTAAAGCTGTAGCAAGTGGTCATGCGACGCTGTATTCGGCAATGGCCAGTTCCATGAACGCACTCAGTGGTCCACTTCATGGACGCGCCAACCAATCATGCCTCGAGTTTGTTCTTCGTGTTGGCACATCCGATGCAGACAAGGTCGAGGAATTTGTACGAGGTGAACTGGCTGCTGGGCGACCTGTGTTCGGATTTGGCCACGCAGTCCTTCGAGCAGAAGATCCTCGTGCAACAGCACAATTTGCGCTCGGTGAGGATATTTGTCCCGAAGATGAGAACTTCAAGATCATTCGAACCTTGCGTGAAGTTGCGCCACGCGTTCTTGCTGAAAATCCAAAGATTTCCAATCCGAATGCGAACGTCGATATCGCTTCAGGCGCTTTGCTTCACCATGTTGGTCTCAAAGATCCAAGCTACTATACCACCTTCTTTGGTTGGGCAAGAGTGGCTGGAATCGGTGCTCAAATTTTCGATGAACGTGTCGTTATGCGCAACGGCAAGGGTGTCCCAATCTATCGACCGAAATATTTCGCCCGTGACCAAGTTCTTCGTCACGTTGAATGATCACGAATTAAGATCAATTTCGACGTAACCGTCGTGTTCACGAACATCGTATGTCTTCAATGGTGTTGGTTTCCTTAGTTTTCCAAGCATTTTCCCATATGCTGGGAAATAATGCGCAGGCGACCACTCATTGACCGAACCATCTTCGGGATGGTAGGATGTGTGATGGAGAGGACATCGCAAACAACCATCTTTGATTTTCCCACCCCAATGGAGTGGCCATGCCATNTGTCGACAGAGTGCATTGCTTCCAAACAATCCTTCCTCTGTCCGCATAACCAGAACCATCTTAGCTCCAATTGCCTTTCCTTTGACCTTGTTCATCTTCAATTTTGAAGATTTACATACACGTTTCCAACGTGGTCCGTCCTTGCTCATGGTTTGAATCAAACATTTCGACTTATCAAGGAGTGTTCAAAATCATAGCCGAATTGTTTCAAATCAAGAACAGCCATTTATACATGCATTTCTGGGCTTTCGCGTATGGAAAACCCGTTCAACAAATTAACAACGCTCTCGGTTGTGCGACCGAAGGCTACCATCGCCTCAATTCTCATCATTACACTTGCACTTGCATCGATGGCGCGATTCATCGATGTTGACAACAGTGAAGACGCTTTTTATCCACAAAACGACACGACTGCCCTTCTGTATGAAATCGAGGATCGATACCAAGCATCACTTGATTTCATTCGAATCATCGACGAGATTGAACAAGGCGATATGCAACGTTCAGAAACATGGGAACAGTTCGCCATTATCGAAGCGGAATTGTTAACCAATGACGCTTTTCTTCCATACCATGAACCTCTCTTCGGAGGAAGTGCAACAAGTGGACCAGCAGGCTCTGCTTTGTTCTGGTTGAACACACAAGATCCGATAACGACGCAAGCATGGAGAGATTCTCTTTCAATGCATATTGCCAATACCACCGTTGCAAGCGAAGAAAATTTCACATCCGCTCTTGGTGATTTGCAAGGAGCCATCGAGGCTGTACCTGCGCCGATGGCGCCGAGTGCACAAGCATTACGTGATTGGAATCCTGGTGTAGTAACCGATTGGCAAGATCGGATGGATTCAAACCTGAACATAAGCGATGAACTGGGTGCTCTTCTTGGTCAAATCCAAAGTTTGCAACAAAGCCGTACAAGTCCAGAAGAAACTGTTGCCATCGCAGGAGTGGTGGGTCCACTTCAAGGAACATTAGGAACATACATTGGTCTGCAAAACATCGATCATCTTGGAAACATCATCGCTACGATGCCTGCTGAAGACAAGGAGAATCCTTGGGCGGGCGATGGACCAATTCTCATCAATCTTGTCGTTTCAACCGATGCAGCGAACTATGAAAACGCAGAGATTATCGGTGACGTTCAGGAACTTATCGTTGGTTGGACTGAAGTATTCCTGTTTGAACTAAAATATACGACAGGTGACAACGAACTTCGCGTCTTCTCATTTTCAGACTTCCAATACGAACAGAGTTCCAACATTGGAAAGGAAATAGGGATTCTTACGTCACTTGCATTGGTGTTCTTGACCGTTCTTCTCTACATTAAGTTCAGATCTGTTCGTGATACTGCTTACGTCATTGGGTTGACTGTACTTGCGATTATGGCAACCTATGGAGCTGCAGGCATCTTCCGCCTCACCTTCAATGCGGCAATGAACAGCATTCCGATTCTACTTCTTGCGATTGGTGTTGATTATGGAATTCACGTTGTCACGCGAATACGGGAAGTGATGCAAGAGATTGAACATGATGATCCAAAAGGACGCGTGACACTGAAAGATTTCGACCATGAGATGCGAATCAAGGCCATTCGTTCGGGTGCAATCTTGACCTCAGCAGCGTTGGTGATTGCAATCTTTACCGATATGGTCGGTTTCCTATCATTCAGACTCTCATCGCAAATGTTCCTTGTTAACTTTGGAACCGTCATTGCACTTGGTTTGTTTGCGATTTATGTCCTGAGCATCTCTCTGTTACCTGCATTGATGACAGCGATTCCTTCCAAGGCCTTACCGCTGAAGAAATCGGGAGCAATGAATGAAACAAAACTCACAGCAGCGATTGGTACGATGGCTGAAGAGAAGCCTGCACTCGTGATTCTTGTTGCCATCATCCTTTCCTTACCGATGGCGTACGGCATGAGCACGCTTGAGGTCGGATTTGATACAGCCGATCAATTCGATGATTCGCTTGAAGTTGTCCAAGACTTCCTCATGATTGCAGAACAATTCCAAAGCAGTCCGACACCACTCTATGTGGTCCTTGAAGGCGATATCGTTTCGGCAGAGGGACTGGTAGCCTATGAAAAAGCAATTCAAACACTAAGTGAGACAGAGGGCGTTACGGGCGTTCCAACAGGCATATGGGATACACTTGAGGCTGAACGTGGCCAGAATCCAACCCTTGATGGGATGATGAATGGATTGGACGATGCTGAAGGATACAGTGAACTCAAGGCGTACCTCCTAGAAGACGAAGNAGGGCGTGCAATCGTTGATTCTCTGCTCTACATCGATGGCCAACAAACCATCATTTCATTCCAAGCAAACACGTTGGATTGGCAGGCAACGGTTGACTTTGAGGAAGGCCTTTCGAATGCACTCAAGAGTGCTTCAAGTGATGTTGAAGGCCAGTTTTCGATGGAATTGAGTGGACGTGCATTGATTCTTGCACAAATCAGTGCTGATGTTGCAATCTCCGCCATAACATCNACAGCCATTGTAGCTTTCACNATCTTATTCGTCCTCATTTTGATTCAATTCATCCGAACGCAAAGTTTCCCACAAGCTGTTCTTCGTGGCGGTGTCATTTGGATTCCATTGATTACGGTGGTTATGTGGGTCTATGGAATCATGGGTCTTGCTGGCTATCAGTTGAACTCTCAAACGGTCACCATCGGCGCTCTGGCGCTAGGATTGGGTGTCGATTATGCGGTTCACTATGTGATTCGGTTGGAAGAAGAAGTTGAATTGCATCCTGAGAAAACAGTCGCTCAATGGACCTCCAAAACGACCGCAACAACCGGACGAGCGATGCTCGGTGCAGCCATTAGTACGGCAGGTGGTTTCGCAATCCTGAACTTCTCTGGTTTGTTACCGCTTCGACTCTTTGGACAGGTCTTCATCGTTGCCATCAGTCTTGCAATGATCTCAAGCGTCACATTGCTACCGACCTTGTANGGTCCGTTCCTACGACANGATGCNCNANTNCATCTTGCAGAGCATCAAGAGCAGGAATGATCAGAGGACGGGGCGCTTGGTCTTTCCAGCTCCACGGTGTCCGATCATACGAACGATTTGCCANGGCATTGAACCGTTCNTTTCCTCAAANGCAAGNAGGTCTTCNACACTGTCCTNCCACTGCCATTTCTGCCTCCAATAGGTGAGCAGTTCNCGCTTACGTGAAACATCGCACTCCATCCAAGGNGTGACTTCGTTCTTGAGTGATTTGAGTACAGANAGATGATCTTCCTTNGTTGCATTNTTNAATTGNTGATACTGTGTTTCATCGAGAGGAAGAGTCGCTGGTTGCGTCCATCGTGCGTGACCACTCGGCAACCATGTCATCGATGGATCACTCGAATCAGTGAGAACGGATAAGCCTGCATTGAGAACAGCGTGTTCTATTTTCGCTGAGACGGGCCACAAATAGACAGGAAAGCCTTGCCGAATCTTCGTCAATCGTTCGAGTGATTTACCACGCAATCCAACCGTTTTTCCCAACGGAATTCGATTGGTTGGTGATGCAAGATATTCAATCGCACATGGCATCATGGGTGAAGCATTTCGTTGGTGCTTCCTCATCAACCGAGCAAAGGAGGTCGTGAGAAATTCAGGGAAAGCAAGAACGCGGTGTGTCTTTCGCCCTGCAAATGGACGAATCGTTGGCAACAATGTGGACCAATTTCGTTGAATCTCTCCAACTCTTGTTGCATCGCTCATGGATTTGTGAAAGGCGTAATGAACGGTTGATTGTTGAGGAATCTCAAATTGGTCGAGTAACGCTTCAGCACGTTTCATGGTCGCACCCATATGCGCATCATGCTTGTTTTTTGCAAACCAACCTCCGCTTCGTTTCACCTTGTAACTTGGTCGTTTTGACTCAACGACCATGACCTTGCCTTCTTCTTGAACAGCTTGTTGAATGCGTGGATGTTCGAGCAACATTTCAAGAGAACAAAAACCCAGTTTGAGAAGTTCATCCAACTCCCAATCCTCAACATAGGGTGATTTTCCTTGACGTTCGTTCGGATCGATGGAAACCTCTCGATCGTGATGAATGATGACTTGATCGTCCTTTGTTAAACGCACATCAAACTCGATTGCATCAAACAAGTCCATACCATGAACGAGACTGTCCAAGGTATTCTCTGGTGCTGGATGATACATGCGATTCACTTCATCCAGTCGATGATGGTTCTTGAAGCCCATTCTTCAAGCAAGGGTCATGAAACGTAGGGAACGCAATACTCTGCAGTAAACCTCTATATGCACAGCCAACTGCGCAAGAGTATGAGTCCATGGACGGTCATGATGGGCATGATTCTGTTCTTGACGCCAATCATATGCTCCATTTTCTCGCTCCATGACAAGGAATCTCGTGTCAAATATGGACAATGGTTGAAAACCATTCACAAGCAACGGTATTACCTGCATGCAATGGGATACATCGTGATTATCCGCTGGAAGAATTTGACCGATGGACTCAATGAACCGATCAAGGAACGTGTTGGTCATTGGACCGATTTGGTTCATAGTATCGAAGGTAATGCAGTCCTTTGGATTCAAAATGCATTTGAAAACGATGCCTTGACGACGTTTCTCAATTTCCACTACTTGTTCGTTTATCTCTTCCTCATCTATGTGACAACCGTGTATTATGCATACACCAGTGACCGAGATATGACCGATAAGGTGACGCTGAATTACTTGCTGATTTATGCGATTGCAGTNCCATACTATCTNTTCTTCAATGTTGAAGTGACGTCCTCTTGGATACCTGGNATGGATGCACTCCTCTATCATGATGGATGGTATTCAACCTTCTATGCAACACATGATCCGCTCGACAATGCAGTACCATCGCTCCATGTTGCAATCCCATTTGGCATTCTGATGCTCAATTATCTTCATGTCAAATCCAGTGGTCAGACCCTCAAAGAGTGGCGTCACTATCGCTACCACATGTTCATTCTCATCAATACCNTCATCTTCATTTTCGCCATCCTCTATCTCGGAATTCATTGGATCATTGACATTCCACTTGGAATGATCGTCGGNGGAATCGGTGCCTTGTTCATTCACCATCTTCAACCCAGACTTAGGAATGATTACGGTGCAATGTTCAAGGGTGTTGATCGCGAAAAGGTACGAAANCATATCCTTGTTGAAGGTACAATTCTCCTCATCCTGTTTGCAGCCATCATGGGTGCNGTCAATTATCAAGATTCAACCAATGAGGACCAACCATCCTTCCGTCTTGGACCGGATGATACGGTTCAGGACATTATTGCTGAGATGAATCCAAAGTATGGCACGACGACAACCATCACCAATCTTGATTCGTCAATACCGCTCGAATATGCGATTGTTACCGTCAATTTGGCTGAATCTGGATTTTCTGATTTCGGAATTGATTGGAACAAGATGCAGGCACTTGCAGAAAACCATTGCACGCAAACCGTTGCTTGTGTATCACAATTACTTCCAAACGAAAGCATCGATCTCAGATTGAGTTCACCGTATGTTTACACGTTCATCTTCCTGCATCATCCTGGTGATGAAGGCGTCCTTGAAGTTCAAGTCGTCTCAAACTATGACAACTCAGAAAATTCAATGACAAAGGCAGTTGTCCTTTCGCTCTCATCACTGTACATTACAGGGTTTGTTGTCTATCGCTTGTATCGATTGAATCAAAATGGACGCAAATGGTACGATGCACGACCGTCACATACGTGGGAAGAGGAATGAGCATTCACTTAATGTGAACAACCACCTGCGAACATCATGGCGTCCTCAACAAGTCTCGAAGACGCTGTTTCAGAATTGATGGATTCGCCTGGTGGCCAGTTGCTCAATTCTGTTCGCGAGTACCTTCGCAAACGGGCAACAGCATTGGTGGGTTTGTTCCTTACAGGGCTTGTTNTTGGATTTCCAATCGCGAAATCCATNGTAGCTTGGTTGATNGAAGAACAACGTCTTCCTGATGATGTCAACGTCATCGTGACATCACCTGTTGAGTTTCTGATGCTTCAAATCCAACTTTCAGCAAGTTTTGGTCTCATGCTGGCATTGTTGTTGCTCATCACTGAGACGACACTGCGAGGAATTCATCACCCTCTTGTCATCGAACGATTCAAGGAAATCGATCTTCGACCTCCAAAGCCAAGTTTTTCATTCATCATCTCCATTGCTTCAAGCATCATTCTTGCATGCTGTGGAATTCTATACGCTTGGGAATTGCTCACACCGATGTTGTTTGAATATCTCAGCAACGATGCCCAACAAGCAGGGTTGTCAACACAATGGAAACTTGAGGCATACATTGGATTCATTCTCAATCTATGCATTGCAAGTGCAATCGGATTTCAAGCACCGGTCATCACACTGCTGGCTTTGCGGGTTGGCATGGTTGAACCACAGACCTTGGCGGCTTATCGCAAGCACATTTGGTTCTCAGCCTTCGTTATGGGAGCAATCTTTTCGCCACCAGACCCGCTTTCACTCTTCCTCGTATCGATACCGGTTATTTTCCTGTTTGAAATCGCAATGATCCTTCATCGAATCATGCCGAGGAAATCAGTGTAGGCAAGCTCTTGACGACTACGGGCATGTGGCCGGGTCGATGGCCACCAGCAAAGGAATGGAAATCCGAACCAACAGTAATTCCAAGTCCATATTGATCAGCAAGTTTCCACAATTGATGACGTTCATCATCGGAGTGACTACGATGAAAGGCTTCAATCGCATCAACACCTGATGCTTTGAGATGTTGAATCAGCGTTTCATAATCAACACCATAGTAGCGCGGGTGCGCAAGTGAGGTGATTCCGCCTGCAGCATGAACCAACGCTGTTGCTTCTGCAAGCGATGGTTTCGGACGCTCGACATTGCAAGGCCTTCCATCGCCCAACCATTCCTCAAATGCCTGACCAATGGATTCGACATATCCTGCATCGACCATCGCCATTGCAAGATGCGGACGGCCAACACTGCCTTTCGCTCGGGAAAGAACATCAGAAGCCTCAATCTTCATTCCAAATCCATTGACCTTATCGATGATTTCAAGCATTCTTGGAACTCGATCATCCTGGAGAGGTGAAAGCCATTCTTTGAACTTCATCAGACCATTTGGATTCGGATCGTATGGAAAGTAGGCGAGTAGATGCCATGAGGAAGGTGGTCGATTCCGAGAACTGGCTTCGAGGATGTTTTCATCCCATGGCAGTTCAACTGCACATGTCAATTCCACACCTGGAACAAAGCGTATGTTACGCTCCTTTGCAGCCGCTTTTGCTTCATCCCAACCTGCAATTGTATCATGGTCGGTTAAGGACCAAACTCGAACCTGTTGCTTTGCCATTGCATCAGCGAGTTCTTCAACCGATAATGCCCCATCACTNTGTGTGGTGTGGCAATGCAAATCAAACGAGGAACTCCACATCATTTGTTCNCCTCCCTGCTTAGTTTTGAACCTCTCGTTGACAACTTAGAACAAATCGTCCAAGTCGGGCATTGTCGGAATTGTATTGCTCTCTTCAAATAAGTCGTCAAGGTCAGGCATGTCAGGAACGTCANTTGAGGGTTCATCATCAAACGATGGAAGTTCTGGCAAAGGAATGTGTGCCGGTCCATCCGAGACGAATTCCGTTTTCTCATCTCGAAGTGGACGTGATTGTTTCTTCTCTTCAACACCTGGTAACGGAATGTATGTAGGTCCATCGGAGACAAAGTCTCGATCTTCTTGGACGACTTCTTTTTCTGGTTGAGGTCCAAGTTCCGATTCAAACAGTCGTGACTCGATATCGGTATTTCGTTCAGAAACGATTGCAGCAGCACTCCGGCCCAATTCACCACTTGACAGCAATGCAGTGGCTGATTCAACTCGGTTCGAATCAACANAAATTGTTTCACCTACAATCGATGAGATAATGTTCGACGTATTCTGATTGACCGAAGTGACTTGACGCGTTCCAACCATGGTTGATGATGATTCAAAGTCAGCAATTTGTTCCTCAACTGAACGNCGAGTTGGAAGTTCAGGAACNGNNCGTTCCANTCGACCCCATACTGCAATNANGACCAAACANATGGAAATGGCAAGCCAAATCCATTCTTGCATNGACCAACCTGTNGANGCCCAATAATNCTCTTTGGTTCCACTTAGAAATCCACTNAACAGNGGTTTGAGAAGNACNCGTTGACCTTCNTGACCCGGATATCTTCCAAGAAATGCATTACCGATCATNGCNATGAACGACATGATCGCAACCGTTGTGGCAAAGGCAGCGGTTCGTGGTGCTCGTTGNTCCATAGNCCTCACTTCATCANGAATTCATGTATTCAGCTGCCGTCACGGTATTGGCCATCAACATTGCAACCGTCATCGGTCCAACACCACCGGGTACAGGTGAGAGAAGGGATGCTACCGATTCAACGTCGGGATGGACATCACCAGCAAGGCGCCAACCTCGTTCTCGCGTTGCATCATCGACACGATTGATTCCAACATCAACAACAATTGCTCCTTGCTTGACCCAATCGGCTTGAACCATCTCAGGACGACCAACGGCAGCAACGATAATGTCCGCTTGCAAACATTCAGCTTTGGCATCCTTGGTTCGAGAATGAACGACCGTAACGGTTGCATCAGCACCTCGTGCTGCAAGCAACAAGGCTTGAGGCATTCCAACATTGAATGAACGACCGAGAACAACCGCCTTCTTTCCAGTTAGATCTACCTCAGCCCATCGAAGCATTTCCATGACACCTGAAGGCGTACAAGGAATCATGCCATCGGTTCGTCCTTGAACCAAACGACCAAGATTCACAGGATGGAATCCATCAACATCTTTCAGTGGATTGATCAATTCTGTCAGTGATTCCTCATCCATATGTTTCGGTAACGGTGATTGAATCAAGATGCCATGCAAGTCCTCTTGTTCGTTCATGGAATGAATGTAGTCAGCAACAACGGATTCTTCTGTATCCTCAGGTAGTTCAATATGCGTTGAACGAATACCAAGTCGCTCACATGATCGGATTTTGTTGTTAACATACACATGCGAAGCAGGATCATCACCGACGATGATCACAGCAAGATGCGGTTGAACCGAACATGCTGCAATGCGTTGCTTGAGTCGCTCTTCCAAATCGGCCGCACATGCTTTGCCATCAAGTCGAACAGCGCTCATGATTCAACCAAACGCTTCAACGGTTTGAGCGTTCTTATTGGATGTGATGGTGGAGCCAACGGAGGGACTCGAACCCCCGACCGCCTGATTACAAATCAGGCGCACTACCAGCTATGCTACGTTGGCCTTGACATGCCATTCTCATCCCCTTCATGAAGGAAACGGTTCAACCCCACAAGGTCAAGAGGGAAACCGGCTTGGCATGGCTATGGACGACGTACCCGGCGCATCGCTTGTGAATGCACTTGCGTCAACACGTCAAGGGAACGATACCATTTTTGGCTGGTATGCTCGTTATTTGAAAGCCAAAGAAGAGGGACATGATGCCATCAATGGAACGGCTGGACTTCTTCTCGAGGACGATGGAAGTCTTGCTATCAACGACGTTGTTGACCAGATGCTTCGACAAGCACCTCCGCTTGAATTNGCATCCTATGCTCCATTGAAGGGNCTNCCAGATTTCCTCGANCTCAGTATTTCACTCGTACTCGGAGAGCATCGAGAAGNNATCGAAGCANTGGGATTCAACTTNGTCTCAACTGCAACACCAGGAGGTTCTGGTGCGCTCTTCTTGGCTGCAAACAATCTCTGTGAACGTGGGGATGCNATTCTCTTNCGCAATCGACATTGGGGGCCTTATGCTGGTTTCCTCAAAGGATGTGGCCTTGAAATGGCTACATGGCCACTACTCCCTGATGGCGAGAACGACTACCCATACTTTGCAGACCAAGCGTTTGAACAAACCGTTGAAGAACTTGCAAACAAACAGAAGACGGTGATGGTTTGGCTTAATGATCCTGCACACAATCCAACCGGATTGACCATGACACCACAAGGACGACGAGCAGCCCTTGATATTATGATGGCAAGTGCATCCAAGCATCCAGATGTTGGCCATACGCTTCTTCTTGATACGGCCTATAGCCTCTATGCAGAAAGTCCACATGGATGGGGCCAGACCATCATCGATACGATGAATGATGGAACGCCTTGGCCTGAAAACTTCCTCGTCACCTATGCACTTTCTCTCTCAAAATCACATACTGCGTACGGATTACGAACGGGTGCACTGATTGGAATCCATCCAGATGAGGACGTTACGGAACGATTCCGAGATATCTTTGGGACAACAGGCCGACAAACCTGGTCTGCAGCACCTCGTCTTCTCCAATACACATCCGTACAATTGCATGGAAACGAGGAAACAGCCCAAGCCTGGTCAGATGAACGCGATCGCTTGCAAGCGTTGTTGACCAAACGTCGTGAAACATTCGTCAAGGCCTGTGAAACCTACAACGTTCCGATCAATCCAACACACGATGGATTCTTTGCATGGCTTGAACATGAGGATCCTGAAAGCATTACAGAAGCCTGTGCACAACATCACGTCTACCTCGTGCCACTACGTGGAGGCATTCGAATCGGTTTGTGTGCAATGCCATCGGATGGGATTGAACGTGTAGCTAGGACACTTGCAGATGTTCTCAACTAGGTGAAAACAATGGTTCGCAATGTACGCGAAAACCTCATCTTATCTGGAATGATTTGCATTGCCTTTGGAGCTTTTCTCTTCGTTGGCGGCGTCCTATCGATGGGCGCAGTCATCGGTGTTTCAGGCCTTCTTTTGTTCATCGTTGGCATGAGTACTGCAAGCCAGCGAACCATGAGCGAGGAAGACATTGCAGCATGGACGCCAAGTGCGGAACAACTTCCTGATGCGAATCGTATCATGTACAGGGTCGATGTTACCATTGATGAGCCAAAAAAGACAACAATTCTGTGTGGACCATGTGGTGTTGTTACTGAACTTGACGGCGATCGACCAACATCGTTCACATGTCCAGCATGCAACACGTTCCTCTATGAGGATGAAGAGGAATAATCAGTTTGATTCATCCTTTGTTTCGCTTTCAGCAGGCGTTGTTGCTTCTTCTGCGACGTCACTTGTTGTAGGGAATTCGAAAGGCTCTGCTTGAGTCTCAGCTTGCGTGATGATGGGTGTTGAAGCAGTCACTTGTGCAATGTTTTGACTTACGCCGACACCAACAGCGTTTGGTGGTGCCGAGGCCATCATGTAGGAACCATCTGCACCTACCATCATCTGAACTGGAGCATCATCTTTCAATGTAAAGATCAAGATGACACCGATGAACATGACGATGACACCACAACAGACCGCACCCGAACCACCAAGGAATCCAATTGCAATCATTCCAATGTCTTCACCAACCTCTTCGATGAGTACATCATCGTACGTGACTGAAACGTTTACGTTGGATTCAAAGGAAAAATCTCCAGCAAAGCAACCAAGGCACGCCCGGCCAATCTTCACATATCCTTGTTCCGCGCGCTCGAGGTTTTGGTTGGGTTCATCAGCCTCGCAGTTCTTGTATACGACTTCGGTGTAAAATCCTCCAGCATAATCATCGCCCCAATCCGCAACTTCGGGGTTTTCAGTTACAGTGACATTCGTTGTTTCACAAACATCCCAGATACCGTTATCATCTGTATCGAGGTATTTCCCTTTCACCCAAAAAGTAACACCAAGTTCACCTTGACCATCAATGTCCTTGAGGTAGATCGTTCCATTGTCAACCTCTTCGAGTGTAAATTCAGTCGATTCTTCAAGGCCAGCAACACCAAATCCGCCGATAACGAAGCCAATGACTCCGACAACGAAGATACCTAATCCAACGAGAATTGTAATCGTAGCACGCTTATCCATGCTACGACCACAACTCAGTCGTGTTTAAGTCTATGTGAATGAATTCACTCAAAGACTTCATCTTCTTTCTGACCAGCCATGACGAAGTGCATGATGACCAGAGCAACACCGCCGATGTATAGTAGCAATGCCACGTAATCGAAGCCGTTGTCAAAGTTCATCCACCAGCCCATGAATTCTTGATTCTGAACAATGGAACTTTCCATCTCTTCAGCATCCTCACCTTCAATCGCTGAACTTTGGACAATCTGGAAGACCTCTTGGAGATCATCCATTGTCGGTTCTGTGGCAAGATCAGTTCCAGTTCGTGTATCAAGATAGAAGGTTGAAGTGGAACTACCAGAAATAATGAGTCCTGAAATTTCTTCAGACTTCAAACTGATATCAGCTCCAAAGTACACAGGAAGTGCAGGTGTGATTGCATCGAGAAGAGAACCACTGTTGATGAGTTTCGCTGTGATTGGCGTCTTGGTTGGATCGACAGTTGCAGAGCACTTGTCAACAGGAATTCCCTCGACTTCACCAGTACCACTGCAATCAACAGAAGTAACTGCATAGCCACCAGCATTGACCATATCACCACTACCAGTGAGGAAGCCACCAGTAGTTCCATTGAGTGTTACAACGGTGATAAGTCCGCCTGTGCTGTTCATGACTTCCGTACTTCTCCATGAGAGTTCGTTTGAACCATCTTCGGAGACTGCTTCACCCTTTTCGCAATCAGCGTTGTGCCCAGTACACTTGACGTAGACTGTTGCAGGTCCTGTTGAGACGCCACCAGATCCGTAGTAGGTTTCGTTGGTTTCCAACTTTGCCCATCCTGCGGAAGGAGCGGTTGGGTCATCAGCAACCATCATGCTCACTGGGTCGAACCAACCGTAGAGCCAACTGTTCAGTGGCATGGTCATGTATTGACCAGGACTTTGCATTGCCATGAGTTGTCCGGGAACCATCGTTTGATAGACGGTGTTTACTAATGCACTCAATGCATCGGCTTCTGTAGGCTCGATACCATACAATGCTGCAATCGTTTGGTTGGTCCATGGCCCGCCACCGAGCATAGGTGCGGTGTTTCCTGTCAATTCACCAAACAAGAACAAGGTAGCTCCAGTGCGGGTCGTCAAACCAAGTGATTCATTGTAGAGAATGTGTGTCGATTGTTCAGGTGTGAGAGCAATTGCTTCACCACCAATCATTTCCCAGTAACTCATACCATCCATTGATTCCACACCGAGATTGATGCTGGCTTCAAGATAGCCTCCATTCAAAGGATCTTCAGCACCAAAACTGGTTGCAACGAACAATGATGCGGTCATGTCACCACTGCCACCGAGCAGAATCATTGGAAGAGAAGTTTGATCGGTCATCCAACCAAGAGCCCACATTGCCAATGCACCATGGGTTGCTGCATCGATTCCGTAGAGAGCAGTTGCAGCCTCAGCATCCATTGTAAGGAAGTTAGCAACTCCGTATTCTGTGCCTACAACTTCCAACATTCCAGTGACTTCATCATCAGCAGGATTCCCAAAGAGAACACCCATTGCGACCATGTTGTCGAGTGGACTGCCGTCAGCAGTTACAATGCCCATGTGAGCAAGACGAGTCGATGCATCGACTGCAGTACCGGTTTGATCGAGCATCCAATCAGAGTCTCCTCCACCAAGGGTTTGGAATGTGGTGCCGACTCCGGCACACATTGCCCAATCGCGAGCAACAGTCGTTGCGGCATCTGCACCGGCGTAATTCCAGATAGTTGCGCGGATGGATGCGTTCGCTACGTCAACAGGGTTGGTAGGATCGGTTGGGAAAGAACTGCAGTGTCCTGCAAGCATGGTTGCTCCGAGAGCACCTGTAAGTGAGAGATCTTCTCCACCAGGACCCATTGCAGAGTAGAATGCATAGTTCATGTCGATGTTGGTATCGCCAGCGAAGTTAGCTGCGAAATCTTCACCAAGGTTGAATGCAGTAGAGTAATTGACGGTTTGACTAGCGGTAAAAGAACCGTCATACAAACTCCAGAAATGGTCGGCTAGTGCGGCGGCTGCAGCGGCATCTGCTGTTGCAGCATCCAATCCCATAGCTTGCATTCCCGCAGAAGTGTCTGCGAGATTCTGAGTCATAGCTGCAGCGGTTGGAGCACCAGCGAACATGCTCTCAAGGTCTTTTGCAAGCATTCCCGTAGTGAAGGCGACCTTGGTCGTATCCATGATTCCTTCAACAACCAGTCCTGTTGCACCAACAACCTGAGGTTGGAACGGAATGTTGAGTTGTGTAATTGGTGTGTTACAATCTTCGGGATCGTCCATTGCACAAGTAAATA
>PBET01000003.1 GCA_002719815.1 Methanobacteriota archaeon | reverse complement strand
CATCAATGTTGAATGGGATCATGGCAAGAAGCGGCGATTCATCGTCCTGACCTGGAACGACCTCATCTCGTCCTTCAGCAGCAGCCTGTGCTTCCAAGGCGAGGAGGACTCTGTCAAAGCCAAGTCCAAATCCACAACATGGATCAAGGTCTGCAAGACCGAAGAGGTGGAGGAGTTTGTAAGAACCCCCTCCGAGTACTTGTCCTTCTCCGCCTAATTCTGGCACGTGGACTTCAAACACCGTTCCTGTGTAATAATCAAGACCACGAGCGACGGTGAGATTGACCGAAAGCGATGGTGGGGAAGGAGCGAGTTGTCCAATCGACGTGATGGTTGATTCAAGATCATCCAATGCATCAAGAGAAACGCCCTCCATGGTTGAGAGAAGTTCACGAGCTGATGCAATGGTTTCTTGTCCACCTTTCAATTCTGAGAGTTGTTTGAGAGGTGCTACGAAATCGGTTGAAATCGATTGAGATTCAAACAAGGTTCGCAGTCCATCAAAGTCCGACTTGTCAAGGAAACGCATCGCTGAAGCAAGAGGAGGTTCTCCTGAATCAGAAGAATCACTCAGTCCAATACCGGCGAGAACTTGTTTGAGAACACCCACGTGTCCAATGCGTAATTCCCAATTCTTGAGACCTGCTTCTGTGAGCATATTGATTGCGAGAGCGATGACTTCGGCTTCAACAAGTGGGCCTGTTGCCCCGATGAGTTCAACCCCATACTGGTAAAATTCTCGATAACGTCCCTTCTTGAATTCCTCGTATCGGAAACATTGTCCATAGTAGGAGAGACGTAGTGGTTTTGTCTCATTACGAAGTTCTTCGGCAACCATACGCATAACGGGAGCAGTTAATTCAGGGCGGAGTGTAAGGTCTCGCTCACCCTTATCTTGGAATGCATAGAGTTGAGATACAACACCTGGTCCTGACTTCGCCGTAAACAAATCAAGCGATTCGAAGATTGGAGTTTGAACACGTGAGAAGCCATGACGACGTGCTTGTTCTTCAAGCAATGATTCGAATGCAAGTCGTCGTTTCATTTCTGCAGGTCCAAAATCACGCGTTCCCCTCGGACGTTGGACCATGAACCTTCGAAGAGCACTTCCCTCTAATGCCCTTCGCTTGAAATTGAATTGAAAACGTCATCTACGTTGCTTCGACATCGATTCATTCTTCTGAATCATCTGCAGAAAGATCGGGCAATGTCGGCGCATGAGGAAGTTCTGGGTGAGGGATTTGTTCTGTTTCATCCGATTCAGCAATACGCTTGAGACGATCGACAAGTTCCCAATCCGGCTCTTGAGGTTCATCTGGATCTGAATGTTCTGCTCCATCCCATGCATCTTGACGTACCTTGACGAGATCTTCGACGTTTTCAACATCCGAATCATCGACTTCTTGCTCCGAATCGATTCCTTCTTGGGCAGTTGGAAGAGGCGTCGTTCCTAACGATTCAAACGCTTTCGCAACCGTTGTTGCATCGGGTGCAGTTCCAGAAGAGGCAGCAACTTCACGCTTGATTTGAAACGCTGCTTTACGCTCAGCCTCTTCTGCTTCACGTCGCATTTGCATCTCAACGGATTCCCAAACCTTCCGTTCTTTTCGCTTCTCTTCTTGCTCTTTTTGCCATTCCAAAGCCGCTTCACTTGGTTTGTCATAACGCTTCCAAAACCAACGAGCAATGATGATGAACAGCAAGGAGAGAATAAAGCCACCCAACAACCACTGGACGAGTGGTTCCATCACTGCTCACCTCAATCAACAGCTTCTGCTACCAATTCAGTAATGTTTACCGAAGATGGTGCATCTGCACCAAGAACAGTGACCAAGGGATCGTCTCCACCAGGAAGCAATGAGATATCCGCATCCGCTCCTTCAGGTACATTTCGGTACAATGGTCGAGCAATCAGGAACTTATTGAGAGAAATGAAGACGATGGCGACAACCGACCAGAAGGCAAGAATAATTCCCAATCCTTTCGGATTTGCAGGATTCCAAACATCTTCGGTATTGGCAATCATATCACCAAAGTAGGAAAGCATGAGAACGCTGAACAAGATTGGGAAGGCGAGGTAAAGACACAGGTCCCACCATCTTCCAACTTCGATATCGTTGTCACCTGTGTTGATGTAGTCATCACGGAACGCAGATACACCAACGCCGATGTATCCAGCAAAGCCTGGTGGGGCCTTACCCAATTCGACCTCTTTCTTCCACTTGATGTAACCATATTTCCAAATCGAGAAGGCGATAAACAATCCACTGAACATCAAACCGTATCCCCAAATGTGGTCTTGTACTTCGAGGAATTCTGGGAAGGCAACACCTGCAGCATCGAGTTTTATCCACATGATTGCAGATGGCAAACCAAAGAAGAAGATGGCAATCGAGGTGATGAGAACGGAACGTTGTCGGTCATACCCATGATCAACAAAGTTTCGAACACACAATTCAACGGTTGAAATCATCGATGTAATCGCTGCAAAGGATAACGCAAGGAAGAAACCTGCCATCATCACAAACGCACCAATTGCACCACCTGGTGCTTGTGCAAAGACTTCAGGTAGTGCAAGGAAGGTAATGGCTGAGGAACCGTTTGTAACGGTTGCAAGCGGGTCGGAACTGACTGCAAAGATTGCCGATAGAACCGCCAATCCAGCAATAATGGAGATGCTGTTGTTGGCAAAACCCATCGTAAATGCATTGAGGACCGTATCCTCGTCTTTACGCATGTAAACAGCGTAGGTGATGGCCATACCCATTCCTGCAGAGCACGACCAAGCCGATTGTGACAGGCCGTTAATCCAAACCTCTGGTTCGGAAAGTTTTGCAGGATCGACGGTGAACATGAACAATGCACCATCAAGGCTACCATCGGACATATCCATCCACAGCGACAATCCAAGCGTCATGAAGAGGAGAACGAACAATGATGTCATGAGAATAACATTGACCTTTTCAATCGCTTTAGCACCCTTCCAAATCGCAAGAAGTGTGATAGCAATAACAAGGAATTGGAAGAAGATGACCTGTGTTGGTGACTGTAGGAACGAATTCCAAACTTCGGTTGTATCGACACCATCACCTGTTAGTCCACCTGAAATTCCCAGTTGGAAATACTTCAAGCACCATCCTGCTACAATCGCATAGTAGAAACCAATCGCTGTTGAAATCCATGCGGTCCACAATCCCATCCATGCGAATTTCTTACCAGCGAAGATACGGAAAGTTCCAACCGTACCTGTTCGGGAGCGTTTACCCATCGCAAATTCAGCAATGACGAGAGGAATTGACCAGATGAAGAGGAAAATCACCCAAGGAATCAGGAACGTCCCTCCACCATTTGCACCGACCATTCGAGGGAAGCGCCAAATGTTTCCTGTTCCAATCGCTGCCCCAATTGAAGCGAAAATAAGACCGAGACGGCCTGAAAATTGGTCACTTTGTCCCATAGCAATCGCCTCAGGCAACCTCTGCATTGGCAAGGTTCTCTTCATCCGCAAGCATCAGGCGTAAGCAGGCTCCAAGGCCTCCCCAAACCGTTCCTGCAATGATGACGAAAAGGAACAACGAACCTGCAACGCTACCGTAGGCGGAACGATACTCAATACCAAGTTCGTAATAGGTTCCATCAGCAGGATATTGGAAGAAATCCGATCCACTTAAGGTAGAGATTTGTGCCTTGTAATGCAGTTTACCCGTTGACGATTCAGAAATTGGAATCTCTGCTCGAAGCACAGTTCCGTTACCGTCTGCGGTCATACAAGCCTCATCCACGCGTTCAATTTGCACCGATTCCCATGGGGTTGTTGCCCATTCTCGTGGACCATAATCGGACTGAAGGCGACTTGGTTGGACCATTCGCCACTTCACGTAGCTGTTGGCTTCACTGTATGGGAATTCATTTGAAACACAGACATCAATCGGAATATCCCCTGATGCAGGAACATCAACGTTCGAAGGAAGAACAAGGAAATTCTGTTGTGAGATGTTGGCGATTGCGAGGTTTGCTCGCTCTCGNGGGTTNTCAGCGATNTCNAGGATGTAGAATGGAACACCNACGTTTCGAACNGCGATGTGGTTCACATCCTCTGGTTGCTGATGGAANGCAGTTCCNATCTCCATCGTGTAACAGTATGAATCATGCAAACCATATTGCCAATCACAGTAGTCGCCAGTGGTTGGATAGAGATCACTGCTCTGAATGTTTGCATAGTCGGTCATTTCAGCCATCTGATCACCATGGTAGATGAGTTGTTGATGGTCTGGCGTTTCACATCCTGTGCAATGTCCCCAAGGATAGAGGACAAGTTCAGAGAATGAATGCCAAGAAAGTGTGACCTTGAAATCGGAAGCACCGTTCTTGTCATCGTCGTTCATTTCGGTCAAGTCTTGAACAAAGAGCGTCTCTGGCTCGGAATTTCCTCCCCACCAATCTTCATCGGTTAGACCATCAGCATCGTCATCGTTGCCGTCAACGTGATCTTCGTTAACTTGGCCATCACCATCGTTATCCGTATCATCGACGGGTCCGTTGTAAACATCGTTGTTCTGTCCAGCATAGCACATACCGGGGAACAGTGGGCCTGTTGCACCAAGAGGTGCACCCCACTCAAACTGGAAATTACGGTTGAGGTCAACACCGTCACAGCCCTCATCCACTTCTTCATCAAGGTCAGGAAGAGGCGTTACGCCGGTTACGGTGTTATCACGAAGGTTCTTTCTCCAGCCACTTGTTGGGCATGTCTCCCATGCGTTTTCGCCACAGTATTCTTCACGGTCGTAACGGTTTCCATCGACATTGAGCATCGGTACGAGATAAATTTCTCGAGTGTTTACCAAGTCAGTGAGTTGCTGTTCTGAGAAGTCCTCATCAACACCAAGGTCACCCGGTCCGCATGGATTTCCATCACCGTTGGAATCTTGGTATTCTGCTGCGAGCGACAAGCAGTCGCCATCATCGTCAAGGATTCCGTCGTTGTTTGCATCGCCCCATGGATCTTCATCCACACGTCCATCACCATCGTTGTCAATACCGACCATTCCGTAGTAATGAGCAAGCATTTCCAAGAACAACATAGGAACTTCATACGACATCCATTCTCGAGCGTGGAAGTTTCCAATCATCTGAACATCTGGAATATCTTCGTAGTTTCCACAGTCACCGACAAAGTCGTTGCATTCACCACCAAAGACACCTTCGAGGTCTTCACCGCCACCTGTAATCTTCATCCATGGTGAAGGATGGTTGTAGAAATGTCCTTCATAACTATCAGCGGACATCTCTACNCCACGATCATTGATTCCACCGTTCATTCCNTCNTGGAATGACATGATNTCAACNGTTTGNCCTTGATANGTGTAGGTNTTCTCAGACAGTTGGAGCATACGCTCGCGCATTGTGAAATAATCGTGGTATTCCTTNAANTGGATACGNTCATCNCCNCCCCATGGNTGTANACTGTTTGCATAGTCTGAACTCCAAATNCCCTCNGGGGTATTTCCAGACTCNTNTTCATCNAGCGACGTTGCCATTGTTGATGAGACAGATGTCANCATCATTGGCANCATGAGCANGAAAATTGCGACNAAGGCTGAGCGTTGACGACGTGTGGACGACATGCTATCGTTCCATCCACATACTTCCCACACTTGAACCCCTCGCGGGAGCGTTGTTGTTGAAAAGGAAAAAACCTTGAAGAAAAGGTTTCACCAACGTTCATGGGCCTGTATGATAACCTGACCTATGAAAGCGATGAAATCTTCGGGTTTTCACAATCAACACTGCTTATTCTTGGGGTCATTTTTCTCATTTCTTTTGTCCTTCGCTTGATCGTTAGCAACGTTTCGCACAGCTTTTTTGGCGTCATTGTCCGTAACGATACGATTCGGCAAAAGACGGTCAAGAAAGGTGACAAAGCGCTTGGGAGTGTTGCAGGTTACGCTTTTGCATTTATCACAATCGATATTTTGGTGAACGAACAATCGAATAATCCAAACATTCTGCTACCATCTTGGGCAGAATATGTTCCTGATGTTTTGCAATTTGTCCTGGTTATTTCGATTGTCATCTGGGCGTTTCGATTGGTCAATCTCGTCTACGATCTCGTGCGATTCCTCGACACGGATGATGATCTTGATGGAACACAGAAGACCCTTATCTCAGCCCTTGAAAGCGTTCTTCGCTTCATCATCATCTTCGTTGGAGCCATCTTTGTTGCAGATGCGCTTGGATTTGAACTTACATCGCTCCTTGCAGGTTTGGGAATTTCTGGTCTTGCCTTTGCACTTGCAGCGAAAGATAGCATTTCCAACTTCTTTGGGGCCATTACTGTACTTCTTGATCGTCCGTTCAAAGTTGGTGATTGGGTCGTTATCGGTTCGTCCGAAGGCGAAGTGATCGAAATCAACCTTCGAACCACCTTGGTCCGTACGTCCGTCGATACGATCATTACCATTCCAAATGCGAACCTCGTGAGTATTCCTGTTGAGAATTGGGGCAAGCGACGATGGCGACGATGGCAATCCATGGTGCATCTTGACATCAATTCAGACCCTGAAAATGTCGAGTCGTTTTGTCAACGTTCACTCGATCTTATTCATAATCATGAGGCGACAACGAAAGAGGATTCATCGTGGTGCAGCATCAATACGATTTCAGCCCAATCCATCGATATTGAACTCAATTTGTATTGGAACGTTGATTCATCGATTGCAGAACGTAAGGCTCGTGAATCACTCATTCTCGATTTGATGGAACTGGCGAAGGAACTCAATCTCTCGTTCTATGACGGCCGTATTCGTCAACAGCGTTGATCAAAACGCTGGCGGATCTTTCTTCCAATAGAGTAGATTTGAGCCTATTGAAATGAGTCCACCAATTGCTGCAAGTCCAATTGAACTCGCCGTCGATAGTGACTCGAGTTGCCACGAATAGTAGGCGACGACCATCGTTGTGATTCCAACCCAGACACCGCTTTTCCAGACGCGTAAGACACCAAGATGTGCTTGCAATCTTGAAACGTCTTTCAACCATTTCTGTGCAGATTCATATCGCGATTCATCGCCATACAACACCGATTCAGCATTGACCACAAGAACATCATAATATCGCCAAATCCACGCTCCTCCAAGAACTGTTGAGAGTGCTTTACGGCTTGTCCATGAGGCGGGCACATGACGCTTCCAATGTTCGAAAAAGACTGCAATTTGTTCAGAAGTGTATCCTTTTTCTTCGACCAATCGGCCTTCAAGATGAATGAATTCTGCAAGCCCAGGCAGTCGTTCAGAGCCACAAAGAAGCAATTCGCTCACACTCTGGTTGAGAGGTAATGCACGTTGAACACCTTCTTCGTCATCAACTATCCAGTTCGGATGAATGCGTACCGAAGGGATTCCAACCGTTGTTGAAGCGTGAGGGGCACGCCATAGCGTGTTTGGCTTCAGTTCATCCTCAAGATCTTTTAATCGTTGATTCCACCGTTTCTGGTCGTTTGGGCTTGAAGATGGAGCAAGCTTGTTCTGAAGTTCACCCAATGATTGGCCCAACCATTCTGGTGTTGTTTCCGTCAATTTGGAATGAGGGAAGATAAGCAAAGCATCGTTTCCATCAAGCAAAAAGCCTCCAATCGGAAGGATAAGATTCGTTGACACAAGGGCTGATTGAAGATTCGGGGTTCGAGATAGTGCAGATGTTCGATTGCTGGTCGGAATTGAGTATGCAAGCGCAAGATGCGTTTCATCAAGTTGCATCAGCGTTCGATTCNCATCCTCTCGAAGAATCTCAATGGATGTTGGACTGAGTTCTTCCAAGACACCCCAGGACTCTTTCTTGGCTTGCTTCCACCACGATGAATCCAGACAATTACGGACATCCCAACACGACACTGAGCCCCATTTTGTACGCAACTCGCCTGAAGTAAGTGCTTCTTCATNCGACGNGATGGCGATGCCTTGAGGCCACCATGGCACGTCCTCCATGACCAATGCACATTGGCACNTCCCATTCAATGTGTCTTTGTAGCCAAAGGGATGGAATGAAACAAGAGAACGATTTGGAATCAACGGGACGGCCATGGGAATCAGCGAGAAGATGGGTGACGTTCTCGGCCAAGCGGTTGAGGCAAAACTCCTTCGCGAAGTTCTCGAACATGAGATTCAACCAAAGCACCTCGCCATCATCATGGACGGAAATCGTCGCTTTGCTTGGCGTTCCAATTTAGCCACACATGTTGGCCATCGAATTGGGAAACAACGTCTGGAAGCTGTACTCGATTGGGTTCTTGAACTAGGTATTCCATGGTTTACCGTCTATGCGCTTTCAACAGAAAACCTTAGTCGGCCAGAAGAGGAACTGAATACACTGTTCAAACTCTATGTTGAGGGGCTCAAATCCATTGCAGATGATCCTCGAATTCATGAGAACAATGTTCGCGTTCAAATCATTGGCCGAAGGGAACTTCTTCCTCAACACGTCAACGATGCCATTGATTATGCAGAATCAAAAACGGCCGATTACAACGATTTCGTGTTTACCGTTTGTCTTGCATATGGTGCTCGAGAGGAATTGATTCATGCCATTCAAAACATCGCAGATCTACACAAATCCGGCGAATTAACCTTGGAAGAAATTACTGAAAAGACCGTTTCAGAGCACCTCTATACTGCAGATATGCCCGATCCAGACCTTGTCATTCGGACCAGTGGAGAAGAGCGGATTAGCAACTTCTTGTTGTGGCAAATGGCGTATTCTGAATTGTATTTCTCAGACGTATTTTGGCCTTCATTCAAGAANAAGGACCTTCTCAAAGCCGTTCAAACCTATCAAATGCGAAAGCGAAGATTCGGTGAATGACATGGCGCAATGCGACGANTGTCAAGGCTACCTCAATCCTGCNTTGGCTGTAGATGCTTGTGTGCGTCGTGGAGATGACATCCTGCTCGTTCAGCGAAAGTTCCCTCCGTCNGCAGGCTCTTGGGTGCTTCCAGGTGGTTTTGTCGATCAAGGCGAACGGCCTGAAGAAGCCGTCCTTCGCGAATTGAGTGAAGAAGCTGGTCTTGAAGGACGTCATCCACGATTGTTGATGGTTATGGGCGACCCTCAACGCGACCCACGAAAGCACATCGTTAGCATCGTCTATGAAGTGGATGCTGAAGGTGAACCAAAAGGAGGCGATGATGCGCAAGATGCTCGATTTTGGCCAATTTCAGACATTCTCGAAGGGCGACTTGTCCTTGCCGGTGATCATGGAGAAATCGTTGAGCGTTGGCTTAATCAATCAATTCAGAGCCAATGAAATCCGCAAACTGTTGACGGGTGTTTGGCCATTCAGGGAGTTCAAGTGCTTCGGTAAGATGCAGTCCTGCGAGGAATTGCGCATGGATTTCCTCGACATTATCACCGCTTCGTAATCGGAATAGGGGATAACCATCAGCCTGTAAACGATCAAGAAAACCTCGCTCAGCATCACTCACAAGGAGTGTTGGAACGCCCATCAAAACAGCCTCACTTGCAACGGTTACGGATTGTGAAATGACACCATCTTGCATCGAAATCATCGACAAAAAGTCCCACGCGTCACCATCATACTTGTCCTCATCTGCCATGCTCAAATCAACACCATCAAGCAAGGATTCTGGAATCTCAAGAACTTCTCCTNGATCGTGAATCCCGTTGCCAATCAAACGACGAACAGCAATTTTTGGAATCGAGGCAACGCTCTTTGGACGTAGTTGAGGACGTAGGTGAACCATTCCATGCAATCCATCCAATCGATGGATGTTCGCACCTTTCTTGCTCATTTTTTCGATCCAACCTCCATCGAATGAGGCATTCCAGTGTGTAGGGATGAGAACATCCGTAGTTGATTTCATGGCGAGACGATGCGCGAGATGGTTGACTTCTGTATCTGAAATATACCACCGCTTTGGAATCTTCAACCGTTTCGCTACTCGTAATTCAAGAGGAGCACCAACGCTCACAATGCGCTCAAATCGACTGCCAGAACGTTGAGCTTTTTTGAGAAANGATCGAACACGACGCATTCGTTTCCAAGCCAAGCGAACGCGTTTTGTCCCTACGGGACGGTCCACCCAAATCTGTTGGCGTTTCGGCAAGACGCCTTCGGCCGAATCCAAGAGTTGGCGCACCTCTTGACGATCCGTTGCAATCAGAACGTCTGAGGTTGTCCCACTACGAATGAATGGAGCGAGGAGTCGCACATGAGCTGGATGGTCCAAGACCCAACAGGTGCGCATATGACGTCCAGTGACTCATGGTTAATGTTCATGAGCATTCAAGGATTAGCGGGTTCATGAAAGAAGCAATCTCGCTCGATGGAATTGTCACATATGCGCCCTATACGCCTGGTATCCGACATGGTCAACATTTCTGGCTCTCTGGACAAATCGCCATCGATGGGCGCGATGATATCACATCGCAAACTGAAGGTGCGCTTGCAAAAATCGATGCACTCCTCGAAGCAGGGGGAATGTCGAAAAATGACATTTGTTTTGCTCAAGTTCTTCTTGATACGATCGAAGATTATGGAGCAATGAACGACGTTTACGGTGCTTGGGTTGCTGATATGGATATTCCACCAGCAAGAGCTGCTTTCGAAGCAGGAGCCCTTCCAAAAGGCGCTCTTGTTGAAATCGTCGTTCAAGGAATCAAATCTTGAGGAAACAACATGCCTGGTTCGCCTTATTTGGAAGAGCCCCCTTCAGGACTCCTTACATGGCAACGTTTCGCAATCATGGGTTTTCTTGTTGGAGCAGTTTTGATTGGTATTGGAATCTATTTTGACATCTTAGCATACGTAGTGGNTGCTGTTGCTTTCATAGGGATCTTACGATATTTTGCGTCAACTTAGTGTTTAAGTTTGCAAATAAGTTGACCTTCCTTCACCAATTCTTGATTCTGCTTTGTTCGTTTCACAATCATGTAAACGCCGTAAGAAATGAGAGAAGCAAAGTAAGCCCAACCTGTGCATGCAGCAAAAAGCAACAACGANCCAACGTTTTTGCCCTCAGTACCTCCTGTTGTTGAAGAAACAAACAGGCCACACGATATTGCTACGAAAATCGCAATCAGAAGAACAACAAGAATCCTCATGTTTATCTCAAACAAACAGATATGCAATGTTACCTACAAGCATCAGAACAGTGGAGTAAACGCTTACTTTGTGAAGAAGATCGAATTTCTTCTTGTCCCCAATATCTGATGCCCGATTCGTCGCAGGGATGATCAGGTAACAAATCGCACTTGCAACACAAGTAAAAACAGTGATTCCAAGNTGCATCATTGAACCATCTTCAAGGTATGTCAAACCAATTGATGCTGCTGCAAGGAGGGTAATGATCGCAAAAAATTTCGGCCAAATGAGTCGAATCACCTTTCCGAAGTCATTGATATCTAAATTCTTGAACAGCACAGGAGCAATGATAGCTGTTTGAAAGAGAATTATGCCACTGATTGTGCCTGGAATGTAGTTGTGCATTTTACTCACGCCTCGTCGTTTTGATCGTTCTTTTGATGGGATTCGCAATTCCAGTACACAAGCCCGCTTAGTGATAAGAATGCCCAGAGCAATATTGGGGGTGTAAGACTCAAATCAAAGTCGAACTTGTACAAAAATGGTGGCTCAAGATTTACACTTAGATCAAAATTATTCCCTGAATCAGCAATGAGATTAACAAGAATCCACAACAGTACAGAGCCACCGATTAACGCAGTCATTCGGGCCTGTTCTTGACCACTTGGAATGAAATAAATAGAGGCGAGTACGACTGAAATGAGGAGCCCGTACGAGGCTGCAAGAAATTCGTTACTGTCAGGCTCTGAGGTCAGCAGTGGTACGATTGTAGCGATAATCGTGTGAGAAACTAAAACGATTAACAACCATGTGCGAGGATTGAGAATCTTTCTCAAATCTAAATCTAGTATTTTTTGCATTGTACTCATTGTATTTCCACCTCACCATTCGATTCAGTTGTTGCTGATTCGAGAGCGACATCTTTCTTTTGCGAGATTATCAGTTTTCTCGCTCCAAAAATTAACGCCATTGCGATTGTCGTTGTAAACAAAAGCAAAACGGCAATGCCTCCAGCAAATTTCGTACCTGAATCATTATCCGATGAACTTTGGGAACCGGCCAGAGCTGGATCGAGATAGAATCCAGGATACTTTGGGTTGGCGTCGACTATGTCGAGGAATCCATCGTTGTCGTCATCGAGGTCACTGTTGTCCCCTATTCCGTCTCCGTCTGTATCTTTCGACTCGCTTGGATTAAGAGGGAATGTGTCGGAAACGTCAGGTATACCGTCTCCGTCATCATCCAGGTCAAATTCATCGGGCGTACCATCCAAATCGAAATCTGTAGAGGAAAAAGAATCGAATGGAAAAGCATCATCCTCATCGGTTATCCCATCGTTGTCATCATCTGTATCTTCATTATCACCGATACCATCGTTGTCATTATCGGACCACTCGAGAGCATTAAATGGGAAAGTGTCGTTAACATCTGCATATCCATCATTGTCATCATCTGTATCAGCATTATCGCCAATTGCATCACCGTCGTAATTTGAGCTTTCAGTTACATCGAAAGGAAATGCGTCTTCACCGTCAGGGACACCATCGTTGTCATCATCAGAATCTTCGTCATCAGGAGATCCATCGTTATCGTAGTCTGGTTTGATGTCGAGTTCCTCAGTGTTGGTGTCTTCATCATCAGGAATTCCATCGTTATCATCGTCCGTATCGGCATTGTCGCCAATACCATCGCCATCGTTGTCGTTGTGTTCGCTAGGGTCAAACGGGAAGGCATCATTTAAGTCTGAATAACCATCATTGTCGTCGTCGAGGTCAGCATTATCACCTATTCCATCTTGGTCATGATCGTATTGTTCAGAAGCNTCGAACTGGAAAGCATCGTCAAAATCATTGACTCCATCATTGTCGTCATCCGGGTCTGCATTATCGCCCATGTTATCGCCATCGAAATTGTATTGTTCACGATCATCGAATGGGAAGGCATCTGCATTATCCATCACACCATCATTATCATCGTCGTCATCTGCGTTGTCACCTGTTCCGTCGCCATCGTTATCGTTGTGTTCTGACGGATCCAACGGGAAAGCATCATGGATGTCGTTGTAACCATCGCCGTCATCGTCGTCATCCGCTTCATCGTTTATTCCATCACCATCTGTGTCAACGGGTTGGTTTCCGTTGTTTCCAGAACCACCTGAACCTCCGCTTCCGCCAGAGTTACCGTTGCCATCTGATGAATCACTACTNTCGCTACTATCACTACTGTCGCTTGAATCGCTATCNTCTGAATCATCATCATCAATTTCATCGCATTCATCNTCTTCATAATCCCATTGGCACTGTGAATCGGCATTACATCCAGACACATCATCCTCATAATCGTCTTCACAATCACCGTCACGGGCAGAGGTTGGTGTGTAATCTGAGTTCTTTTCGTCCTCGAGATAGAACTGGACTGATGAAACTGACAGAACAAGAAGGCTCGCTACGATGAGGGGGAGTATCAGGCTAACTCGCATCTGAATCAGTTAAACCAGACTCGTCCTAAGTTTAGAACTTCCGATTTTTAGGGCATACGAAAATTAAAGAATAACGTCTTGTTCGCACCGATTAGTAAACCTAGGTTGAATCGAATTGGGGAGTTCAATATGAATCAAGAAAGTGTTGAGACTGCGCTTCCACAGAATGCTCCAGAGGAAACAAAACCGTCTAAATATGACCTGTATTACACCCCTCAACCCAAGANAAAACAGTTTTCGGAAGTCGTACAGGATCTAAAAAGCCACCCGTTTTACAAGAAAAGCAGGGAAGTATTGTTGCAGAGGCAAACTGCATATTCAATAGCAGTTGGTTTGTTTATCATCTTTGCATTTACATTGATCTTTATGATTCCAGACCCTGTTGAACCAATCGAAGGGAAATGGATGAAAGCCGATGGAGAAGTTCTCAACTTTGTTGGGAATGGGGAGATGGTNCATGAAATTCAAATGCAATCTACCTGGACAACCGATGGAGAGGATCTCACGCTTATCTCACAATTGAACTACATGGATGCTAGTCAACAAGTAACTTCGCAGTTGATCGTTCAAAATGTCAAGTTCACGATTACAGAAGACGAAAATGGGATGTGGTGGCATTGGCAATCAATTCTGATAAACGACATTGAGCAAGAGATTAGTGAAGACCAATGTGCATTACTGCTTCGAACCTCCGTCGCAGAAAACACATACGAATACAGTGTTATTTCCACTTCGTACAACGATGAGAAACCTGAATCCTGCACTCAAAACCCTTGAATGTAACTGGTACAACGGACATTTATGTCACAATGGCCCGTGTCGTGTTTCAAAGCCTACGACATCCGCGGATTATCTGGNNNAGAACTNAGCGATGAATTCGCNTATCGGCTTGGACGTGCCCTTGCAACNTATCTCGAGTGNGANTCCTACGCAGTTGGACGNGACATTCGCNAATCCAGTCCTGGTTATGCATCCAACTTGATTCAAGGACTGGTCGATTCTGGTGTCCGAGTACTCGACCTTGGTATCGTTTCAACTGGTTGCGTCTATCACGCGTGCTGGACATTGCCCGTCGATGGAGGCGTCATGGTCACAGCATCCCACCTCCCAATGCCAACACACAACGGATTCAAGATGTGCCGAGGAACACTACCGCTTGCAGGCGAAGAAATTCAAGAATTGAAAGACGTCTTCCTTGAAGGAAACTTCCGAGAGGGGCAAGGCGAACACATCGATCATCCTCACGAAGATACCTATCTCAACGCTATCATCGAATCAACTGGAACACTTGCTCGACCAGTGAAGGTTGCCGTCGATTGTGGAAACGCAGTACCAGGTCCAGCAATGACGAAACTTCTCGATATGCTTGGAGCAGAACACATTGACTTGTATTGTGATTGGGACAATACCGAACCCAATCATGGTGCAGATCCAACAAGAGAATACAACATGGTTGACCTTGCAAAAGCAGTCGTTGACAATGGATGTGAACTTGGACTGGGAGCCGACGGTGACGGTGATCGAATCGGAGCAGTCGATGAGAATGGAGACTTTGTCTATCCAGACCGACTCATCGCCTTACTCGCAGACGATGTCGTAGGAAGCGAAGATGGAAAGGACCTCCTCATTTACGATGTGAAGTGTTCGATGAACGTTGAGAAAGCCATCGTTTCAGCAGGTGGACGACCGTTGATGGCGAAAACAGGCCATTCATTCATGAAGCGCGTCTTGGCTGAACATCCAGATTCATTGATGGCTGCAGAGATGAGCGGTCATATTTTCATGAACGATCGTGGCTGGTATGGTTTCGATTGTTCTCTCTACAATGCTGCAAGAATCCTCGAGCTTTGGTCTCGACGAGATGCAACATTTAGTGGAGAATTGAATCGACTTGCACCCAACCTTCCAACAACTGGTGAAGTCAAAGTTCCATGTGCAGAAGAAGACAAGTTGGAAACAGTGGAAGCGATCAAGAACGCATTCTCAGATTATGAAGCATCAACGATTGATGGTGTTCGCGTTCGATTCACAGAGAATGGAGAACAAACGGGTTGGTATCTCGCACGTAAATCCAACACTGAACCAATTCTCGTCATGCGTGTCGAAGCAAACAACGAAGCGAATCTCAACGCAATGCTCAAGCTCATCGATGAACGAATCAGTCCAATCATCAACATTGAGAAACTATTGATGTAAGCCAATGAATTGTTCTTCAACAAACGCATCATCAACAATTTGTAAGAATCCTTGCAGACTAATCGTTGGTAAACTTCCCAATTCGGAACCACCATCAAAGTTCGGTAAAGGAGCATAGACCAATTCATCCAATGCAATGGCCTTGTAGATTCCAGCATCTTCTGTCGGACAGCAGGCTGTGAATTTTTTCTGATTAAACAGCAATTCACTTGTTACATAATCAGGAATATCCTTCGATTCACCAATCCATGAAATGGTCATCGATCCCATCAGATAATATTGGTTATCATTACGTGTAAAGCCCCAAATAGTATCACCAATCTTCAAATCTGGACTCATTTTATCTGAAGTCATTTTATCAAACGGCATGAATGCATGCTTACGCTTTCGTGTTTGAACACCTTCCCAAGCATGATAGTGAAGCCAATTTGCCATTCCAAAAACCTCAGATGTCTTCAACCTCGACATAGGATGAAATCGAGTAATCAAGAACGATGAGTTGAACTGTGTAGGTGACTGTTTCTCCGGAGTCTGAGTTTTCACAACCTGCAATATTACTACCAGCGTTTGAAGCAACTGATATTTCAATACTGTAATCTCCAAGTCCGATTCCCTTGGAAAGCTCATCGTTAATCTGTGATTCTGAAAGGCCCTCTATTTTGTCGCCAATAACAGACGAATTATACCATACGGTTGAAACATCATGTGAGCCACTGCCACCCTGATTTTGCCCCTCAGCACTGTTTGAATAGTTTAGATGTGAAGCCATTCCTGAAATCGTATCAGGTGCTGGTTGCGACGGAGCTGCACAAATGAAGGGAGTAGTTCCATCCGCCTCATCCTCTTCATACGACATCGTAACAAGAACGCCAACGATGTTCTTTCCATCGACATCATCGAGCAAATCTGTGTTGAGATCGAGCGTGAATGGTGATCCATCTTGTATTGGCTCTTCCCCACTTGCAAAGTCGATGTACGAGAAATCAGCTGTTACAGTATAACTTCCAACACCACCCATTCCAGTTGGGTTCTCTGTGGCTGATGCTTTGATCATGAAATAGGAAGGGAATGCAATCAAGAAAAACGCAACACAGAGCACTTGAATTTGCAATGTTTGGTCTTCTTTTACATCGTCAAAAAAGCCCATACGTATCTCCTCCTGTCATATCCGAAGAGGTGGAGACCTCTATGTATTTCGGTGGATTATTCTTCTTCATTTTGATTCATCCATTCTGTTGTTGGCACAAATGGCCACGCGTTTTTCTCGGTAATGAAGCCTAATGATGCAAAAGAACGTCGAGATTTTTTCCATGTTGGAAGGAGGAAGCCAATCTTTGATCGTTCTCCAAACGTCCATCGCCATGGGCATCGAGGTAGGTTTGCAACCCAATGTTGCAACAAGTGCTGAATCTTTGGATGTTGAGGACCCCCTGGAAGAATCCACGAGCAGATGTGGACAGCTCCTGCTGACCCTCGAACTTCGGACCATGTTGTTAGTTCAAGACCCATCAATGGTCCATCGAGAACTTTCAATCCAAGCGTTCGGGCTGATTGGGCCATCGGCATAATAATCGCAAAACGATCGACAAGGCGTGCGCCTTCATGTCGTTCAAGTGACCAGCCTTTCTCTTCACAGAGTTTCCTTAGTGATCGGATGCAATCGACTGGAGCGACGCTCAGTTCAAGATCGAGACTGTTTCGTCGCACCATGTTCATCGTACCTATCACTATGGCAAGAACCATGCGATGCTGGAGTTACGCTGCGCGAATCTCATCCAAGGATGAGATGACCTCCACAGGTTGAGTTCACGCAACGCTTTGGAATCGGATGATGCCTTCGGCATCAACGATCGAGAGCGATGTGTTTCTGGGTTTGAACTCAACCAAAGAGCGAGCCAAGACCTTCGAAACCGCCAGCTTCCTCTTCTTCCTCTTCCTCTTCCTCTTCGGCAGCGGCAGGGGCGTCACCGCCAGCAGCAGCAGGAGCTGCAGCAGCGGCAGGAGCAGCGACGGCTTGGGTCATTGCTTCAGCGATGTCAACACCAGCGAGTGAAGCAACAAGTGCCTTTACTCGGGATGCATCGACATCTACA
>PBET01000002.1 GCA_002719815.1 Methanobacteriota archaeon | reverse complement strand
CTCGGTTGGTACTTTTTGGTTGACGAATCTGAGCAACATTCCTCCTGAACCGCCGAAGTCCGAGAAGAGGGGTTGGTGGCAGTAATTTTTGGCGCCGAGAGAGGGATTTGAACCCCTGAGTCCAAGGGACAGTGGATTTCGAATCCACCGCAATACCGGGCTATGCGATCTCGGCTTGGTTGTTGCCTGTGCGCCACCGTCATAAGCGTGATGCTTCACAGGCTAGTTCATGCAGATAGCATTTCATGGACGAGATCATAACTGCACCATTGAAGTGGAAACAGGTATCACAATCCGTCAAGCGCTCGAAACAGCAAACATACTCCCTTCAACAGTGGTTGTGAGTTACGATGATCGAATACTTCCACATAACACAGTACTGCAAGCAGATGTCAAACTCCTTGTCACAACCGTTTCTTCTGGTGGTTAATCGTGAAGAATATGGAGTCGTGAAACGCGATACATTTCGCCACGTTCCAAGGCAGCCCACCCATCGATGCCGATGTTGGTAATCACGACCTTATCGCCGGGTTCCAGCATATCGTATTGAGGCCCCCAATCCGCCTGCCAGCCTTCAACTTTGAGCGAACCGTTCTCATCCATAATCATGAGCCCTTTTCGACACCAAGCGCCACGATTCGATGCCCCCCTTTTCTCTGTTCTATAGACCACAGTTCCCACAACATCCCAACGTGCTCGAGGAGTGTGGAGCGATGTCTCCTCATCGCCTTCGTTCAATCGAACAATACGTGCGAATGGATCGACTTTGAGAACCAGGGCACCTTTGTAATTAATTTGGAAAAAGGCATTCTGAACACCAACCAACTCTCCTTTCTCGAGATCATCTGGAACTGTAGGCCCGCCATCCTTGTATTCAGAAGCCTTGATTTGTACATCTGCGAAGGCTGAATTCCCTTCTGCGATGGTGATCCTCTTTTGAGGGCCGTTGATCAAGGCATGAACTCGACCTGTAACGGTGTGGCGGGTTTCGAGTTCGTTGAGTGGGATTGCTTTCGTTTCGGTTGAGAGGCCTGGTAGATGGAATAAACCTCCACTCGGTTGATCTCCAACCCATTCACCATTTGGACAAATATGGGACCAATCGCAACGTTGACACCGTGTTTTTTCCGGTTCTTCGTCTGATGCAATGCCTCCCGGTCCAAACGAACGCATTGGAGCAGGTTCTGGAGGACATTGCTCAATGGATGGTGTTTCTTCTCGCAATTCAGACCACAGTGCTCGTAATTCATCGCCGAGATTGTTGAGTTCCTCTTCGCTTGGAACATCAATTTGTTTCTTCGCATCGGCTGCAAGGTACCAAATTTCGAGATCATCAACGGGTTCGTTGTCATGCGTGCTCCACCAAAGATAAGCATACATTCGCATCTGTTCCACATAGTCGCCAGATCGGTCTGAATTTCCAAGCGAGGCTTTGATGTCAACAATCTTGATTTGATTGCCCCATCGATAAACAAGGTCATATTCGCCTTGAAACCAATGCTCTGGATGAACAGCATTCATCATGAATGGCTTTGCATCAGGATCGACAAACCATGGTCGCGCAATCTCCCAAGCTTCAAGCCATTTGATTTCACCTGACTGAGCAAGTGGGTGTGCTTCGAGTGTGTAGCCGCGTCCGTCCGGTGCGGGCCACTGGTGTCGGTGACCTGATCGCCACTGTTCTAGTTCAGCATCATCGATGGTATTGTAACAGACCTCCACCTCTTGCATATGCATTCTGATTCCATTTGTCGCCATTTGAGCACAGCGTTTGATATCGACATCATCCTCCCAATTTCCTGCTCTTCGGTCATGTTTTGACCATTCAGCACGCATGGCTTCGAGGCTTGCGGCCAAATGCATAAGCACACGCTTTTCGGCCCAAGCAAGGAGTGTCGCTTTGTCTGTAGGCCACTTTGAAACAGGGAGTAAAAGCAGCTGATCTGCAGGCCACTTCTCGTCATAGTTCCTGTTGGGACGTCCATCTTCATCGAGCGGCGTTGGAGCATAAATGTCCTCTGGAGCGGTAGCCACAATCAGCGTAGGCGCCTCTTTGAGCGTCTTGCAAATGGCTTCTTCCACAGCGCGTCCAACGAAGAGAATTGGAATCTGAGGCATGACAAAGCGTCGAACCTTTTCGTAGTACCAAAGGCGAGGACATGCCTTCCAAGTGTTCACTTGACTTGCAGAAAGGCGATTGTATTGGCCAATGAAATCTTTGTCCGGGTTGGGCAATCTCACAGGCATAGGTATGCTACTGAAACCGACCCCTCAAATAGTCTTGGATGGGAAGGTCGAACTTGGAAATTCAATCCGTGTCTTTCGAACATCGATCCGTAGTTGGACAAGTCCAGCACGCCAACCCAACTCCGCTCCAATCAAACGAATCCGTTCACCAGGTTGTAAGCCGAGCAAGCGTTCGTTGATGGCCGATCCAAAGGCAACGACTTCGACAGCATGGCTCCCGTCCCAAAGGTGGAAGGCTAACATCGACCAAGGCCGACCATCAAGTCTTATCCCACTCTGTTGTCGGATAGAAAGGACCAGTCCTTCGACATTGGCTCGGGTTCGCAGCAAACCGATTCGTATACTGTTGGTCAAATCCATTGATTGCGCTTCGATACTTGAATGTGCATCAACATAGAGTCTTGGTTGATCTCTCCAAACGCCGGGTAATGCATTTCGAATCACAACCTTTGTTTCATTTGCATCATGAAGAGAAGGAAAAGCTCCGGGTTCAGCCTCTTCGATAGCAATTGTTGCTTCTCCTGCCTTTAGCATAGCACCGAGTACGGGTTCATTGAAGTGATTCGGTAGTGGCCCCCATTGAGCGATGAGTTCACCAGAAACATCCACTCGAGATGGGATCTCTGAGAATGGAGAGCAAGGTGCTTGGATGTTGACGCCTTGAATCATTGCTGCTCGCGTCTTTTCATTCATTGGACCTGCAGTATCGAGGTTCTCAGAAGAAACACCACACCAGCCACATCCAGCACTTTCTCCATCGCAAGCGTGATTGTGATCTGCAGTTCCAGAAAAGGGCTTTGCAGGTAACTTGGATGCACCTTCACCCATGCTTCGCATTGTCTCGTTGATCTGAAAGAACTCCTCGTCCATCAATGTAAGTTCTTCATTACTTGGAGCATTGTACTCGATTCGCTCCTTGCTCGAGAGATACCAGCCTTCCATCGATTGCACGACTCCCTCTTCGTTGGTTCTTGACCAAAGCCATGCATAGAATCGGAGCTGATGTTGAAGACTTTCAGAAAATGATGAACCACTATGTCCCGATTTGATATCGATAAGGCGTACGTTTCCATCCCATCGAAGGACGATATCTAGTTCACCAGCTGCCCAGCCTTCTGGATGAAACATGCGTTGTGGTTGATGGACGCGTGGATCTTTGAACCATGGTCGGGCGATTTCCCATGCTTCGTTCCATTGAATTTCTTCACCTTGCGATTGCCATTGAAATGCATGATCGACGGACCAGTCTCTTGCTTGAAGCGATCGAATCTTTTCTGGGACAGGAAAATGTGGTTCATTGCCCCAAGCAGGTGATGGAATACGAAATGGAATCGAATCGGAACGGTAGGTTTCAAGGTAGGGTCCACCATTTTGGTTGTAACAGGCTACCACTTCCTCAAGGAACAGATCGATACCGTTGCGGATTTTGGACTCATAATCGGAAACTTCGACGGTGGACCAATCGGAATTATCACGTTTCCATAAGCGAGCATTCCACGCTTCTTCACCTTCCTCCCATGCCTTCTTTGCTTCTTGTTGACAAAGATCGTATGCCCAAGAACGTAGTGCTTCAAGCGATTCCATCGGGCCAGGGCGATGCATAAGGACTCGACATAATGCATCCTCGATGACAAGTCCGGTGATTTGGCCGATGGATGATGGTGATGAAAGACCAACTTTTCGTGTGAGATACCACTGACGGGGGCATCGCAAGTATGTCGTCAAGCCAGATGCTGACAATCGTGAACGACTCCTGCCAAGTGGTCCTCCTTTAGGTGGAACGCCGACAGGCATGATACTTCCTCATTGTATTGGTCTTTAGATGCGTCCCTTCTATTTGCTTTCAAACGAATAAAAGTCACCAATTTCACGTTGTTCACGGTCTTTTCGACTCTCTGCCTTGTTGATTCGTGGTCGTTTTGAATCATGATCTCGACGGAATGTGACGTTGACATCGTTCAGGAATCGATTCATGCCATCACGTAGAGAGTATGGCCCCATCGCTTTACCGTGAACGCCACCTTCGCCTTCAAAGACGAGTAGGGAATCACTTACAATATCAATGAAATAGACGTCGTGATCGATGACGAACGCTGATTTTTCGTTGGCCTCCATCGTTCGTCGGATGGCTTTTGCAGCCTCCATTCTCGCATTAGCATCAAGGTGTGCTGAAGGCTCATCGAGGAGGTAGAGATCTGCTTCACGCCCTAGACAAACAGCAATTGAGACCGCTTGGCGTTCACCACCTGACAATTTCTTGACGCGCTTCGGTAGAAGTGAATCGACACCTAAAGCGCGGATGACATTGACATTAAATTCTCCACTTCGCCAACGCATGCCGAGTTCACTATCAAGCCACATCTGAACGGTACAATCCATGTCAACATCGATGTGTTGTGGTTTGTAGGAGATTGTGGCTTCGTTCGTTACCCAACCGTTATCGTATTCATGTTCGCCAGCCAATATTTTGATCATCGTCGATTTCCCAGTGCCGTTTGGTCCCACGACGCCTACAACTTCTGAACGATGGACAGATCCTTCTCCCGTAGAGAGTTCGAAATCACCCAATTTCTTACCTAGGTCGCCCCATTGAACAACAACACTGCCCTTCTCAGAAGTACGCTCATGATGCTTCAAGAATCGAATCGGCTTGTCACGAATTCGTACATTTTCTTCAACGAGGAATCCATCGAGATAGGCATTGATCGCAGTTCGTGTTGAACGTGCAGGTGTGAAAATGCCGAATGCACCTTTCTTTCCATAGACGATGTGAACCAAATCCGCTAATACGTCGAGAACTGCGAGATCGTGTTCAATGACGATAACTCGTTTTGTTTCAGCCAATTCTTGGATGATACGAACAATTCGCATTCGTTCGTGAATGTCGAGATAGGAGGATGGTTCGTCAAAGAAGTAGACATCAGCTTCGCGAAGAATTGTTGCGCAAATTGCCATTCGTTGCAATTCTCCCCCAGACAACTGTTGAACGGTTCGCTCAAGGAGATGTGAAATGCCTAAAGCAGTGGTCATCTCATCGAACATCTTTCGCTCATCGACCTTGCGTAGAAGACCTTCAACAGTACCTTGGACGCGCTTTGGTAAGCGGTCAACGTTCTGAGGTTTGAGTGCGACCTTTATGCCTCCATCGCGCACAGAAATGAAGAAATCACGGAGCTCGCCTTTTGGCAAAGCCTCGATGACGTTGTTCCAATCAGGATCCTGGTCCAACCAATCGCCAAGGTTGGGCGTAATACGTCCAGAGAGTGCGTTGAAGGCTGTTGATTTTCCCATTCCGTTCGGGCCGAGAATTCCTACAACAGATTCTTTGGTTGGGGTTGGAAGACGGAAGAGTCTGAATCCATTCAGACTGTAACGATGGATCATATCTGTCTCAAGTTCGCTTGGTAATTGTTCGATGATCAATGCATCATGTGGGCACTTGTTAATGCAAATTCCACATCCGATGCAAAGGGATTCAGAGATGTGAGGCTTTCCTGTTTTCTCATCCATAACGATGCATTCTTGCCCATTTCGAACTGGAGGGCAGTAGTGGAAGCATTCATCATTGCACTTCTTTGGCTGGCAGTTGTCTTCTTTCAGAACTGCAACCCGCATCCACTCACCTCATTCCTTCCAGAACTTCATCATCAAAGAGCATTCGCATTACCATACCATCCGAGGATGGTAGAAAGAGGGTTGATCAAACAAGTCCCTTGAGGTGCTCTGCACCACGAACAACGCGGGTTGTTGTTGGTGTTGGGAATTTCATACCTGCCTTACGAAGTGCATCCTTCGCAGTGAGGTAGTTTGCAGCATTGCAGTGAATGGAAATGATTCGCTGACCACGTCGAACACGTGCCGCAGTTCCTACATTCTTTCCAAAAGCACAGCGCATTCCTTGTGAAACACGGTCTGCTCCTGCACCGGTTGCTTGCTTGTTCTCTCGAAGAACATGGTGCGGGTAGGTGTGAACACGGAGTGCGTATCCTTGCGCACCGGCTTCCTTACGGATGGTCGAATTGGAAATGACACGCGCAGCTTCTAGCGCAGTGTGTCGGATCTGACAATCATTGTCAGCACGAATTTCAAGGACAACAGGGAATCCTCCCGTCTCCGCAGCACGGCGGTTTCCGGAGTGATATGCAAGAATACGGTTGTTTGGAACACCACCGATATACTTGCGTCGAGTATATGCAGGTCCCTTGAGACGGCGATACATGGATGCGGGCTTACGTGCCATAATCAGTCCTCCAAGCATCCCTCCGACTCGTGCTCCCTTTATCATCTCTCCGATGTGAAGTCGCCATGAACGAACGCCCAAAATTGGTTCATCTCGATGGGAAGGAACTTAATCATTCAACCCTACCAGCATGCATGGCGAGTGGCTGGAGGAAGTTGCTCGAGGAAGAATCTGAACATCAATGGCTCGCTATTGGCTTGTTTTTCGCTTTTATCATCGTCGGTGGTTTCCTTATCGGTGGAACAAGTTCTCTGGAAGGCATGGTTCTTGGAACCGATCCATCGCATGATCTGGTCTTCGAAGAGGGTGAGTTCCTTCTTGAAATCGATTATCACGAGGATGCATCCTGGAGTCAAGCACACAGTGCCATTCTCAAGACAAGTACGGGTTTGAAGATGTATCAACAAATGGATTCGGACGATGTTGACGATATTTTACCTGTGAATGACCCTCGTATCGAGAACATCACACTGTTCACAGCAGATGAGGATGGGACTGTGACCTTTTCCTCTTCGCTCAACACCCTTTCAACCTACGTCAATGGAATGATTTTCGATCAAATACTGGACGATGGCTATGGTTCCGAATTTGGTATCAACGCGATGGCATCGGACTCGAGTTCTCTGCTCAATAATCGCTTACTGGTAACATCTGAGGATGGTGGTTCAGGTCTTCGTGGATTGAACGGGCAAGGGCTTGTTACAAACAGTTCTGCGATGCAAAGTTCTTTGATTTGGGATGAGGCTGTGTACCTTGCGGATTCGACCTTCCTTGTGGCAGGGACGTATACTGTCCAACTTCAATCACAAAGTCCGGCTGCATCCTCTACCCAAATCGTGCTCGCAAGAGTGTACTGGGACGGTGACGCAACGGCTCCTACAGTGCTCGGTCAAACCATCGAGAATGGAAGTGAAATTCATTCCATCAGCCGAACCTCCGGAGGAGGGGCAATCGTTGCAACCAACGAAGAGATCCACATTGTCTCCTCCGATTCGATGGAGATGATGAAGTTTCCATCAACGCTTATGATCTACGAATGCGAGCATCATCGTGCATGGCTTTTCGGTGAACGTGGTAGCAAATCTGTCTTGCGTGTTGATTTGGATACAGGGGATGCTTCATCGAAGAACCTCGCTTATCCATTCCCGCTTCAAACGACTTCAGGGATGGTTGAGGACGGTACGCTCTACATTCATGGTTTCAATGCACAAGGCGAAGCAAATCGGGTTTCACTGGATTTATCCATCGAAGGCTCACTTTCTTCTGGAAGAGGCTTACTCAACTTCGGCTTCATCCTCGTCGGCGTGATTATGATTGCAACGCAAGGCTATATGATGGTCGAGAAAGCAATGCATACAAAGAGAGGATAAGACAGCGACTTTTCCGAACCTTAATCATCTCTCGTCAGTAGGCCTCATCCTGCATACTGCAAGGAGGCTGTTTCAATGGCAAAAAGGAGCATGATGGACCAATTCCATGAGCTCAAAGAAGCCAATCCAGGAACAATTCTCTTTTTCCGAATGGGTGATTTTTACGAATTGTTTCATGATGATGCAGAAATCGGATCCAATGTGCTTGGCCTCGCCTTAACCTCACGAGACAAAAACGCTGAGCAGCCCATTCCTATGGCAGGATTTCCGTGGCATCAACTTGAGGAAAATCTTCGCCTCATGCTCCGTGCAGGCTACAAGGTGACAGTCGCTGAGCAAGAGGAAGAGTTGCGAGAGGGGGCGAAACTTCTCGAGCGGGTTGTGACACGGGTTTACACACCCGGTTCATTGTATGAGGAATCGTTAATCGGTTCAGATGCATCCGCATTGCTCTGCAGTTTATTGGTGACAGATGAATCCACTGCGATTGCAATGATCGATGCTTCAACAGGACAAGCCTGGGCTGTGGCATTCAAAGGCGAAGGTAGGTGGGCCTCGCTTTACGATGAAATCATGCGATGGAATCCAAGCGAATTGGTGGTGTCACCTCGAGATGCTGAGTGCAGTGAATTCCTTCATCTCCTTGGAATGCTTGATTCCGTTGTTGTGAGCCAACACTCTGTGCAACCAAAGCGAGCGAATGAACGACTTAAGGCGATGCTTGAAGTGAACGATCTCGGTCATCTTGACCTCGGACAATCCCCTGAAGCATTGGAAGCAACTGCCCTAGCAGCGGATTATCTTGCCTCCGTCCATCGTCACGATGACATCGCTATTCGAGACGTCGACATTCAGGAAACGTCAGAGGGGATGGTCCTTGATCAAACCACACTACGCAATCTTGAGATTACACAGACCTTGGCTGGTGAATACGAAGGTTCGTTGTTGTGGGCGATGAATAAATGCAGGACGGCGATGGGTCGTCGTTGCCTCAAATCTTGGCTCTTGCGCCCTCTCTCCAATGATGATGCAATACAGGCGCGTCATGCATCTGTCGGCGCACTCATGCGCTCTTCAAAGCGCTTGGATCTCCTTCGTGAGAGCCTCAAAGGTATGCTTGACCTGGAACGACTCGCAACCCAATTGAAGTACAATCGATCAAATGCTCGTGATTTAATCGCAACTGCAAACGCTATAGAACGTCTTCCTGCAATACAACGTCTGTGTGAAGAAACAGAAGATGGTCTCCTTTCCCATCTCGTTGAAGAACTTCATCAACTCACGACTGTAGCGGAAGANATCCATCGAACCTTGGTCGATGAAGTTCCATTGGGATTGCGAGATGGAGGATTGATTCGTCCGGGTATTCATGAGGAACTCGATCGATTCCGCAATGCTTCTCAACAAGGCCATTCTTGGTTTTCCGATTTGGAAGCAACATTACGACGTGAACTGAACATTCCAAGCTTGAAAGTTCGTATGAATCGACAAATTGGTTGGTTTATTGAGGTTACAGCAACGCATGCCGATAAAGTACCTGAAGAATGGACGCGAAAACAGCAGATGACCAATGGCAACAGATACGTTACAGATGAACTTCGAGAACAAGACGATCTCCTACTTACTGCCGAAAGTAAATCCAAGGCAATAGAATATGCACTCTTTTGCGAATTACGAGACCGTGTTCGATTGCATGCCAATCAACTGGCTCAGATTGCTTCACGTGTTGCTGCAATCGATGTTTTGCAATGTTTTGCTACGACTGCTCGTCAACGGTCTTGGGTCAAACCGACATTAACGGATGGAAAGAAAATGATGCTAAGCAACGCTCGTCATCCTGTTCTGGAGGTTCAGCAAGGATTTGTTCCCAACGATGTCTCCATGGATGAGAAGCGTCACTTCTTGTTGATCACAGGTCCGAANATGGGTGGTAAATCGACCTATTTGCGAACGGTTGCACTTGTGAGTATCCTCAGTCAAGCAGGTTGTTTTGTTCCCGNAGAAAAAGCACGAATTGGCTTGATCGATCGAATCTTTACGCGAGTTGGTGCGAGCGATGACTTACGACGTGGACGTTCGACATTCATGATGGAAATGATTGAAGTCGCCCATATTTTACGTCGTGCAACACCGAACTCGCTTCTTCTTCTCGATGAGATCGGTCGTGGAACATCAACGTTTGATGGACTTTCAATTGCTTGGGCCGTCACGGAAGATGTCTGCAATCGAATTGGTGCTCGAAGTCTCTTTGCAACGCATTATCATCAACTTGTTGGGCTTGAGGCCGAGGTGCCAGGACTTGCGAATGTTCACGTTCAAGTCGCGCAAAAAGATGGAACGCTTCGGTTTCTCCATACTGTTGCTGATGGTCCTTGTGATGAATCCTATGGCGTTCAAGTTGCAGCTTTGGCAGGCCTTCCACGCAATGTCGTTGAGCGAGCCACAGACCTTCTTGCCTTCCTCGAAAAGCAAGCNCAAGGGGCAAAAGCTGGACGAGATGGAGCACCAACGACGCGTGAACAAGGGCAAGCGTCTCTCTTGGGTTACTTTGCTGCCGCAGCNATGCAAACCAGTGAACAGAATGGAGCCTCGATTTCGGAAGCACAGGAAGAGGTACTCGCGACACTCACGAATCTTAATTTGGATGAACTTTCACCCCGAGATGCATTTGCCTTGATTGAACGGTTGCAACATCAACTGGAGGGTGAATAGAATGTCTGAACCAAAGAGGATTCAACAACTTGATGACTTTACTATTGGTCACATCGCTGCTGGTGAGGTTGTTGAACGTCCTGCTCAAGTTGTCAAAGAATTGCTTGAGAATTCGCTCGATGCAGAAGCGACGTCGATCCATGTTGAAATTGAACGTGGAGGTTTTGACCTCATTCGAATTGAAGACAATGGGAGTGGCATTCACGAGAATGATTTGGAATTAGCATTGTCTCGACATGCAACATCCAAGTTGCGCCAGCCTGACGACTTGAATGAAATACACACCCTTGGTTTTCGTGGTGAAGCACTCGCAAGCATTGGTGTTGTNTCACGCTTGACCGTCTCTTCAAGGCCATTTGGTCAAGAAGGACGAAGCATCTCGATGGAGGATGGTATTCAGAAATCCTTGGAACCAATCGGTATGGCCAATGGTACGATTGTTTCGGTTGAACACCTTTTCCAAAACACGCCTGTTCGTCTCGGATTTCAACGCCGTCCTGCAACCGAACATGCACGAATTGTTGAGGTGGTTGTGGCGCATGCGATTGCCCACCCTAATGTGGCTTTTCGGTGCACCATCGATGGGCGATCGACCTTGAATCTTCCAGCGAGCGAATCCATTGAAGACCGTCTCTACGATGTACTGGGGGGACAATCTTCCAATTTGCTTCCACTGGTTCTTCCTGAACAAGATTCGGATGTGCCTGGTGATGAAGCATGGACAGGCTACATCAGTGCCCCTGATATTTCACGAGGAAAGGGCGATGAAATTCACATCTTTGTCAACGATCGACCGGTTGCTTCAACACCATTTCACCAAGCGATTCGACGCGGATATCGCACACGCTTAATGCAAGGCAGACATCCAGTAGCGGTCCTGCATTTGCGAGTGCCGGCTAAGGAGGTCGATGTGAATGTGCATCCAACCAAGCGAGAGGTTCGACTTCGTCACTCATGGCGTGTGCTTGAACGACTCGAGCGAGCCATTGCGCATACGCTTGCAACCTCGCCAACCAAACCAGATTCGAGCGGAGAAATTCAGGAATTACAAGGGTTGGCTCAATCTGAAGACAAGCAACCCATTCAGGAGTTGTTGATTCCTTCTCCAACAGTAGAGAATGCATCAACGCCAGCAAAAACAAGTGCACCAAGTTGGGCTCTTGCTGCAGGCACACAATTGAATTTAGTCGGTGAAGTTGCGGATGAAACTGTTGAACAAATCGAGAAGCCACGTCCTCAATCCATTGCAGCCTCTGCACAAAAAGTACTACCTGGAATGTCGACCAAACCCATTGCACCTGCCCTTTCACATCAAGAGCGTGAATTGCATCGGCATGCTGGCTGTGGGGGGAGTGTTTCGCCAACAGAAGAAGCGCCACTCGTTGGTGTTGACAATGATTTACCGGTTATGGAACCGTTGTCCCAATTTGCAGATTCCTATATCCTTGCTCAAGCAGGTGAGGAGTTGCTTCTCATCGATCAACACGCCTTGCATGAACGCATTCGATATGAGCGATTACGAAACGATGAATCTCTATGGTTGCCCCAGCCTCGCTTAGTTGCTACAAGAATTCAACTCACACTTGCTCAAGAAGCACACCTTGCGTCCTCTTTGCAACGATTTGAAGAACTCGGTTTCAAACTTGAAAAACAAGGTGAGGGCGAGTGGGATGTTACACAAGCTCCACGACTTTTGGATGGCGATGAACTCGAACCGTTTTTGTTTGATTTGCTTCAAGATATATCCGAGGAAGGTGCTCCTTTGGAGACGATTGAGCGACGTAAGGACCACCTCGCGTTCCTGAATGCATGCCGAGGTTCAGTGAAAGCAAACGATACGCTTACGCTTGCACAGATGCGTAGGTTGCTCGAGGACATGCGAAGCGTACCAAATCCATGGGCATGTGTGCATGGGCGACCAACTGCATTGCGTCTATCGTTGGATTCCCTTGACAAGCACTTCGGTCGGCATGGTTGAAAGTCGATCGATGAAACGNGGNTCAGCAACTCGATGCAGTCTCGGACCTTCGATTGTAGCTCCAGTTTGCGTTGCAAGCAAGATGGCCGTCATTTGGATACGATGGTCTCCAAATGTTTCGATAAACTCTGATGGTTTTACCATTTGCTGACCTCCTTCTATAGACAATCCGTCTTCTTCAATGGTACACTTCAAACCAAACGATTTCAGAAGTTCTGCAGTGGATTTGATTCGATTACTCTCCTTATGNTTTGCATGACTTGCCCCATGCAAACGTCCACCGCCAGTGAGAGCAAGGATCGCTGAGAGTGGAGGGAGCAGGTCGTTTGCATCCCGTAAATCGATTTCNGTGAGTGAGAACTTGCCTGTGTAGGTTAACATTCCGTCTTCCTCATGAATTCCAAAAGCAGAGAGATGGTCGAGCAGGACTTCATGTCCGAGTGAATGTTCAGTTTCGATCGGATTCTTGATGTGAATCGATTGTTTTGTCAAGATACAAGCAAGAACTGGGAATGCCATCATCGAAGCATCNGAAGGAACATTCCAGTTTGCTGGAGGTTTGGATGTCCATGGCTGAACCATCGTTGCATTATTCTTCTGCTCAATGGTCGCTCCAGATTCACGCATCAAATCGATGGTGAGGGCTGCATGGCGACGGCTTACTGCATCCCCATTTGTTTCGATTCTAATCGGTTTATTCAAGCCACAAGATGCCAAGAGAAGGCTCGAATAAGGTTGAGACGATCGACTCACATCAACACGCACTTCTGAACCATTCCAAGGACCTTGAACCAGAATTGGCAGCCGTTCTTGTTCAATTCCATACGAGAAGTTCACGCCTAAAGGCGAGATTGCATTCAATAGATCAGCATGATTTCTGTTCCGTAGTGTCGCATCACCATCGACCATACTAAGGAACTTGAGTCGAGAGGTTAGTCCAATGAGGAAACGAAGTGCAGTTCCCGAATTCCCTGCATGAAGGACACTGGGTGAGCGATGAAATCCCTCGATTCCACATCCCTCGATTTCAATACCATTTTCCACAGGATTGAATGTTGCACCAAGCTGGGTCAAGCACCGCCTCATACTTTCAGCATCTTCGCCTAGATCCTTGAAATTCTGCAATGTATGTTTGTTGTTACTTAGTGCACAGAGGTACAACATGCGGATTAAATGGCTTTTTGACGGAGGCAGAAGCCATTCATAATCGATGGATGTTGGATGAACTTCAAGCGCAGGTATGTGGCTTGGTTGGTGTCCTTTGCCTCGAGGACCCCATCTCTTTACCCAACCTTTGGCCATAGTTCTTCCAAATATCCCTATCAGATGAAGGCTTGCAAACATTCACAATACAAACCACCTTCGAAGAAGCATGGCCATTGAGGATGCTTACCGTCGTCCTCTCCTCGACTTGCGAATTTCTGTCACAGATCGATGCAACATGCGTTGTCGCTATTGCATGCCAAGAGAGCATTTTGATAGNGGCTATTCCTTCCTTCCAAAAGAAGATATTCTACGGTTTGAAGAGATTGTACGTATTGTTGCGTCCTTGATTCCTCATGGCCTTCGTAAAGTTCGTCTCACAGGGGGTGAGCCCCTTCTTCGTCGAGATCTTCATTTGCTCATCGCCCAACTACGCGCTTGTTCAGATGAGCTCGATATTGCGATGACAACCAACGGATTGTTGTTGAAACAACATGNCAAGAATCTCCACCAGGCAGGACTTAGTCGAGTGACGATTTCGTTGGATGCACTCGACGAATCAATCTTCAAATCGATGGGCGATACTAACGCAAATCCTCAGATGGTTCTGGAAGGCATCGATGCAGCATTGTCGATTGGTTTGCCTGTGAAGGTGAATACGGTTATCAAAAAGGATGTCAATGAAAACCAGATTGTACCAATGGTACGTGCATTCGGTCCACGAAACATACCAGTTCGTTACATCGAATACATGGATGTTGGAACAACCAATGATTGGAATCTGGACCACGTGGTTTCAGCTGAATCGATGCGAGCAATCCTCGAATCTGAATTTGGTCCGCTTCAACAACATCAACCTCTTCACAAAAGTGATGTTGCCAAGGTGTATTCGACAAAAGAGGAATGGAAAATCGGGTTTATTGAATCGATTACCAATCCATTTTGTGGCGACTGTTCACGTGCAAGACTCTCTGCAAATGGTAGCATTTACACTTGCTTGTTTTCAAATCAAGGCCATGATGTACGTGGAATATTACGAATGGGAGGTAGCGAGGATGATCTCTCCAATGCTATTGCATCCATTTGGAATGCTCGAAGCGATCGATATTCCGAACAGCGTTCAGATCAAACAATTCAACGCAAGGTGGAAATGTCCTATATTGGTGGATGAAGAACAATCCTTGAAGAGTGGAGGGTGCTTTGTTCACATATGAGCGGAGAGCAGACGATTCCATTGTTCGTTTTACCGTCTGGAATCTTTCCGACGGTTCGTGAACAACTACGTGTCTTTGAACCACGATACAAGCAGATGCTTGATGATTGTACAATCGACGAACATCCATTTGGCTACATTGCACACGATTCTGAACTTGAATCCATTGATGGATGGTCNCAACCNTCTGCATTCGGCGTTCTTTGCAANCTTGATGATATGCAAGAACAAGGGACAAACATCATGTTCACNGCACACGGGAAAAAACGTTTTGAGGTGCTTGAAATCATCCAGGCTGCACTTCCATCNATGCCTTTCGGTGATATCTATCCAAGTGTCGATGATCTGGTCGAACAGTATGTTCATGATGCTCCAGAGGGCAAACTGTATCTTCGTGCTAAGATTCGATTGGTCGACGATTTGGAAGGGGAGTTAGCTGCTGAAGAATGGTCTGCGTTTCTCCACGATTGGGCACAACATATTGTTGACGTAAACTCTATTTTTCGAAACGATGAAGTCGAACTTGAACAAATGCTCCTTGTTCTTGAAGAAGAGTTCCTCCCGTATGATGAAGCATCGCTATGGCAGGTTGCGAATGCAGTGCTCGAAAAGCAAGATGACCGGCAATCGGCCCTTCGCTCAAAACATTCTGAGGACGTTTTTGTCCTTCTTCAACAAGCATTGCGTGAAAAGAACGCCCAATTGAATTTCATTCGAGCACTCAATGATACCGAAGACTTGTCATGAAATCATCGGCGTGAGTTCGACTCGGACCAAGACGTATTGTATGCTTTCATCCAAGAGTGAGAACGTCCAAGCACCTTCATCCGATCCTATGGCTTCCGAGTGAACCACAAAATAATCACCCGCCGAGATCGAGTAACTTGCATCGCGGTCATGGAACGAAATGTTGGAACCAATAACCGAGTACACATCCGCATCGTTAACAAATCCAGTGAACGAACCGTTTCCATTTGATCCTTGTTCTTGAAGATTAAATGAAATTCGTCCAGGGTCAAGTGTTTGGTCCAAGGTCGTGATTCGAATAACATGGTATCCATTGTCGAGCGATCGCACACTAACGGTCATCTGTGGTGGTGCCTTTTCCGTTGTTTGTAAGGCACCTTGCATCAACACGAAGACCATGCCAGATAGCATGACGGTGATAGCGAGAAGTAGAACTGTGGCAATAACGGGGCTCACGGCCTCNTCATCACGATACATTCTCGCCATGAGGNGTGCTAGCATCGATAAGACTTGAACACACCGATGAAATCGAGAACGATTCTCAACTTAGATGACCCAAAGCGGTCTGTCGCATTCCATGGCTCGCTTAATGCCTCCAATAGGCCCGAGTATTCGTAGAAGTACTTCCGTTATCATGTCATTTTGGAACATCAAATAGCCCATGTTTTTCGATCGAAGTGAGTTCTTTAATGCTCTTCCGAAGCAGGCATGAATACGCGCTTGATAGGACTCCAGCGGTGTTGAATCACGCTTGAAATCAAGCCACGCCTCCGCAGCGAAACAGCCTGAAATCATCGCTTGCGAGATGCCACCTCCGTTGGATGGCATGACCAATCCTGCAGCATCGCCAATGGCGATGACATTTCGATCGACCATGGTTTTGATTGGACCACCCATCGGAATCCAACCGCCTCCAATTGAAAGGATTTCAAGATTCAAATCGTCGCAAAACTTCTGAAGATGTTCCTTGATTGAACCTTTCAATGCACCTGCTCTTACGCCCAAGCCAACATTTGCCGTATCTGGCCCCTTCGGAATAATCCAAGCATAGCCTTTTGGAGCAACGCTTCCAAGGAAGACATCGAACGTTTCAGGTACCTTTCCTCGAACCTGTGCATAGGCTGTTGGAACTTGATCTGCAGGGCGGTAGTTCTTGTCTTTTCCATGTAGGCATCGACTAACATGCGCTAGAGAGCCACTTCCATCGATGAGGAGGTCACAGGTGTAACGTCCTTTTTCGGTGACAATCAGCACCGAATCCGTCTTCGAGCGTCGCTTAACATTGGTAACAGGTTCGGACATTCGAATCTCTGCTCCTGCTGCAATCGCTTTTTCTGCAAGATAGCCATCAAATTGCAATCGATGGCCTGCAAATGCATCGAGATCAAAGTTGTAGGATTTCCCGCTCGGCAGAAACACACGCATGTGATCGAGCCGATGCAGTTGAATTCGGTCAGGGAAATTGAATGATTCCTTGAGCCAGTGATGGTCTTCCAATCCATGAAACGTTCCTACGACTTCTCCCCAATTCGGAATACACTCGCCACATTGTGCAGGATTGCCAACGATTGCTCGACGTTCGAGAATCAAGACATCAATGCCTTCTTCTGCCAGGCGTTGAGCACATGTTGTGCCTGCTGGCCCAGCTCCAACAATGATGACTTCACGATGTTCAACATCCATTTCATCACCCTATGCGTGGCGCTTGTGAACGTTCTCTGCAACTTGCATGAGCAATGATTTTGCCATTGATGAAGGGAATTGATCGAGTTCATGGATGGCTCGTTCGAGATGGGTGAGCATTAATGATTCAGCATATCGAATGGAGTCAGATGTTTCGAGCAATCCCATCAATTCATCCCATAGGCCGTCGTTGAAGTTGTTCAAGATCTCTGCAAGATGTCGGCGTCGATCGCCATGAAGCAATGTGAGTGCGTGAATGAGAGGCAACGTCATCTTCCCCTCGATGACATCTTTTCCTCGTGGTTTACCCATTCGCTCATCACCACGTAAATCGAGTAAGTCATCCATCAGTTGGAACGCAATACCCAACTCCATTCCAAAGCGCCCAAGTGCATCGGATTGTTCTTCGGTAGCACCTGCAATAATCGCCGCACTTTCACAGACTGCTGCAAAGGGTCCAGCTGTTTTCCCTCGAACAATTTCGAGATAATCCTCAGGTGACGTCGACAAATCGAGGACGTGATCAAGTTGCTTGAATTCAGAAACTGCGATGTTTGCACAGGCTTCTCGGATCAAATCAATGCAGGCTTTGGTGTATCGTCCGCTCAGTCCATATCCCTGAACGAAGAGCCAGTCGCCTGCAATGATGGCTTTGGGTTGACCAATTCGCTCATGCAAGGTTGTCACACCTCGTCGAAGTTTGGCTGCATCGTTGATGTCATCGTGGATGAGTGTCGCGGTGTGAATCAATTCAAAGGCGATTGCAAGGTCCATGATTTCATCGAGGTCCGTTCCACCTGCAACCTCATAGCAAAAGATTCCCAGTAAAGGTCGAAGGCGCTTCCCGCCAGATAGGAGGATTTCTCCAGATAGTTGAGCAACTTCTCCTGCACCGTTTTCTACTTCTCGTTGAATCAGTCTTTCGAGTGCGATGTTGACCTTCTCTCGAAGGTCTTCAAGGCGAAGAAGTTGCGCTTGAGGAATCGCTTGCACAGTACACTCGACGAGGGTGTCCTTCTTAACGAGTGGGCTACGCCCATAGATTGCCGAGCGTCCCTCGGCCGAGGTGAGAAAATGGACGATGAGCGTTTCGTGTTCCTTTCAACATCATCTCACGGCGACGGTGTACGCCAACAAATCGAAAAGGTACTCGAGCAACGAAGTAAGAGCTTCGATGCCATCCTTCGACAGACACCAACCATCGAAGACGCCCTCATGCTCTTGGGCGATGGTGTGGGTGATATCGTAGCCATGAGTCCAGAAGATTGGCTTCAACACCAAACCCAGAACTTTGCAATTGTAGGGCTTCTCTCGCGACGTGAACCGACTTGGGTGCTTGTAAGCGATGACAAACCCGAGTATTTGATCAAACATGCAAGAATTGTATGCCATCATCCCTTACTTCGAAGGCAAATGCTGCGTTTGCGCCAAGATTTACGCCTCCTAACGAAAGAAGAAATTGAAATCACCTCTTTAGAAGCTGATTCGCGAGAAGAAATTGAACGTCTCGAAGCCTTGAGAACAGGAGGTGACATCGATGGTTATGTTGTCAAGCGTTCGCAATACAATCTTCTTTCTGGAAAAACACGACGTCATACTCTTGGTTTACACAAGGGTGCACCAGAGCGTTCTCATTTTGTTCCACCTCCATTGAATGGTTTTACGTTGCTTGTTGGACGATCAGGCTTCCCCAAGAAGAAGATTGAGCATATTCTTGATCCTTCGGCAGAATTTGCTTACCGAATTGAATCTGCACTTCTCGAGAGCATACCACAAGACCTTGTTGAATTGACTGGAATTCATGTCGAACAACGTGGTGTTGGCACCATCCTTCGAGAGGCAAAAAAGAACAACGATGATTGGACCATGACTGCAATGATCGATCCGGAGAAGAAGGTCCGAGATGCAGCTACTCGGGTTGAAATGCGAATTGAGACGCTTGGTGTTGATGGTAAAGTCAGTGCTTGTGCTGAGCAGGTTGGTCCTTTGGAAAAGCATCGTGTCGCGATGGTCAATCTTCTCCAAGAGTGGGGGGGTATGCTCACAACACTTACCTCCGAACATGAGGCAACAAAGCGTCGAATACGGAACATGCCTGATGAATTCCACGAAGATCGTCCTGCAATGATGCGACTTCATTCCGATGAATCTGAATAACCGAGCAGGCGACGCGCTTCTTCAAGTGCTTCTTCGCTCCTATTTTCTCCAACGAGGACGATTTCAAAACCATTCTCTGTGAGGTATTTTTCTAACTCAACAAGCGCAACATCTGGATTCGGATCGCAAAGATTTGCAATGATCTCGTCGATTTCCCTACCGGTTGCCTCCCAGCCACCTGCCGCTTTTTGCAATTCAATCGCAAACCGTTCCACGATTTCGACTGCGGATCTACTCGGTGTTTGCGCCTCACGAAGCGAAGTAGCAACGGTTTCATGTTGTTCGCGAAGTTGTTGAACTTCTGTGAGGGTTGATTCAAGCACTGCACGAAACTCTTCGAGATTGTTGGTTTTTGAGTATCGGCGGTGCGCTTTCTCCAATTTGCTGTTGATGGAGGAAGCACCTGCGGCGATTGCTTCTTTGGCTTTCACAGCCTGAACGATTGCTTCACTGGCAAGTTGGATCCTCTGGGTCAATGTGTCATTGAACCGTCGAGTTTCATCTGCGATGTCCCGTCGAACAATTTCACGCAATGTGTTGCCAAGTTCATTGGCTTGTTTTAGCATGGTCCTTGCCGTTTTTTCAGCTGATACCATCTTATCACCAACAAGTCCTGTTTGTCGAACGTGTTTGAAGGTTTAGCCGAAATACGCGAAAAAAGAATGAATCTCGCATTCGAAATTCTGAGCAGAAATCGGCTCATTGNTGCCGATTCGACAGCGAAACCACATATACTGTAAGGAAACAACCAAGCATAGGTGAAGTGATGTCCAATCGTTCCAATCTCTTGTCTGAACTCTATCAGGCACGTCTTGAGGACCTCAAGGAGATTGCATCGGCGTATGGATTGGCAAAGAACGGGTCTGTTGAATATCTTCGAGCGCAATTGATTCGAGATCTTATCTTACCTGAATGGGATTTAACGTTGGATGGTTTGAAGAATATTCTTAACAACGATTTAGGCCGCCTGTTAGGTGTTTTTGGAATTAAGAAAACAGGTTCACTTCGCACACGTCGACAACGACTGTACCTTCATCTCAATCATGATCCAAAACAACTCAAGGAAGAAAACCTTGACAAGATGACAAAAGAAGAACTTCACGCATTATGCAAAGCACTGGAATTGCCNAGATCGGGTAATCGTCAAACCCTACTTATTCGAGTGGCAGGNGTTCTCTCAGCACAACACAAGAACTGGGGCACAATCAAGCGTTCGCTCAAGCGTGGCGGTGGTTCTGTTGAAATTCCATATCCTGGTGAAGATGACGAAGAAACCGTTACGACGACCCCTTCCATTGAAGAAAAGGTCGATGCGTTTGTCAATGAACATCCTGAGGGTTGGTCATTTGAAGATGAATCCAATCTCATTGAGTCCATTGAAGAAGAAACCGATACATCCCTTTCTGATGTAGCCGCCTCTATAGAAGAAAGCCTAACCTCACACATCGTTGAGACTGAGCAAACAGTACCGCCAATGATGCAAGAACTCTCAACGGAAGAGCCCACTCTTGAGGAAGAGGCTGCTTTGCTTGAAATCAACTCACGTAGAGCAGAAGTCGAAGCAGCTGCAAGAGATTACCTCTTGGTTGGAAGCACAACGGATGCGGACGATATGAACACGTTCATAGCAAGCCTTTCGAACCACGGTTTTTCTGTAGAATTGGTCCGTGTTCAAGATGCTATTCGAACCGTTATTATGGAGACTGCGTATCGTTCTGAACAAGAACAACATGCACTTTCGAGCAAACCAGGATCATGGTCCGAACGTGAAGCGATTCGATTGTTCGAACAGATGCGTCCACAATTGCGTGAACGCATACCCGAAATTGTTGCAGGGCGACGTGGAAATCTTGTCCAAGCCCGAATGGAGTTTGAAGAAGAAGCCCGAACACTTGGTCTTGATTTGCGAAGTCCAGCCGTCTCAGGACGATTGCATGCTCTTTTTGATCTTCATCTTGAAATCAGTGAAGCAGAGGAGTTGCAAGATCCATCAGCAGCACGAAGAAATCGTATGCTTCGAATCCTCTACCATGGAGCCGTCCATCTCCCTGATGATGTGCGTCGAACCATTGAACGTCTTGAGCGAAATCTTCCATCGTTTGAATCGCTTGTCGAAACAGTTCTGGAATCGAGTGAAGGCGATTTTTCAGAGGCGCAACAGAGTCTCATTGTTCGATTCCTTGAATCCAAAGGCTACCTTGTGAATACTGCAGAATTACGTCCACGAGTTCTAGCCTGTGCAGGTATTGTTGGAACTGAACTCGGATATTTGACACCGAGCCAAATTCCAAGACTCGCTCCTGGAATTCTTGTGAGTGATGATCAAGTCGATGCGATTGTCGCTGAACTCAAGGCTCTTGCAGCAACGTTCAAGCCACAAACGACTGAGGAAGAAGAACCAGAATTGGAACTTGCAGAATCGGTTGCAGATGCCTCTGACCGTGTTGGCGATGTTCGAGGTAAAATCGATCGAGTGGATGCCTTACTCTCACGATTGCGTCTACAAGACGATCAGTGATGACTCTGAGCGTAGAAGTTCTGAATCACGGTCGTTACCGATTGAATATCTGTAATATCTCGAGCAATGAGGTCCTCGATGATTTGTTGACGTTGTTGAACGTGCTTTTCAAAGACATCTGGGGTCACACCAGCCGCTTTACAGATGACTTCACGAAGGTTGGATGGAATTCCAGTTTCTTCGATTTGGTCGGTTGCAGCATTGTATTTCCAAATGGTGTTGAGTCGAGGTTTGGAGCCCTCCATACCTGCGATTTCAGCAACTTCGGTTATCTTACGAGCCGTTTTTCCATTGACATGAAGACGTGCTTGAATAATGATGAGATCAAGACCAGTGAGCATAATTGGTGGAACGTTCATTGGCGGATTGATCATTCTTGTTACGGTTTCTTGTGCCGTATTGGCGTGAAGGCTTCCAAAGGAACCATCGTGACCTGTGTTCATTGCGGTGAGCAATGTTGCGGCTTCAGGTCCACGGACTTCACCCACAATGATTCGATCAGGTCGCATACGCAGGCTTGACTTGAGACAATCATTCATGTCGACCTCAGGTGTTCCATCCGGGCGCTCTCTTCGTGTTTCCATTCGCAACCAGTGGTCGTGATAGACTTGCAACTCAGCAGTATCTTCGACCGTAAGGAGGCGACGGTGCCATGGAATGTACATGCCAAGACAGTTGAGCGTGGTGGTTTTACCAGAACCAGTTCCACCAGCGATAACGAAGTTTGCTGGTCGGCTGTCGAGTCCTTCAATCCAAACCCACATCATTGCTGCAAGACGTGAGTTAACGGTTCCAAATTTTACGAGGTTGATCATCGTTAATGGGTCTTCTTTGAATTTACGAATTGTCAGCGTTGGTCCGTCTGGTGAAACGGGTGGAATCGTGCCGTTGACACGGGAACCATCAGGCAGACGTCCATCGAAAATAGGCACCATCCCAGGACCGTCTCCGAGGGGTACGTTGGTGAATGCTGCAATGTTCTTTGCAATTTGAAGACCAGCTTCATCGTTAATCCAAACNTTTGTTCGACACATGCCGTGCTTTCTATGTGCCACTTTCACACATTGCGTTCCACCATTGTACATGACTTCTTCCAGATTGTCATCTTCGAAAAGTACCGCAAGGTCGCCGTGTGGATTTGGAGCAACCGATCCTTCCACATGATAAATCGGCGATGGATGATTTGATTCAGTGTATATTGTTACATTTCCATATTGTTCTAGAATTTGTTCAGACATGTTTCAACCTCCGACCAACTTGGTTGCACCCAAGAANATAAACATCGACATTGCCATCCAGCCTGGAACAAACCACATCGTATCTCGCATACGACCCAGCATTCGTCCTGACACGGCTACACCCACTGCACTTGCAGCGGCAAAGAAGAGACTGAATGTCGAGAGGAAGCCTTCAATTTGGAATCCAGATGAAGCGGGAGTAAAGAGTCCGACAAGGAATCCGATGAGGCCGGGCAATCCAATGCAGACAAACATGATGATGAGAACACCTCGGCCTTGTAATTCTGATTCTCGCTTGTTCATGAGATCGTTGAGGCGCTCATAATCCATTGAGAGGTTCATGAGAATATCTTGGAGAGGAGCATTTTGTTCGATGGCTGTTTCAAGGAGGTGCATGACTCGTTGAACTTGCGAAGAACGTGACTTCGTTGCAAAGCTGGAGAGAGCAGCATCGAATGAACTTGAATGGCTTTCTTTGAGTGTTTCCTCAAGAAGCGGTCCAAGTGGAGATGGTGCTGATTTTGCTTGGTGTTGCATTGCCTCTTGGATACCAAGACCTGCTCCAACTTCGTCGGATAAACCTTCGAGGAATGAGGGAAGTGCATTTTCGATTTTTCGTCGTCGGATACGTTCTCGAATTGGGGGAATGCCTCCACCGATCATGGCGAGACCAACAACTCCAAGCATCAGCATCATTGGTTGATTGCTGAACGATTCGAGGAAACGGAACAACATCGTATCACAATCCTGGATCCTTTGTGTGTGTTTTCACACCGATCATGACCATAACAAGCAGTGTCATGAACAGGCCAATGTTGAGGATGACGTTGATGGTTGATTGCTCGGGAATTGGCATGATATCGCCCATTCCTTCACCACCCATCAATTGTGGAAACAGCCCGAATACGGACAAAATAATTGGACCAATCATGCCGATAGAGAGGAGTGATTCTGGAACGCCGCTCAAATCTTCAATGTATTTCTTTACATCCTCTGTACGCTCTTCTTCCATACGTGTACCTTGTTTTTTCAAGGTTTCAATGATGTCTGTGTTTTGTGTAATGTTCATGTGCATGATGTTGAGCAGACGGCGATACCCTTCAGTTTCCACATTCTTCATGAGGGATTTGAGTTCTTTTTCGAGTGGCCTCCCTCCCTTGCGAACATTTTCCATCATTTTGGCAAAATCTTCTGAAATGACACCATAACCACCCTGAGAAATGCTGTGAACAGTGGCTTCGAGACCAATGCCTGATGACATGAGAACATCCATTGCACGAATAACATAGAGAACTTCACGTTTTTCGTCAAGTTTTCTCATGCACGTCCACCTCAAATAACATCTTCAATGAGTTCAAAGACAAACTTCTCGGTCGATCCTTCATATTCCAAGGAAGCAAAAATGACCTTCACATCACGNTCTTCAAACGGATCGTGAATNAATGGCTGACCTGTTCGAAACATCTTCAGAATCTTCTTGTAATCATCGATCGAAAGAATTCCTCGAACGGTGTAAATGGTTGACTCAGCACCTTCATCATGGAGATTATCGCCTTCACCACCTCGAATAATTGTCCGAGTTAAGCGACGTGCAATTTTGACGTCAATATCTGCATTTGGAATACGAATCCAGTCTGCAGAACCTGTACCAGTTGCCGGTCGAATGAAGAAATCCATGCCTGCCATGATGACCCCTATGTGATTGAGGGGGAAGGCAAGATTTGAATGTAATGGAACAATTCGCTCAGGCTACAATCTTGAACCAACCAAATCGAGGTTCGTGCAAGATGCCCTCATCGCTCATTGAATCGAGTTCGGCTTCCGACTGTTCACGACTGAATCCCCTTGCTCCAAGATTACGGACCAAGGATTCGAAATCAACGCCCTCACCATTATCCATTGCCTGGATGCATTCCAAAATGACAGCTTGGAGGTCTTCCCCATCTCCTTCGGATTCGTCTTCAGAAGTAGGTTCAGAGAGATTGAGTTTGGGCGGGGCTGTCGTAGCAGCAGCCATTTTCCCTTCAGCAATGTCCAATGCTTGCATGACATTGAGTCGATAGCCTTCGGTATCGATTTGGCCATAATGTGCTTGTGCTGCGAGAAGACCGTCAATGAGTTCCTTGTTGATGCCTCCCTTGAGCATCGCTTCCCTGGTCGGTTCACAACTCAAGGATTTTTGGTGCTGATCAAGCCGTTCAAGTGTGGCATCACATGCACGAACCAACCAAGATGCATATCGATCACGAGAAACAATCGCAGCTTCTTCGGGGCGCAAGGATGTGTAAACCGCTCCTTCATCTGTTTGATACCAACGGGCTTTGGCAGTCATCGACAACAAGACTGGTTCACCAGAATCGACCTTGTCGAGTAATTGTACGATGAATTCCCGCATGGACTCGGATGCATACTCGCCAACGGAGAAGTAGTGAAGACCAGAGGGATCGCGCAACTGGCCCTGATACATTTGTGAGCCGTTGCTCGTTTCTCGCAATTCGAGGCGCTCGACAAGGCCAGAAACGATGACACGGTTGACTTTTGCTCCCAATTTTGTAATGACAAATGTTGGGTCGAATTCGCCTGATCCCTTCTCGTTGAGCGTGGATTCTCCGAACTCAGAGGCCAGCATGAACCAAGCAGGTTGACGTTGAATTTGTCGTGATGGCGTCATCATTGCAACCCCCATTGTGCACGAAGTTCGGTCGCTTTCAATCCAGTGTCGGTTGTTGAGAACGTAGCACCATCGCAGAGAATCATCGCTCCTTGCCCATCATTGATGATGCGCCCGGTGACATCCAATTCACACCCGAGTAACTTATCTCGAATCGATTGAACATACGCCATCGAGCCATTCGCTTGTATCTCGTCAACCATTGTTGCGTGGTCGGTTTCCAGTAGGGCCAGTGCAGCGTCTTTGGAGATGAGCAGTGCGCACGTTGCTGCCTTGTCATCGAGAACCAACCGCAGGCGAACATCCTCCTTTCCTTCAACAGCTCCATGCTCAAAGCACTGCCCTTCGCGAAGGACGCGTCGACATTCTGGGCATCGCATGATGGTGCCAGAGTCTTCTCGTACGGACACGATTGTTCCTTTGGTTGAAATACCAACTCGACTTGGTCCGGATACGAGTTCATCAAGAGGCACCTCAATCTTGAGATTTTCAAGGTCGAGTTCGCCTTCCCATGGTGTTTCCTCGAGAATTGTTAATTGGTCTTCACGGTCGATGGTAATGTCGGGAATACCTTGCCAAGCACGAACACGAGCATCTGTGATACGGACCGTGAGGGGTAGTGCGGAGGGATCGATTGGAAGTTCGGTCCAAGCACTCACACGGCATTGCCCTGTTGGATCTGCAATTTGTCCAGACCAAAGGTGGCGCTCTTGCCCTTCTTTGGTGAAGGTACGCTTCTCCCACGATGTGATATTAACAACGATTTCAACATCTTTCGAACCATCTCGAAGTTTGCTTATTGTTGATACCATGCCTTCCTTAAGCGAATCAGTGTCAGCAAAGGAAGCGTCGTGGAAGGGTTCAATTTTGGTGGTACGGCCAAAATTCAACTCAGGCGTATCACGGAATGTTTTGACTTGCGCACCGTCAATCTTGAGAAGTGTGCCGACCTCAAATTCGAATGGCTCCCAAGAGAGGAATCCAATGGCGCCGGACTCATCCGCGAGTCGGCCACGAACCACATCGATGCTACCGCTTCCGTCTCGGCGATGAATTTGATCAGGACGAGAGGACATCAAGCGGCCAACGATGCAGACATACCCATCGCTTGGTAAATCAGAGATGTCAACAGGCTCTCCAGGAGCAACGACAGGCCGACTTCCTTCTCGCAAAACAGCGATTCGGGATGATTGATTGATGTTGAGGGACATTCTTCCTTGATACTCGTTCACGGAGGCTCCCTCGATGCGTACGACAGAACCTGGGGTGATGTTGCTGTTGTTCCCCCAGTCTTTGTATTCCCAACGTGTTCTCTCTCCACTTCCCTCTTGCCAAGGGTCGTCTTCAAGCAGACCAAAGGCGATCGATTTTGATTCACCACGTATCATTTGTTCGCGAACATTGTGTGAGACGATTTCAACTTCAATCTCGATATCACGATCATCTGATTTCAATTCAGACAGACGGCTGACTTTCTTCGTTTGCCGATTTGACTGGCCCGTTCTTGCGGTTGCTGTAGGTTGTGCATCCGTTTCACTCTTGAAGCGTCGAATAATCGAGCGAATTGCATCCTGTGGTGGAATGAAGAATTCTTCCTCGTACTTTTGGAANGCTGACCTGACTTCATCTCGTTCAACACCAGGGCATTCCTGAAGAACAGCAGAGATGTGATCCTCGTATCGATCATCACCGCTCATGAAGTTCACCTCCGCCAGGCGTGTTGTTTTGATTGAGCCTGTGCGGAGAACAGGCGACGGGCTTTTGTGCGGATTGGTGAAGACGATACACTCCCATGACCTCCATGGAACAGAACAAGAATGACGAGGGGTGATAAACAATNCCCTCTTGAATTCAGGCCGGATTAATCCTCATTCCTTGTGTGAAAAGAATGTCAGAAAGGTGATTGCTTCCCGTACTCGAGACGCCACCAGATGTTGATGGCATGCCGAGGTGGACGTTGTTTGAAATTGCCTTGAACAAGTTTCCAGAAACACCAGCTTGTTTCAGAGCACCAATAATCTCACCATCTTCAACACGGAGGATTGTGCTCGTCGTTACCGAGAAATCGCCACTCGTAGGATTTGCTGTGTGTGCACCCATAACACTGTGGACAATGTAGCCTTCACCCATTGTTTGAATCAATTCATCTCTTGATTGTGCCTTGTTTGATGAGAGGAGTTGCACATCACCACAACCCGTTGTCGGCGGTGACATGTGGCTTCCTCTTGAGGCCGAACCGGTGGTTGTTGCAGAATCAATACGACCTTCAGCCACATTCTTGGCAGCATCTCGTGTCGACCAGATCATCTTTCGAAGAACACCGTTTTCAACGATGGTATGGCAAGAGGTTGGTACGCCTTCACCATCTCGGGATGNTGATGCAAAGCCGCCTTCCAACCTTCGATTATCGAGCANGGTGAGGTGCGAATCAAGAACGGTTTCGTTCATTTTCTCAGACCAATATGATTCTTTTCGAACCATNCGTTCNCCTAAAATTGAGGGTCGAATAATGTTTGAAAACAGGGAGCTGATACCTTGTGGAGTCATCAANACCGCCGTATCGACTGCTTGTGATTCGACCGATATTGGATCACGCGTCTTCTGTGCCCATTCAACAGCCATTGGAACACAGGATGGAATACCATCCATGAGTTTTCGAGATGAACAACTTTCCCACGAACTCGTCATTTGTCCGTCTTCTTCAATCGAAACCTGAACACCAAGGCCATGTGATGTGGTGATTCCAGAGGCTTCAACACCTTCACTGGAAAGCATGACTCCTGCTTCTGCTCCGATACCGACACCTCCACCAATGACCATAGCTCGCTTGTCAAGTGATGCAACTTCGGAGATGATAGCATCACCTTGTGTCAACAAATCATCTGCAGAGAGGTTGAGGATAGCATCGTCACGCATGCCTTCAACGGGTGATGCATCTTTTGCATTTGGAAGTGAAAAATCTTCGATTTTTGGGCTTGCCTTGGCAATGGAAAGCGCTTCAGAAACAGCATGTTCTGCACCGCTTGGATCCACGAGATGCGCATAGCCGTAGCGTCCATTCTGTAAGACTCGAACTCCAAAGCCTCCCTCGCCACCACCAGAAGCGAGAGAAATTCGACCTGCTTCTATGTCCAATGAACGTCCATAACCTTGTGATGCTACGATTTCCCATTCTTGAATTCCTTGTGTTTCACATTGCTTTGCAATGGATTGGCATCCTTCAAGAAGCCGTTCAATGGCATCATCTGGAATCATCGATCATCCCACCAGTGCTTCACGAATACGCATGATTGGTCCACCGTCTCCGACAGGAACGGTTTGGCCTTTCCCACAGAAACCAGGGCTTGCAAGTTTTGCATCCTTGGTCAATCCGTCAACATCGTTGAGAATTTGCAGAGTCAGACCGCTTACACTCACATCTCGTAATGGTGTTGTAATTTCTCCATTTTCGATAAGATAGGCTTCCTGTGCAGCGAACTGGAATGAGCCTCGTCCTGTATCGACTTGACCTCCACGTGAACCGCATGCATAGACACCGTACTGAATGTCCTCAGCAAGTTCGTCAATATCGGTGTACGATCCACCCATGATCATCGTGTTCGACATTCGGACAAGTGGATGATGCAGACCGTCCTGAGCACGTGCTCCAGCGTTCGGCTCGATACCAAAATGATGCGCAGTTTCTCGGTGGTTGAGGTAGTCGGTGAGAATGCCATTCTTGATGAGTGTCTTTTCACGGACGTCGAGGCCTTCATCATCGATTGGATAGGCTCCATATCCTCCTCGCATGGTTGGGTCATCAACGACGGTAACGATATCGTTCCCTATTTTCTGACCAAGTTTTCCATCAAGGCATGAATCACCAGCGGCCACGAGGTCCGCTTCACATGGGTGGCCGAGTGCTTCATGGATGTACACAC
>PBET01000001.1 GCA_002719815.1 Methanobacteriota archaeon | reverse complement strand
GATAATCATCTTCTAAAAACACCCGTAGTTGTGTATCCATGTTGTGAACAGGATCTACATGAGATGTCACAACATCAAATTGATTCAGCAAACCTGGAATCTTGATGGTCGGTTTGGGTTGTTCGTCCATTGTGTTGTAGACAGGGACCTTGTTTGTAATACTTACTCGATCTAATAGGATATGGTCACGAGGGTTACATGATACTACCCATATAAAATTGGAAGTCATCCACAAGGGGTCGCAGTCCGCCCTATTCGACCGTACCCATGCAACACCCCTCAATACAGAGGGGGCCCGTTCCATTTTCACTGTTCATTTGTTAGAAATACTCATGCCTTGGTCCATCGTTCAACGAGCAATGGTAGAATTTCTCCAGCCTTTCCTTGAAAGAATTCATCAAAAAAGTACANGTTTTCGGGTGGATCAAGATTGATGCCAATCGTATGGGCTCCAAGTCTTCGAGCTGTATGGAGGAAACCGCTTGCTGGATAGACGTGTCCACTCGTTCCTATCGCAATGAACACATCACATTCCGCCAATGCATCTTCGATTTCAGGCATTTGCATTGGCATCTCACCAAACCAAACGATGTGTGGACGCATTCGCCCCTCACACTGCATGCAAGTGAGGAAATTCTCACCAAGGTGCTCTGCCTCCATCATCTCTTCTACTGATGCACAAGATTCACATCGTAACTTTGCAAGTTCACCATGCATGTGGATGAGATTGTTCGATCCTGCTCGTTCATGCAAATCATCAACATTCTGCGTAACTAAAAGAAAATTGTCGAGATATTGTTCAAGATCTACGAGTGCTCGGTGTCCGGGATTGGGTTCAACATCGAACAATTGTCGCCTTCGCTGTTGATAAAAATCCCACACCAGTTGAGGGTTTGCTTCCCAACCCTCCGGTGTTGCAACCTCCTCAATACGATGATTTTCCCAAAGTCCATTGAAATCACGAAACGTTCGAATCCCAGATTCAGCGCTAATTCCAGCACCGGTTAGAATGACGACTCGAGAATCTTTCGTAATCATATTCTTCCTCATTCGTCTTTCTTATGTTCGAACGAAAATCCATCAAAATCGGATTGATACATCGGCATNCCNTCTTGCGTGGTCTCCTGTTGGATAACCGTGGATTGAGATTGGGGATTCTGAACAGGCATAGCAGGGGGAATGTATTGCTGAACCGTTGTTTGATTCGGTTGATAGACTTGACCACCTGGTTGTTGAAGAAGCACAACCTGTGGTGGTTTACGTCCACTGACCAATCCAACGATGAGGAGGATCAGTCCAAGCAAACAGCAAACACTTCCTCCACACAAACCAAACGCAGGTAGAATCACCTCGCTCGCATCGACGATGACAATATCGCCATCAGAAGTTATGTTGTAACTTCCNGCAGCAATGTCTGATAAGTCACCAAGATATGTGTACGAGGGGTGACTTGTGCCTTCACAATTTTGGAAGAAGACATTCTGGCCCGTATAGTCGTTTACTGATACCTCGAATGTATTGCAGTTGATTTGATCTCCCTTGGCAAAAACTTCCATAGTCGTTGCATCTCCGTCATATTCGAAGGTTGTACCATCTTTCGATGTATCGTGAAGGATGTTCTCGTCCGTGGGACGATAATCGATGACACTTGCGAGTGAGATAACATTCACAAGAATTGATACAAACAACAAGACGCCGCCAGTAATGGCTAGTCCCTTGTTCATAGAAACAACTCAGCGTGATGCGAGGGTGAGGTTCTTCCACATTTCTTCTGGAACTTCCATAGCCAAGCGAAGACCGCCCATTGCACCGAGTCGAACAGGATCGTCGACGACGTGAACGTTCACATCACCCATGTCGGAGAGTCGGCGCTCGATGAGTGCACCGAGTCCACGAATTCCAGATCCGCCACCAGCGAGAACCATGTTTCGTCGGAATTGGTCGTGGTATTCTGGGTTGGAGTCTGCAATGAGTTGCTTGACGTTCTCAACGATTGGGTCAACGATGGATTCGCAAGCACGCTGAACACAATCCGTGATATCGAGATTCATGGCCTTTCCTTCAATGGAAAAGTCGACCATAATCGGCTCATCGGGTGTGGATGTGGAAACGAAGGAATACTGTTCCTTCCAGCGTCGAGCCATGTCCTTGGTGATTTGTGCACCGTTGTACTTGGATTGAACTTCCTTGATGATTTGCGCATCGACGTAATCACCAGCATAGCCCGTGTGCATTTGGTCACCAGGGCCTGGGATTGTTCCGTAGACACGACAAAGGTCGGTTGTACCAGCACCGATATCGATAACGAGTGTGTGCTCAATCATGTCGAGTGCGTATGCTACTGCAAATGGTTCGGAGATAATCATTGCAGCGTTGACGCTACCAGCAGCTGCATCGAAAATCGCAGTTTTGTCGACGTGACTTGCTTCTGCAGGTGCTCCAATGACTGCGACAACACGATCGTGGTCTTCAGGGTCAGCTAAGCCAATGAGGTGAGTAATGAAGTGAGCGATGAATTGTCGGTCTTCAACCGTATCCTTGATGACACCCAATTCGAGTGGTCGGTAGAGGTTGAGCGCAAGTCGATTCTTCAACGCATCTTCCCCGAACAAAACATCTCGCTTGAGGAAATTTCGTGCGATTGGATCTTTCGGTGTTCCAATTACAGTGAGTTCTTCTTCTTCGTGGTTTCCAGAGGAGACCATGACCGAGCGGAAAGTTCCCAAGTCAATTCCAATATACAATACATCTTCTGTCATAGCGTTCGCCATTCTAGCGGAACACCGTCCACCTTATGAAGCATCCCTCGCTCACGTTCGCAAAAATTNACCGTGATTTATAGCAAAGTAAATTCTATAGAACANTGATTAGAGCCAACTTTCACACGGTTGACAATACCATGCCGAATACTCTGGATAGAGTTCTGCCATTTGATTGCAATTTGGACACTCCTTGAGTGCATTACTTCCAAAGATTTCCTGTACCAATGCAACATGTTGTTCTTCAGTTACACCGATTTGTTGTCGCATGACCCACATCATTTGATCTTCGCTCGGAGAAATAATGCCATCCTCGAGTACGAGTTGGATGACGTTTCTGTAATCTTCCAATACGTTGACATCACGGAAATCAAGTTTAACGCCACCTTTCTCGGCAACGATATCTTGGCCTCCTGGATCATCGACAAAAAGAACCAATGATTCAGGTTTTAATTTATCATCTCTTAATTCAAATGAAATACGGTTTCCATCAAGATTTGCATAGACAAGTCGAGAGGAGCGGTTGATCACATTGGTAATTGATCGAGCTGTTTCTTCACTGCTTCGTCCACGCTTCCATCCTGTCGGGCTTCGCTCATTGTATGAATAGAATTCAGTACCAATGCCTGGGTATTCCAGTCGGATTTCTTCACCACCGTCGAATCCATTGGAGACGATGGTCAATGCAGCAACCTCAGTCGAAACAATGTTATCATCATCATCGAAACTGATCATGAGTGGCTTACGATCTTCCGATGCAGCATTGTAATGGCCTTGCATACCACTCATCCACTTGTCTTCCAGACGCTTGAGCGATTGTTCTTGTGCATCGGATAGGTTTGAATCGACGCCGAGAATGCCCTTCAAATCGCCTCGTTCCATTTCAGCTTTGAACTCTTGAATCAGTTCGTTATCACGGCGATGGTTCGGTGGTGGTCCTCGGACTTTTTTCGACACATGATTTGGATCCGCCCACTCATATGAGCAGCGAGAACATACCAGATAGCCTTCCATGGTTGAAGGTTGACTTTCGCCTCCGCAACGAGGACAGTCGCCTTCCTCTTGTATGGAGAGATTGTCTGCTGCCTCTTTCCTTCCTTTTCGGATGCCACCAAAACCAGCCATGCTACGCCCACGGAACAGACTTCCTATGAAGGATTCTATTCGGAACTTTAGGATTCACAAAGGACTGCTTTCAGACCGTAGTGCATTAATCCATCTTGACCATACAATCGACGGACTTCAAAACGCACCATTCCATCGATGCATGGATTCTTTGTCTCATCATCTGCGAGCATGAAGACACCTTTCGGACCTTCCTTGAATTCAACCAAGACGGTTGAAACACCTCCGAGTATCGGGGCACGACCTGAGAATTCTGAAGGCGCTCCTGCTGCACTGAGGCGAGTCCATGTCAGGATTGTGGCGATGTCGGAGAGTTTAGCAGTTGATTCTTGCATTCGTTCACCTGCTTGATTGAGTTGGCGTGGAGGCCAAACAAGTTGATCTTGATCAATCTGAGCTTTCAAACCAAGACGCGATGGTGTAGCAATCGTGTGCTGTGCTTGGGAGACGTAGGCACCTTGGCTTACGCCCTCAACCTCAATCTTCCATTGGTCTTCAAGNTGAGATTTNATATCATCGTCGTACGGTATTGAATCGAACGAAGGCCAGGTTGGTTCGTCCTCTGAAGTTGTTATCGCAACAATGTAATCGTTTTGGCTTGTGTGAATGTACAAACCNGCTTCATCATCAACTTGCCAATCCGTACTCGATTCAATGATTTCTTCAACGCTTACACTCGGTGAAAAGTCGAGGAAGTCCTCAAACATGTGAATATTGACTGAATCTGCAGGTAATTGTTTCAAGAGAGCAAGCAGAATCGTCAAACGATCTCCATCTGGACCGGGCCAGAGTCCACCGTAATGGCTGCAAGCGAAGTGCTTGCCACCATCGGATATGNTTGCGATGGACATCATCGCTGCCTCCCGAATACGTGGACTGCGCAGGTTGCACCCGATCCACCGACATTGTGTGTCAAACCAATTTCTGCGTCACGTACCTGTCGACCAGGTTCGACTTGATGTCGCAATTGTTTGAACACTTCAACAGCTTGACCAGTTCCCGTCGCTCCGAGAGGATGGCCTTTTGATTTAAGTCCGCCACTCGCATTGATGGTGACGCTTCCCTCGTTTCGTCGACCTTCTCCTTCTCGAGCGAACGCCCCTCCAAGTCCACGTCCTGCGAATCCAAGGTCTTCCGTGGCCAAGACTTCTGCGATGGTAAAACAGTCATGGACTTCGGCCAAATCGATATCGGACGCTGAAACTCCAGCCGTTCTGTAGGCTTTTGACGCAGCAGATTGTGTTGCTCGCAGTTGTGTAAGACTGGGTCGGTCATGCAAGGCCAGATGGTCTGAACCTGCCCCTGAACCCTTGACCCAAACAGGCGTATCGGTGAATTTGTGGGCAAGGTGGTCTGCGACGAGGATGACAGCAGATGCGCCATCGGACGTTGGGCAACAGTCGTAAAGTGTGAGTGGATCTGCAACCATGAATCCTGATTTTGCTTTGTCAAAGGAAACCTCTTTTCGCAAATGTGCAACTTCATTCTCAAAACCATGCATATGATTTTTCACAGAAACATGAACCAAGTCATCGTGTGTTGAATCGAATTCGTGGAAGTATCTTCGAGCGGTAAGCGCATAGGTTCCTGGAAACGTCAAGCCTGCGAGACGTTCCCATTCTGTATCGCCAGAAACGCCCAACCAGTAACGTTTCCTTGATGTCGACAAATCGTTCATCTTCTCGATTCCTCCAGCGACGACGATGTCAGCTTGTCCACTCTTGATGGCCATCCATGCATCACGAAGTGCAAATCCTGAGGAAGCACAGGCATTCTCGACTCGTCGAACACTTACACCTTCCATTCCTGAATGTTCGGTTAGTAGTGCTGCCGTATTCCCAAGTTGCGAGCCACCAAAAGCGATGCTGCCAATAAACGCCTCTTCCACATCGCTGGATTGAAAACCATGATCGACACTCAGCATGGCCTTTTCAATCGCCTCTGCCCACATCCCCTTCAATCCGAGAGGATGATTGCCGAACTTTGTTTGGCCAGCACCGACCATTGCAACATCGACCATGCGCTCTCCAATCGAATCAAGCATTTGATTGAGTCGGTCAAAACACCCGTAGGGTTCATCAATGGGTGGTGATAGCCACGAACATGCTGCGCCAGTGTCGACTTCGTACATGCTCAATAAACAATGGGTTCTTCACAGGAACAAACTGTCACGTCTGCAACGATGAAGGAAAATTCATCATGAGTGACCGAGAAGCAGGAAGTCTTGGTCGAATGCTTGCGCTAGTCCTGCGACATGCACCTGAGAAGTTCAATGTCGAAATGGACATCAATGGTTGGGTGAGTACTCGAGAGCTTGCTGACTCCATTTCAGGGCAACGTCGCCACTACCACTGGCTCCGAGGATGGCACTTTGAGGCCATTGCCAATGCTGATGAGAAGGGACGATACCAAGTCGAAGGTGAGATGATTCGAGCCACATACGGTCATTCCATCGAAATCGAACTCGATTTGCCAACCGATGAAATCCCAGAAGCATTGTATTGGCCATGTGATCCAAATGAGGCAGAAGCCATTGTTCAACTTGGCATCACATCAGGTCCACGTAACCACATTCACCTTTCGAAGACCATTGTCAACGCTATGGAAGCAGGTCATGTCCGTATCGATCGTCCTGCAATCATCGAAGTCGACACGGTCCGTGCAGTTGCTGATGGACACACCATCTATCGTGCAGGAAAAACAGTTTTCTTGACCGACGAGGTTCCTCCAGAATACCTCTACAGAGTCGGTGATGATGACCCAATGATCACTGACACAGTAGCACGTTGGGAACGTGAAGAAGAAGAGTGATTACTTCTTTGCTCCACACGCTGGGCAGAAGTCGAGGTCAGCTTCGAGAAGTGCTCCACATTTCGTACAGGTCGATGAACCGAGAAGAATCGATTGTCCCTTGGTAGCAGGAGGAGCAGGTCGCTCTTGCTGAACTTTTGGATCAACGAGGAGAAGTGGATCAACGCCTTGATTTTGTAGTTCGTTGTATCGATTGGCGAAGATAATCGCCTCCTGAATCGATGATTCAAGTTGCAGAAGTCGCTCATCGCGTTCGATTCGATCAGAGATTTCTCGTGCCGCTTCGACTTCCGTCTGAAGATGACGCAGAAATGAATCAAGCGTTGGCCCTTCCTCGCTCATGGTTCTCTCAACCACCGCAGACTATTGAATCCTGTGTTTTGTAGGCACACTCATGAAGGTACGATTCTTGGGTGAATCATGGTGAGGCGAGTCGTCATGAAATTCGGTGGCGCTCTCATCACCAAAAAAGATGAAGAATGCGTCGCTCATTTAGAAATAATTCAGAACCTTTGTGCAGTTATGAAATCGATCTCAGACGATGGTATCCAAACGATTCTTGTTCATGGTGCAGGTTCATTTGGGCATCTCAAAGCAAAACGGTGGCGATTGAATGAGGGTTTCATTCCTGATATGGAACATCCAGGTGATGCTTGCTCATCTCAAGAAGAGGCTGTTAGTCAAGTACGTAATGATATGCTCACATTAAATTCAATCATAGTTAAAGAATTGGAAAATGTTGGATTTGAAGTGCGAACACATCCTCCGCACCAATGGGCTACGAATTTGGGCCCTACCTTCTCGGGTTCCTTGGATCATTTCTCAGATTCAGATTCTTCCATCGTCCACGTTACGTTTGGAGATGTCGTCGATGTGGATGATGATCGCAAGTTTGGTATTCTTTCAGGAGATGATCTTGTAGCAAGACTCGCCTTGGAACTTCCAGCTATTGAAGCACTCATCTTTGCGATGGGTGGCGTTGATGGTTTGCTCAAGGTACCTCCTCACATTGCAACTGATGAAGATCTTATCGAACACTGGTCTCCAGATGTCAACTATGAGGGCCTTCATCAATCGGATATTGATGTGACAGGCGGTATTGGTTTGAAAATCATGCGAGGTCATTTGGTTGCACAATCAGGAATCGGTGTTTATCTTATCAACGGGGAGCATCCATCGAGGATCCTTTCTTTGCTTCGTCAAGAACCTTGGCGAGGAACAACGATTTTACCATGAGGTGAAGAAATGGATTTTGCATTGTACTCATTGGGTATCGTTCTCGGTTTTGCAATCGTGCGTTGGTTGACTGAAAACATCAAGTTTCACATACGTACCAGATCCATATGGTTGCATCATTGGATTATCGCCTTCTTGGTGATGCTTCCATTGTTCTATTTCCAAATTGATGAACCATTGCTCTGGGGTGGATTGACGGGTACGGCTCTCGAAGGACTTGGCAGAAAGAATTGGTCCATTCGACGGTAAAATTTCTAAATTTACAAGCGAACTGTCTATGTAGCGCCTCTTCAAAGACAGATTGGGGCTCATATGTCGAACTATGCAAGCGGAAATGTTCCAGAAGCGGACATCGACAATAACGTTTCCAGTTTGATGGAGGCTCAGTCTTCGGATTCAACCCAAGCAAGTATGATGGCTGAAGCCGTTTTGCAAGTTGATGAATACGACGTTGTCGTTGGTCCAATCAGTAAAGCAGACAGCCATTATCAATCGGGAAGTCTCCATCGAGCGTTTAGCGTCTTGTTGTTCAATATGGAAGGCAAATTACTCTTGCAACAACGGGCGCATGACAAGATTACATTTCCGAGTGTTTGGGCGAATTCCTGTTGCTCACATCCACTTGCAAGCGAGGACGAAATGGATGAGACCAATGCTCGTGGCGTAAAGATTGCAGCCATTCGTAAGCTTGAACAAGAACTCGGTATATCTCCTTCATCTGTTCCTATCGAAGATTTTCACTTCATTACCAAAATGATGTATTCTGCACGGATGAATCCAGATTGGATCGAACGAGAAATTGATCATATTTTGATGATTCAAGCAGATGTTGAGGTGCATCCTAATCCAAATGAAGTCTCATCCATCAAATGGGTGGATGCTGATGAATTAGAATCGATGTTGGTTGATGAGGTGAGCGGTGAAATTATTGCTCCATGGTTCCGTTGTATTGCTGCCCGTTTGATGAACAAAGACTGGTGGAATGCTGTTGGCAACAAAGATGCATGTGAAGCACTGCAAGATGGACGCATACATGATATGGGTGATGTTACGCATATGCTTCCAAATGCTGAGGGGGCGGACTTGCTTACAAGCATCAACGAAGTTCGACCATTTATCGAACGACGAATTGTTGAGAGTTTGACTGCATCACGCCATGACCGTTTGGCTGCAGCGATGATGCATTTGATTGAAGGTGGCGGGAAGCGAATGCGTGCAACGCTACCATGGCTCGTTGGTCGTGCAGTAGGTGATACGCATTCAGGTCTCCTCGATATTGGTGCTGCTATTGAAACGATTCACAACTTTACGCTGGTTCATGATGATATCATGGATGATGATGAAATTCGTCGTGGACGGAATGCAGTCCATATCGAATACGATATGCCGACAGCCATCAATGCAGGTGATGCAATGCTCGCAATCGCCTTTGAACGATTGGTGATGTCTGCAAACATCGAACTTCATGACATTCCATCGCTCGTGAATCGGATTGCTTGGATGGTTCGACGAGTTTCAGAAGGTCAACAATTGGATATTGAATTTGAAACCCGAGATCGAGTCACTGAAGCGGAATATTTGGAGATGATTGAAGGAAAGACAGCGGTCATGTTCCATATTTGTGCAGAAATTGGCGCACGTGTTGCAGGTGCTGATGAAGAAGTCATCGAATGTATGGCAGAATGGGGGCGCTCAGTCGGTCTTTGCTTCCAGTTAATGGATGATCTGATCGATGTTTTATCGGATTCAGCAACACTTGGAAAGCCAACAGGATCGGATGTTGCACAAGGCAAACAAACCCTGATGGTCATTCACGCATTATCACAACCCGAATCTGATGTGAAAACAAGACTCACTTCCGTACTTGGAAAATGCGAGGAAGCGAGCCAAGCGATGATTCAAGATGGTATTGCAGCACTCGATGAATTGGGTTCAATCGAGTATGCTCGAACAAAGGCGAATGAGTATCATCAACATGCGCATTCGTGCCTTGACCGATTACCCGATGGTCCTGCAATGATTGCATTGCGTGAACTTACGGATTTACAACTCAAGCGTTTGAGTTGATGGTCACCGATTCATCTTGATGAATAACCCCTTCAACAAGCACACGAGCGTACCAACGTGTCCTTCCTGGGTATTTTTTATTCGATAATTCGTTGAAGTTTTGATCGATGAAGGAATCACCAATGGTTTTGCATGGAGATGCGGCCATTGTAATCTCAAGTTCAACCTCATGAAACTTGAGTTGAACGCCTGGTTGAAGTGATTCAAATGGAACATTGATCAGAATGTTCTCTCCCGTACTACCACCTGCAATTGGATGGCCATCGTTTTGGAGTTGTTGAAGAACGTCTTGGGAAAGAAGACATACGGCCTTTTCTGCACCACCATGGTGTTTCTTATCTCGAATGATTTCATCCTTAATTCCATGTGTTTCCACTTCAATGGATTCAACCAATGGCTTGGGAACGCCACCAACAGTCGTTGCAAAAAGGCCAACAACTGATCCTTGAATCATGTTCAATCAGAATAGTAGGATTCTGGGTTTGGTTCAGGCTTCAATCCCTTTCGAGTTCGGATTTCACCAACAACCTTGTTGAACAGTTGAGGCGGAAGCATCTCGAATCCGAGGTTCTCAGTGTTCCAAACTGCACGTCCTTGTGAAGCTGCACGGATATCGTTGGAGAAACCAAAGGTTTCAGCGATTGGTAGAACACCAACAACGGTGGTTACATCGCCTTCACTTGGCATGTCTTCGATGATTCCACGTCGGTTGGTGACTTCACGAGTGACTTGTCCAAGCCAATCGTTTGGTACGGAGACGAATGCCTTCTGCATTGGTTCGAGTAGAACGGTCTTGGCTCGCATCATTGCACCCTTGATTCCGTTTCGAACTGCAGGAATGGTTTGTGCAGGTCCACGGTGGATTGCGTCTTCGTGCAACTTTGCATCAGTGAGACGAACGAACATACCTTGAACAGGCTCATCAGCGATCGGTCCCTTTGCACACACTTCGTTGAAGGCTTCAATGATCAACTCACGAGTTTCGTGGAGTCCTTGAATACCCTTGGTATCGTTAACGAGAACGTTAGTTCCGTTGATAGCGTAGATCTTTCGCATCAAATCCTTGTCCATGCCAAGTTCACCGAATTTGTTTCCGGTCTCCTTTGCATCGCTTGAACGAACTGGACCATCGCCAAGGTCGCCGTTGCGCAGAGCGCCAACGACTTCATCAGGCAATGCTTCGATTTCAAAGTAGAAACGGTTGTGTCGGTTTGGTGACTTGCCTTCGAATGCATTTCCTCGGTTTGTTCCTTGAATACCTTCTCGATAAACAACGATTGGTGGACTGACACTGACCTTGATGTTCTGTTCTTCCTCAATCCGATAAACGGTAATCTCAAGGTGAAGTTCTCCCATACCAGCAAGCAATGCTTCACCGGTTTCCTGGTTGGTTGTAACTTGCAGGGATGCGTCAGACTTTGCAAGTGAGCGAAGAGCGTCAATGAACTTTGGAAGGTCCTTCATGCTCTTTGGCTCGACAGCAACGGTAACGACAGGGTCGGAGTAGTGACGAATAGCTTCGAACGGAGTGAAGTCCTTGTCACGAGAAAGCGTGACACCAGCAGCTGCACTTCGAATACCTGTAATCGCTGCAATGTTTCCAGCAACGACCTTTGGTACTGTAATTCGATCACCGCCGACCATCATACTGACTTGCTGAACACGCTCAGGCTTTGCAGCACCGATGGCGAAGACAGATTCACCTTGTGAGATAGCACCTGAATAGATTCGACCAACAGCAACTTCTCCAGCGTGAGGGTCCATCCAAATCTTGGTGATCATCATAGCGAGTTCTGCTTCAGGATCGCAAGCCATCATGGCCTTACCGATTGTAGATTCAAGATCGCCAGTCCAGATGTTTGGAATACGGTATGGTTGCGCTTCAACTGGGCTTGGCAGTTTTGTGACAGCCATATCGAGGAGAACTTCGTGAACAGGTGCCGCTTGAGCAAGTTCCTTTTGCTTCTCATCGTTACAATATTGGAAGATGTCGGTCATGGATACACCAGACTTCTTCATGTAAGGGATGGTGATTCCCCAGTTGTGGTATGCGCTACCGAAGGCTACAGTACCGTCCATGACGCTTACTTGCCATTCTTTCTTGAATTCTTCTGGAGCGAATTGCTTGATGAGCTTGTTGACCTTGGTAATGGTCTCTTGGAATCGGTTCATCATGTCCTCTGGAGTGACTTGCAACTCGTTGATGAGTCGGTCGACTTTGTTGATGAACAGTACAGGCTTGACCTTCTCTTTGAGTGCTTGGCGTACAACCGTCTCAGTTTGAGGCATTGGTCCTTCAACAGCACAAGCGAGAATGAAACAACCATCGACAGCACGCATAGCACGAGTAACGTCACCACCGAAGTCAACGTGACCTGGTGTATCGATGAGGTTGATGAGATAGTCTGTGTCGTCAACAGCGTGAACCATTGAAGCAGATGCAGCGTTGATGGTAATACCACGTGCTGATTCTTGTTCATCAAAATCGAGAACACGGGCAGCACCAGCCAAATCACTGGACATCATACCAGCTCCAGCGATCAAGTTGTCAGAGAGTGTTGTCTTACCGTGATCAATGTGCGCAGCAATGCACAGATTTCGAATCTGTGGAAGAATGTGCATGACTTCTGTTGCCTTTTTGATGTTGTCTTCTTTTCGTCCCATGGTGTCCACCTGTCTGGTTCATTTCGCCCACTTGAATGGGGTTCTTAAGTGAGTCGCAAAAGTTCGACGAAATTCGTCGCCGTATGCGGTTTCATCGAGCGGATGCAGCGATTCGCTCAACTTCTTCTTTCTTTGCAACAGCAAAGGAAGTTGCATCGCCTTCGGAAGCCTTGTTGAGCTCGTTGATGATGCACTGTTGGAGCGTTCGCTTGGACTTGTGGGTTCCTTGCTGAGCACCCTTGGCGAGGTTCTTCAACGCAACATCGAGTCGTCGAGATGGAGATGAGTCAACAGCCTTTGGTTGAGAGACTGCACCAAACTTGATTCGTGTAATCTCTTCCATAGGTGCAGCGTTGCAGATCGCATCGACGAAAATTTGCAACGGATTCATGCCACGGCGTTCTGCGAGTACATCGAGTGCACTTTCAAAGGCCTTCATGGCGGATTGCTTCTTTCCAGTGTACGCACCGGTTCGCATGAGTTTGTTGATGTAGCGTTCAACAACACTGAGTTTGGACTTTCCAAACCACATATTTGCATGTCGGCCACCTGTGTGTGGTACACCGACAGTTGTGAGGTTAACATATGGTGCAAGACCTGGATCGTTGCAGACAACTTCAGCTGCATCCCACTTTCCAAAGACAAGTGTTCCAATCCCAGCGATAGGGCGTTCGTCGACGACTGTTTCTTCTGACATCACAAACACCTCAGCGAACTGGCTTCTCCTTACGTCCTCGAACCATTTCATCGAGGGATACGCCATTGACTTGAATGACCTTGTAGCGGACACCGGGAATATCTCCGTATGAACGACCCATGCGTCCACCGATACCTTCGACCATGACTTCATCGTGTTCATCGATGAAGTTGATTGCACCGTCACCGGGAGCGAATGCAGTCAATTTGTTTCCGTTCTTGATGAGTGAAATTTTGACAGCCTTGCGAATCCCTGAGTTTGGTTGTTTGGCTTCGATACCGACCTTTTCGACAACGATACCCTTGGCTTGCGTAGATCCAGCAAGTGGGTCGTGCTTGGCGCGAGATTTGAGCATACGCTTCTTGTAACGTCGGTCAGACCAACGAAACTTTTGGCGGTCCTTGGCCATTTTTGCACCTGCAAAGAGTCCTCTACCCATGTTCAAACCTCATTCGAGCGTTTTGGCGACTTTGCTTTCATATATCAAGTCGCCGTTTCATCGAGGTGTAGAATCTACCGTCTGCTTTGAAGAATAATATCATAAACATGATGTTGTTAGTTTGGTCATGATTCCACAAGGATTACGTCCAATCGTTGCACTGCTCACCATGGTCCTCGGGCTTTTGGTCATCGTCAACCATTGGGTAGGATTTGTAGAATCCGATGTCGATGTTTTGACGTCGCATGCTGTTGGCTTCATCGGTCTCTTTTCCGGAATGAGCATCATGTCTCCAGGAAGCGCCGAAGAAAAGGAAGAGAAAGGTCCACGATACCTCGAAGACACTCAGACGAAATTCTGAGGACGTGATACGTTGGCTTTTCGTGACCATTTGTCGCATTCAGAATCTGTAGCGAAAGAGGTCAGTCTTGTTCATGAAATTTGGGAACTGAGTTCTTCACACTCCCATCCAAATCTTTTGTTCGAAAATGTCAAGGAAGTACCTGGTCAACGAATCTCGGTGAACATGCTCACCCGTGATCGTTTGTGTGAAGCGATTGGAATTGAACCTGAAATCTACATCGATACGCTCGCTTGGGCAATGAAGAATCCAGCAACACCAGAGATTGTTTCTCCACAAGACGCTCCTGTTTTTGATAACATGCAAGACGAGGTTGATCTTACATCCATTCCAATTCCGTATCACTGGCCTCAGGACCGTGGTAGATATATGTCGGCAAGTGTCATCATCGCTGAAGTCAACGGGCAACGAAACATGAGTTTCCACCGACAGTATCTTCGGGATAAATCGCACCTTGTTGTTCGCTTGGTCCCTCGCCATCTTCGGACCATGGTTGACCAAGCTCGTGAGCGGGGTCATGAAGTGAACATTGCGATTGTGAATGCACCTGATCCAGTCGTCTTGTTGGCTGGAGCAATGTCTTTTGACGAACCGATCGATGAGTTGACTATCGCCGCAGCACTGCATGAGAAACTCTACTCGAAATCATTGCAACTGGTTGAATTGCCGAATGGAATTCAAGTTCCAGCTGATGCTGAATATGCAATGTGGGGAAGGATTACACTCGATGATGATGATGAAGGTCCATACGTCGACATCACAGGAACGGTTGACGATGTTCGACAAGAACCCGTCATCGAAGTTGACGGTGTACTGCATCGTCATGATCCTATCTTCCACGCACTGATTCCTGGTGAAGCAGAACACAAGACGCTGATGGGTCTTCCTCGTTCACCAACCATTAAGGAAGCCGTCGCTCAAGTTGTTGACTGCATCGATGTTCACATGACGGAGGGTGGTTGTGGTTGGCTCGCTGCAGTTGTCAAGATTCGAAAGACCTCCGAAGAGGATGGGCGTAAGGCAATTGAGGCGGCCTTGGCAGGACATCGTTCGATGAAGATGGTAACCATCGTGGACGAAGATATTGACATCACAAATCCTGTGCGAGTCGAATGGGCGATGGTTACGCGTTGGCAACCAGACCGAGATACGCATATTTTCTCAAATCAAAAAGGATCCAGTCTCGATCCCTCGCGCTATGAAGATGGATTGACTTCAAAGGTTGGTTTTGATGCAACCATCCATCATTCAGATAACCCAGAAGGGTACATGAGCGTCCAGTAGGGATGGTCATGCGTCAATCTGCCCGCGATGATTTGCAACATCCTCGTAGGAATCTTGGAAATCGATATCGAACCCAAGCCCAGAAATTTGTCCGTCTGGCAAAAGCCGATCCTGAACGAAAGGAGTCCAACATGCAATGGGCTGAACAAAATGCACGACAGGCATTGTTGCATGATTTTACAGATGAGCGTAATTGGCGTTGTCTGGCTGATATTAAGGTGTCAATCAAAGACAATGATGGCTTGGGAATTGTCCTTGAAGATGTCTTCACAGTCCTTGGGCGCGATACTGAACAATTTGAGAAACTCAAGGATTTGAACTATCTCGAATATGGACTTGAATTGTTGGAGGCTGCATTTCAACGAGACCCGCTAACGCCAGAGAATTGGTGGCAAGCACTTGTTGAGCGAGGTGGAGGCGATGATCAAAGCGATGCTGTCTTGATTGAAATTGCGGAATTTGCAGACCGATGCCGAGATCTCGATTTCCGTGACCAACGAGCAAATATCGTCTATGGAAGAAGAATCGAACATTTGCGAATCCAGGGATTTGAAGACCTGTTCATCGAACTGAGCCGCCATCTTCTCGCTCATCGCCCAGGAAATCATGAACTATGGATGCAACTTGGACGATTGCACGAACGTCGAAAAGAGATCGATTCAGCATGGTCGTGTTATGATCATGTCCAAACCCTCATGCCGCATCTTTTGGTTCGTGATGAATTCCTCAACCGATTAACAGAGCGAATGGATGGAGGAGAAAAGACGCCATGGAGCGGCCCTAAACTTGAACATCGTACAGCATTCTTGCAACAGATGGAGCAACTGAATCAACGTGTGCGTCAAGATATCGATGAGTCTGTTGTCATTGAATCAGAAGATGAAGAAGAGGAACCAATGCATTCCGATGAGACAAAACTCAACTCGCTTATTGAAGCGAACAACATTTCTGAAGCGTTCTTCTTGGCTCGCCGTCTTGTAGCCTCAGGAGAAGAATGGGCTGAATCCTATCTCGAGAAGTGTCGAGAATTGATGTAGGTGTTCGCATGGACCCCCGTTTTGTTTTGGCTTATGCTGTAAGGAAGAGTGCAGCAACTTCTGTCATGAATTCCGGATCGATTTTGATGGTGCAACATCCTGAACGTGGTTGGGAATTTCCTGGCGGTCATATCGAAGATGGAGAGACGCCTGAACAAGCACTTCATCGAGAAATGAAAGAAGAAGTTGGAGGCATTGGCGAGTTGATTGCTTGGAATAAAACGTACTATCCGAACGGATGGGTTGGCTTTGTTGTTGTTGATGATGAGGAATTGCCCTTCAATGAACGTTCATGGACAGTCAGTGATGACCATGTTTCCATCGTTCAGTGGTTTACGAAATTGCCAGATTTTACGCATTGGGATGTTCAAGAGGTTGTCGATCTGAGTGCGTGGGTAGATTCTATAGAATCAGGGCATGAGTGATTGCATCCGCTCCGTCCAAGCAAGATGTTGTGCATCATCAAGTGAACAGCCGAGAACAACTGCAACCAGCATGGAATCCTCAACTTGAGCAGGTTGCGAGAGGAGCCAATCGTATTCGTTGAGTCGATCGAGACGATGAGCCATCATGATCATCGCTCGTAAATCTGGACGATCATGTCCTCCAAGATCTCTGTTGAGATGCTCTGTACACCAATTGAAGACGCCTTCCACATCTTGATGGTGTACCTTCAATTCAGGTAGTTGATCGCCAACATCTCTCGGTTTTGAATCATCAACTTGTTGTTGGAATCGAACTGCGTTTTCATCTTGTTCATCAATGGATAGGTCAAGGAAGAGACTTCCTGCTTCGATCGCCATCGTTACCTGATTTGCAAGAATGGCGTGTGCATGGCCATTCCATGCATTACGAGCCGCATCAAACATACGACCGTAACGAGCATGAATACGGGATGCTCCTATCCGAGAGATGGCAAGGGTTTCATGTGCATGATTTTCTTGGCGGGAAATGTCACCATAGACTTGCAATGCCATCAAATCTTCACCAGATGCCATGTGATAGGCCGCTTTGTTGAGCAAGGACAAGTCGTGATCTCTGCTGGCTTTGGCAACAGACTTCAAACGGGTCTCTGCCCAAGTCAAATCTTCTTCTGCACCGACTGTATCGCCTTTTTCAAATCTCTGAAGACCTCGCTCCATTCGCAATCGTCCTTCAAGGGCAAGGTCCCGTGTTTCAAGGGTGCGACAGATTTCCAGTGCCTTGTCGATGGCCTCCTCAAGCCGTGTATCGCCGAGCATTCGACGGCGGACCAAGTCATACGTCGCTTTTTGTGCAGGTGTGAGTTCTGGTGTAAGGAGGTCAATGAGTTCAGCAGCATCGAGGTAAAGAGCAGCCTCGATGATGGCCATCCAATCCTTCCAACCGAATTCCTTACGCCATTCCTCTGCGACTTCAAGCGATACAGGTCCCTCTTCTCTCCACTTTGAAATAAACAATCCAGGTGCTTTTGGTCTCATCGTTTCACCTCTTTTTGCAATGTGAGTTGAGCAATAAATGCCGATTCTGCTCGAATACGATCGACCTTGCCAGTCCATCCAGCAGCGCCATCATGACCGCCTCCATCGCCGCCATGTTGTTCTGCAATCGATTGCATAATCTTGCCGAGATGGACACCACTCAGCGTTGCTTTACGAGTAGCTCGTGCAGTCAAGCGTGTTTCACCTTCACGATGTCGTGAAACGAGTGATACATCGCAACCCGTTCCAAGAAGCATGGAAGCAAGTCGTCCTTCAAGCGTTCCAGCATAGGTGGTAACGAGACTCCAAGGGCCTGCATCATGATGCTTTGAACGAGCAAGACCACGCAAGAGGCTACCACGTTCAGATGGTGATGTTTCCTCACGTTCGATTTGTTCACAGAATTCAGCATAATCGATTGATGAATCTTCGAGGAGTTTGGTTGTGATCGAAAAGGAACTTGCATTCGCATGGCGAAATCGTCCAGTATCGGTAATCATACCTGCAAGGAGCATTTTACGCACAGGTTCAGTGAGTGCTTCCTTCGCATATTCGAGCATGTATGTTGCAATCATTTCAGTGGTTGCTCGTACATCCCATTGAATCATGATATCACCATCTCGAATCTCCCAACCATTCGTAGCATGATGGTCAAGAATCAATCGAGGCACATCGGGTAAGTCAATACCAACTTGGTCTGGAGCGGCGGCATCAACGATGATGATTCCACCCATTTGTTCTGGAAACGCAGTTCCCTTTGCTGCGATCTTTCGATAGGGTGCTTGTAAATCTTCAACCATTCGTTTTGCAACTCTGCCGACATGAAGTCCACACGCTAACAGTGATGGATGAATCGATGACAATGCGATGGCTGAACCAATCGTATCCATATCACCATTGGAACCTGTAAGAACGGGAACTGCACCACGTTCAATGGCAGAATCAAGCCATTGTTTCATTGCAGTCAAATCTTGTTGGCGTTCGTTCAAGATTCTCCCTCAAGTGATTTCTTGAGTTCTTCGTATGCAGCAACAAGTTTTGCCTCATGTTCTGAGAGTCTTTCTGCATGTTCAGAAAGCGTTGAATGTGTCGTTTTGAGCTCTTCGATCAATTCCTCTTTATTGTCGACTTCAACCAACACACCGCCGAGTTGTCGGTGTAGAGCCATGCCTTCAGGATGCTTTTCAACAGCAGTAATGGTTGTTTCAAGCTCTTGCAATTGTGCTCGAACAGTCGCAACCTGATGACGTGCATTTTGGACTTCGGTCACAACGACTTGGAGTTGTTCGACGGTGCTCATGCTTCCTTCGAATCGTCTTTGGTTGAAGAACCTGCGGATTCAATCGCCTGTAGAATCTCATCTGCTGCAATCAAACCACGAATTCGAGTATTCCACATGGCTCGCAAATCTTTTGCATTTGCTTCATGAAGTTGAAATGAGAATGTGTTCGCATCAATGGACTCACTTTCGGTCTCTGATACGAGTGAATCACGCATCGCTTGGATATCAGCAGCATTCGCTCGCTGAATTGTGCAAACAAGGGAAAAAGGCGTTTCCGCCAATTATCTCACTCCTCTTCAGAAGGTTCTTCGGATGCCTTTCGCTCAAAGTCGAGCGCAGCCTGTTGTGCAATGAATGCCATGTCAGCGGTTGTAGCACCTTCGACAGATCGTCGAAGAATACGTGAGTTTGCGTCACTGGCTCGGGTAAATGGCTCCCATGCACCACCAGCGAAGGTGTGTCCGCATTTGCCACAGGACCAGATGCCAACGGACTGACGGGTAACCTTGCGGTAATGACAAACAGGACATGTATACTTCGCATTCTTCTTTGCAAGTGCACTACCTGCATTTCGTCGAACGCTGACACCATATCGTGCACCAAATCGTGCTGTAGCCTTTGCTTTCTGGGTTCGCTTTGCCAATCAGTTCCCCTCCTTTTCTGCCACCATTTCTCTCAGTTCACTGCACTTTTGTTCGGCGACCGCTAGAATCTCGGCAAATTCGTTCGGAGTGAAGACTCCTTTTAGCCCCTTCTGTAGGGAGTGAAGGTGTCCTTCGTCTCCCAATGTGATGTGGATACGTTCATCGCCACCCAATTCTTCTTCTTCGGATGGGTCGTAAACAAAGCGTCCACCAGCACGCTTGAAGGAAGCCATGATTGGCGTTCCGTTGACCTTGAGCGTGTGGTCTTCACCAACATCGAAGCGCTCTGCTGGAACAACAGCTGTTCGCAAAGCAGCGATGGCTGCGAGGCCCGCTGCATCGAAGATGTTGCCTCCATCGGAGAGAACGTGGATGTCGATCATGACACCCCAGACTTTCTCACCAGGAACAATGCACAATTCGTCCATATCGATGCAACCGGATTCACGGATTCCACGATCGACAACTCGACCAAGTTCAATGGATTCTGGAGAAGGTGGACCCGGCTCGTACTTGCGGTGAGCAACAGGTCGAAGTTCAGCACCACACATCAGCGAACCTTGTGTTGGTCGGTCTGGCCATGGTGTTCGAATTTCGAACTTGACACCAGCATAGATGATGGTATCGCCCCAAACAACCTTGGCAGAACCTTCAGCATTGTACAGACAGTCGACTTCAAGATGAACTTCACGTCCATCGAATTGTCCACGTCCGTCGATTCGCTGACCATCTGCTGCGAGACGGTCGAGTTCTTGACGCAAGAGGGAAGGAACCAATTCAACCATCAGTTCTCACCTCCTTCATATCTGCGCTTAAGCGCATCAACCATGATTTCATGAATCTCTTTGGCTGCTTTGTGATTGTATTCCATGGCAAGATTGTATTCTTCAATCGAGAGGTCGCCATCCATCTGAAGGAAGGCGATTTCACCCGTGTTCGGAAGAATACCGACTGGAAGGTCGGCTTGACCGTAGTTGTCTTCAGCCTTGTCGAGGTCAAGAACAACGGTGTCTTCGATTTTACCTGAAGCAACACCGACAATCATGTCACGCATTGGAATTCCAGCATCAGCGAGAGCTACCGATGCTGCAGTAATACCTGCACAACGTGTTCCAGCTTCTGCGGCAAGAATCTCGATTTCAACTCGAATCTTGGAGCGAGGGTATCGCTCAACGAGTACAACGGATTCAAGGGATTCAGCGGTGACCTTTGAGATCTCACGGCTACGTCGATTGAATCCAGGACGGATACGATCACCGGTTGAGAATGGAGCCATGTTGTAACGTACGTCGATAACCGCACGATCTTGTCGCTGAATCTTTCGAGGATGTGCTTCCATGGGTCCATAGACCGCTGCAACTGCAACGTTCAGTCCATGCGTGACCATCGCTGATCCATCAGCGGCAGGAAGAACACCTGCTTCAATCGTTACCGGTCGCATCTCATCGATTGCTCGACCATCAAGTCGCTTTCCATCATCTCGTAGTAATTTTACGTCGCCATATCCACCCATCAGTGTTCACCTCGTTCGTTTTCAAGTGCTTCTACAGCACCTTGGAATGTATTCTTATGTCCCTCTTGGTTAAGGGTTAGAATCAATTGTCGAGCAACGTGCATGGCTTCAGTGTCTCCGTGAATCCATACTCGTCCGTTGTCTCCAACGATGATTCTGCAATCGGTCGCATCTCGAATTCGACTCAATGTGCTATTGTTGTCACCACGTAGTGTATCGATCAGATTAACCGGGATTGAAACGACGGCTCCTTCATTGAGTCGTCGTAGTCCAACACCCTTCATGGTCAGGACCATGTTGTGTGTTTCATCGACTTCTTGGATGCGTGCAAGAGCAGCATCGCCGATGCCAAGGTGTTGTCGGGCAGCTCCGAATTCAACCTTCCAAGGCGCAAGGGACATTGGAAGAAGTGCTTGGAACGGTCCGTTCACATCGAAAAACCAGAGGTTGTTTCGAACTTCGGCAACAAAGCCGATGATGAGATCACCTGAACGTGGCATGTATGCACTGTTGATCGGTTGAACGGAAACCACGTTGTTCTGTTCGTTTAGCCAGCCAACTCGGGTGGCAATGAATTCGTTATTTTCGGCAATCATACCGGACCCTGCTCGCTTCCCAGATGATGGTCCAACGACCATTCCTGGGGTCACGAGGCGCAGCTCGGCGCCAACTTGACCTTTGGACATTCTTTTCTCTCCGGTCCGTCCACTCGACATCCCATGATAAAGGCCACCCTTTTCTCAGGAGGACAATTCTCTGACTTCAGCATCGTTGGAACGCTTCAAAACTTGGCCAATAATGTCGCCTTTCATTCCCGCAGGAATCTCGATTACACACGCCCAGTCACCGTTTTCAAGCCAACCTTCTTTCTTTTGATAGGTTCGCAATAGTTGACTCACCGACCCGTACGCACTGCCAGGAACTCTGAATGCGAGGCGAACCGATTCAAAACTGAGCGGAATCAGTGGTTTGAGTTTAGCAATCGCATCCTTGATTTGTTCTTCAAGTCGCTTGAATGGATCCACAGAATATTTTGATTCTTGAAGTGCCAGTTCGATACGGGTGCGTGGATGCGGAGACTTGCTCTTTGGATCGATGGCCTGACTGTGGATGTGGTGAATGATCTGTTGACGCATGTGTTCAACACGTGCTTTACGTTGTGCAGTGGTCAATTGGATGGAACCTTTGTCAAGAATGATGTTCAAGATGGTTTCAACATCAAGGGTTTCGAACGTGTTCATCAATGCTTCTTCCGTTGGCCGTTCACCAGCACGGGCATCATGGAAGATTTCGTCCATGGCCATAAAATCATCAAGTTGAATGGTTGATGAATCTTCTTTCCATTGCTCGACCAAATCTGGATCGACCAATGCCTCGTACCGCTTACCGCCTTTCTCAAGTCGGGCGAGAACAGCGTCATCGAGACTGACCATGTGGTCACCTCTCTGTCAAACGAACATCCTTGAATCTTCAATCCTCAAGAGGCTTGAGTCGATCAAGTTGCTTGTTTACTTCTCCTCTGTCGAGAATGCGGTATCCATTGCCATCGACGACAACAACTTCCACAGCATCTCTGTTCAACTCAGTGTCATTTGCTGAGCGCAGTGCTTCAAGTCCCATCTTCATGGCAGCGTTCAGGGTCATTCCGCTTTTCCAATTCTTCTCAAAGTATTCAATGACGGTGTTGCGGTTGCTACCGATTGCCCCTGCATGGTAGGATTGGTAGGCGCCTGAAGGGTCGGTCTCATAGAGATGAATGCCTTCATCATCCACGCCACCAATCAACAACGCAGTACCAAATGGACGGGAACCGCCGTATTGCGTAAATGATTGCTTGAAATCGCAGAGCTTCTTGACAAGAACGTCGACAGGTACAGTATCTGCATAGGTGATTCGGTTAATCTGAGATTCAACACGTGCTCGAGCGACAAGTTGACGGGCATCTGCGACAAGTCCAGAGGTTGCAACACCAATGTGCTCATCGATTTTGAACATCTTTTCAATGGATTCAGGAATGATAAGTCGTGATGCGATTCGCTTATCGCAAACAAGTACAACGCCTTCCTTGAACTTCAATCCAGCGGTGGTCGTACCACGCTTGACCGATTCTCGAGCGTACTCGACTTGGAACAATCGTCCGTCTGGGCTAAATGTTGTAATTCCGTGATCGTATCCTCTTCCACTTGGTTGCATTTATCTCACCATTTCCTTCTCGTCCACGACGCTTTATGAGGCTGATGCTCAGCCACTCTATCCTATCCACAAGAACGACCCATTTGAACACTTGGCTTGTTTTCCCTTAATCTCTTGAACTTGAAGTTCGTGGGATGGACATGCGAATCGCAGTCCTAAGTTCAGGAGGGAAGGACTCCTCTGCTGCATGGTGGTGGGCGATGTGTCGTGGTTGGGAGATTGTATCAATTGTCACAGTCGACATACAGGATGGTGATTCCCATATGTTTCAAGTTCCTTCAACACAATGGGTTGAGCAACAAGCAAAACTTGCTCAAGTCGAGTGGGTCAATGTTTCTGCATCCGGAACGGTTGAAGATGAAATCAATGCCCTAGAATTCTCGTTATCGAATCTTGAAATCGATGCCATTGTCAGTGGTGCATTACGTTCAGACTTCCAGAAGCAACGGTTAGAATGCATGTGTCAGCGATTGAACATTCACTCGTTCACACCACTCTGGCATCAAACACCCATCGAACATCTACGTGGAATGATCAATGCTGGATTTGAGATTATGTTGACCTCAGTTTCTTGTGAAGGTTTGAATCATGATTGGTTGGGCCATGTCTTAACATCAAGTTCGTTGGAAAATCTCCATGCATTATCTGTACAACATCGCTTCAACGTCGATGGAGAAGGAGGAGAATACGAGACATTTGTTTTAGGTGGACCGATCTGGTCAAGGTCACTGACCGTTAAAGGCGAAAAGCATCACACTGCAAGTCGAGGTGTGTTTGAAATTCATTCCGTGGTTTGAATCGCTGCACGTGCAAGGGCAACGGCTTCATCAACGATTTCTCCAGAAACACCAATGTGATTGCTTGGTTCAAACATCGCTTCAAGTTCTTCAGCACTAAATGCAGCAGAAATTGCAGGTGTGCGACTACAGACATCAATCAGTTCTTCCTTGTTTGCAACAGCTGTGAAGGAGGCTTCTCGAAGAATTTCATGTGCTTCATCTCTTGGTATACCTCGTTCGACCAGGTCGATCATGACCTTTTCTGCCATGACCAAACCACGTTGTGCTCGAATGTTTTCCATGCATCGCTCTGCATCAACCCACATATTGGTCAATACTTGGCGGGTTTTTGCTAAGACATCTTCACACAGGGCACTTCCGTGGGAGAGTGTAAACCGTTCACTGCTCGAATTTGCTAAGTCTCGTTCATGCCAGAGCAAAGCGTTCTCGTAGGTTGGAATGATAAACGAACGAACGATTCGAGCGAGTCCTGATGCATTCTCAGATTTGATTGGGTTCTTTTTGTGGGCCATTGTCGATGAACCGACTTGCTTCTTGACATCAAACCCTTCGCCCGCTTCTGAAAGTTCCGATCGTTGCAGATTGCGTACTTCCTGGAGGATCTTTTCACAGGATGTGGCAACATTGGCCAACCACGACACATATTCGACATATCGGTCACGACCGACGACTTGCGTTGTTGCTAATGGGACACCAAGTCCAAGATGTGTAAGAATAAGTCGTTGCAATTCTCGAGCATTCTCTCCCTGTGCAGCACCCGTTCCGACCGCTCCGAGGAATTTTCCAACAGCAATTCGTGGTGTTGCTTCATCGAGTCGAATCAGTTGACGGCGTAGTTCATCAAGCCAAACAGCGGCCTTGAGACCGAATGTTATGGGGACGGCAGCTTGTCCATGCGTTCTTCCCAACATGACCGTATCTCGTTCACGCTCAGCAACGTCTGCACAGACGTCGATGAGCATGCAGAGTTGTTCTCGGAGCATAACGATACTATCTCGTAGCTGCAAAGCGACTGCAGTATCGACGATGTCATTGGACGTTGCACCTAGGTGGATGCACCATCCTGCCTCACCTGCTGCTTCTGCCATGGCCTTGGTCAATGCCATGATATCATGACGTGTTTCTGCTTCAATTTCTGAAACACGCTCCTTACGAACGGATTCAGGATTTGCGATGGCTGCGACTGCATTGTAGTCCTCTTCAGAAACACGGCCAAGTTGCCAATGTGCCCAAATCAGTGCACGTTCAACTTCGAGTTGTCGTTCATGCCGTCCTGATTCAGACCAAATGTGTTTGAAATCTTGGCAGCCATATCGGTAATCAAGCGGGCAAAACGCCATGTCTTGTGGTCAAGTAGAGGCTTCATGAACCTTGCTCATTGGCAGTTGCCATCATTTCGTCACGGGATTCTTCATCCGTAGTCATAGCGTACCGTACCAAAATCATCGCAAAGGCTGTTGAGACAAGGAAGGCTACACCCACATAGATCGAGAGATTGTACCACATCATTGCAACACCAAGCAGCGAAACATAAGCGAACATCTGGCAAATGTTGGAAGCGATGGTGAGTTTCTTGACCATGTGGGGGCTTAACTTCCCGTTGTTTTCTAACATGAACGTATAGATCAGGAAGTATATGGCTTGGAAGGGAAGCGTTGCTGCGATAATCGTTAACGCGACTTCTCGAATTGGCGATGGATTTGCTTCTTGTTCAATGCCTTGAAACAACATGACGGCAGTATTTGTTCCAAGCAGAGCTGCCATGATCGTCCAACGTTTGTCTTGCGATGAGGTTCTGCTCTCAACATTGACAGAACCATCACTCATGGACGAGACTTCGCAAGTTGATGTTTGAATATATCGCCTTCTACAAGCCGAAGACTTGGAATTTCAGATGAAAAGGATTGGTTCCGTCAAAGCGACTCGAGCAGTTTGATTGCGGCACCGGTGATGGTTGCAACGATAAAGAGGAGAATCATCATGCCGATTGGACCGTATTGATTGGTATCGTTGATGGCGGTGGCAAAAAAGCCGTCTCGTGCAACGGCTTGGCCAAATCCATCCGCTTCTTCGTAGGGTGGAGGGTCTCTGCGTGGAATGCGCTCACCCTTTCGAACTTCTCCGCTCATGGCCATTGCTAGGGAGGAGAGGTCAAGAGCATTGTGCATGGACGGAATCAAATCATAGGACTCTGTCGGCTACGTATGGCTGAGCGGTGGTCAACTGATTTGACCGGTAAGCGTATCCATCTTTCAATTGAAGGTGGATGTGGTGGAACGACGCTTGGCCTGCACTGTGCCGTCAATACGATTCAATCGGGTGGACGTGTGCTGTGGGCTTCACCAGAGATGCCCAATGCGACTCGATTTTCTCAATTGTTCCAAGCACTGAACATCGTAGAGTCAAGTCGATTTCATGCAATGAACCTCATAGGAGCGATGGATCGTTGCGTCGATGCGATTGTTGAAGCCGAGAGAAGTTTACCACGGGTTGGATTGATTGTTCTCGATGATTGGTGTTCACCAACTGGACGTATCGAAAAAGAGCAAATGCAAGCAGTTCTGGATTTATCGAAGCGACTACAGTCAGAAACCACCTTGCTCCTGATATCAAAATCAGGTACTGACGTTACAGGTGCGAATGAGTCCTACCGTGTACGTTCAAAATCAGAATTTGAGAAAAGAGGCTTCGAAATTTGGGGATTGTATTCTGATGAAAAAAACCGAATCCATCTTGATCAACATGGTACGGTTGAACACGTAACCATCAATGAATCAGGCTTCTTCATCTGATTCTTCTTCGAGCAACTTGGCCATTTCTTCAAGAGCTTCTTCGTCTGGCTCATCAAAGCGTTGTGGATGTCGTGCGCCACCTTCTAACTCATCATCACCAGCTACCTTTGGTTGATGCTTTTCAAGCATGTTTTCACGATTTTTCTTTGCTTTCATAGCGACGAAAATCATCATGCCCAAGAATGCAAGGATAAGAATAATTGTTGTCACGGTCTTGGTAGTATCTTCTGCCATGACCTTACTTTCTTGCCGATGCTAAATATTGTTTTGGCGTGTTTCATCAACGCTGATTGGTTTTGCTAGGTGCCGACGAGACGATGGTGATGGCTGAATCCATACATGTTGGGGTAGATTTCGTTCACGTTCCTCCCAGTTATCTTCTGATTTATGTCCACATTTCTTGCATCGAATGCCTTGATTTGCTCCCATTGATGCCATTGATTTGTTGCATACTGGGCACAAAGGCCGATGTCGTTGAGGCTGGAGATGTTTGATACGCATAAATTCGATGTGAATTGATTGATCTGGTGCAATTAAGCCTAAGCATTCAATCACATCACCAGATTTGAGTTGTTGACAAAGAAGGGCAAGATTTCCTGATTCACGAAATGCAACAAACTGATGTGTCTCGGATTTGATGATGGTGTGTCCTCCTTTGATTGTCTCGATATGTTCAACGATGCATTCAATTGGTTCATCCAAATGGTCGTTCGTCGCTTGATTTGTTTCGAAAATCATCCAACCGGAAACTGGTTCGGTCATTTTTCCTTCGATGAGTGTTTGTGCAGCATGTCTTGCAATCTTCTCTTCCCAAGTACGGATGCCAAAAAGGACGGGAGAGTTTCCTCGGGGTGCAAGAAGTGATGATTGTAAACGATCGTCACGACAAAGGAATGTTCCTTCAAGTTGATCGATATCGAGTGTTGCTTTCTCATCCAACTGTCGTTGACCAGCCACATGAGGCATTCTCCAAGCAATGGCTTCGTATGTTTTTGACTCACAGGGCCAATGAATTGCAAGCGTTGCACCAATTCGCCCAATACCTCCCCATGATTTGTGTGCGGGGGGGAGTTCTTCCAATTGGATTTCTTCTCTTAACCCTCTTCTATAGAAATCAGCATCCGATACAGTTTCCCTAAACCATACCATACCTGGGTCGGATGGATACTGTTGTCGAGAACTATGTTCACTCGATTCGATCGCTCCTTGCAATGGTTGAATGACATCGCGCCAATATGAGTCAAGGAATGTCAACAGTGTATCCTCATCATCGGTCTTCAATTCAACAGCAACAGCTGCATTGCCTCTTGTTCTTTGTACTGCAAAGGGCCAAAGACGAACCAATCTTACCGTTCCAACATCAACATTTGAAGGAAGATGTTGAAGCAATCGATACAAGACTTCAGTTGTACATCCTCCTTGGAGGGAATCTGTATCGTCGAGACCAAGCCAACCGATGTTACCACCTCATCGGATCGTAGAAATCACCTGTATCGTTTTCATCGAGAACACGATCGATGACTTGGGGCAATCCCAATCGATCAGATACTTCGAAGGTTCTTGCTCCAACTGCCCAGCCAGCACCCATGTCGGATTTTCGATCTCCAATCATAGCATCCAATGGATTCCATGAATCAGGTTTTGGTCCGGCCCAGTCGATGCGGCCATTGACTTTGTTTTCATTTCGAAGGATGTTATTCCCTTTCACAAGCATGCCGGGCCAAGGTTTTCTGCAACCACATCGGTCTCGATTTCGATGCGGGCAAGTCATGATTAAGTCGATGATGGCGTTCTCATCTTCAGCAAGGAGTTGACGTCGTAGTTCTTGATGGATTGAATGGAGTCGTTCAACCGTCCACAACTTACGCATGATTGGGGATTGATTTGTCACAACGCAAATGGCATAGCCTTTCGCTCGTAATCTTGCAATGGCAGAACCACTCCCAGGAATAATCTTCAGTTCCTCTGGATGATTGACGTATCCATTTCTGCCATAGTTCAAAACACCATCTCGGTCGATGAAGGCAATAGGGCCTGTTGCCCTCCCATTGCCATCGATGATGGGTCCATCCATAACCACTCGACATTGAACGAGTTGTTGGACTTAATGGGCAAACGTTTCTATGAGGTTGGGTTCTGGGAATGCTATGTTCCTTAGCCGAGATCTTGCCACAATTGGCGGTGCTCTCGGTATGCTCTTTCTTGCCATATCGTGGCATAAACGCAACAAGGAAGGCGTTTCTCGACTGGCTCAAATAGGCTGGATTCTTGTTGGGTTTTACTTCTTTAATGATTCATCGTATTATTTCGAAATCAATGATCTTGTTCTAACAGTTATGACAGCGTGTGCCTTGCCGATAGCGGTTGCATTGGTCGTTGCAGAAGGCCGTTCGTTGACAGAACGTGACCGTGCTGCTTTGGATTGGGCACGAGGTTGTGTTGCCTATGCAGGTGGCCCTTACCTGTTGATTGCACATGTCCCATACCTCTCTGTTCTCGCCATTTGGTTCGTTGCTTCACAGGTCGCTATGTTTCTGTCATTTACAGGAACAGTTGACATCAAACTTGGAGATACAATTGTGAACACCAAAGAAGGATCGTTTCTATGGAGTGAATGGGATGGAAACAAGTGGTTCATGACCGATCGATTCGCTGAACATCCGTTTCAAACGGAATTGATTCTCGCCGATGGAGGTTTAATCAACATCAATTTCGTTCTTGCTTGTACAGCACTTCAATCGATGATCGTCTTCATCGGTGCAATATCCGTCCTCGATGTTGATCGAAAGCGACGTATCCGTGCACTTCTCTTCACGATTCCAATAATTCACATTCTCAATCTGTTTCGAAACGCTGGACTCGTATGGATGCATCTTTCCTATGAAGGCTGGGAATTCCTTGGATTGAGCATGTTTGAATTCGGTCACTCCTATGCTTCACGCCTCGTTTCACTCTTTGCTATGTTTGTCATGGCTATTGCCATGTTCGAATTGTTACCTGAACTGCATCGCCACATTTTACGGCTTATGGAAGCCGCAGGTTTACGCAAGAAGAAGGTCAGAACTAACTCTTGATCCATGGGGCATCAGGCTGGTCACGATGCCACAAGCGTCCACTGTTCGCTGGGAACTCGATGTGTTCTCGACCGTTCGCATCCATCATCCCCATCAAACTGGTTGAAGGTGCATCAACAACAGGCTGTTCCATCAACGATGGCTGTTCCATCATCGATGGNTGTTCCATGTTCATTTGACCGAAGTCATAGATGGGTATGTCGGTTTCAATAGAAGCTGGTGGTGTTGCCATACCTGGTAATCCTAAGGAAGGTGCCTCTGGAGTTGGGGCTGGAGCGCCATATTGATTGTTCATCTGCATCATCTGTTCCGCGAAAGCATCGGTCTTGTTCCATTCCTCATCCATTAATTGCTGACGTGAGCCACCAGCGCCACGAACGAAGAGAACCAACAATCCAATCAGGACGATGAGCATGGCTCCACCAGCACCGTAGACGACATCGTTAGCAACACTTGGTGCAAAGTCAGCATTATCGCCAATGCCATCGCCATCGGCATCCTTTGATTCATCAGGATCGTCTGGGAACTGGTCGTCAATATCAGGCACGCCGTCACCATCACTATCGAATGGATTGAAGGTTGTTTCACATGTTTCAGCAGCATCTTCGAGTTCATCCATTGAAATGAAACCGTCTTCATCAGCATCAAGNATTTCCATATCATACTTATTCTTCAATGAGAGTGATTCAAAGAATTCGACCGATGTCATGTATGGGAGTTGGTATGCTAGTGTTTCAAGTTCAATATCACAGGAACAAACATTTGCGAGAATTTCTGTGTATTCGATCATGCCATCCTCGTTGACATCAACGTCAGAGAATGGGGTCTCATCAGGAGGGTTTGATCGGCGGAATTCATCAGCATTGAACAATCCATCACCATTCACATCGTATTCCTCTATGAGATCTTTAACCCAGTAATCGCAAGTATAGATGTCTTCAGGTTCAGGTTCAGGTTCAGGCTCAGGTTCACCCGGAATATCGTATTCATACCACTCAGCGACGATTGATACATCGGAGAAGTCTTCGACCGCATACATTGTAATCTCAAATCGACCCGGTGCAGCCGAGTAGACGTAAATATCCTGCTCTGTTCCTTGGCCATAGGAGGTGTAGGTTTCCTCGAAAATCATGTCCTCATCAAATTCATAGTAGTCGTCAAAGTAATCATCATACCCATAGTAATACCCATAGTAAACGTCACCTTCTGCAGTCAAATAGAGTGATCCTTCTCCATCATATGTATTGATGTACAATCCATCGGAGAACGATTCNAATTCGATGTAGAAGTACATCTCTTCGCCAGCAGGTGCTTCCAATCCATCGATTGGCTCATCGTTGAATAATTCAATCGGAGTACCATCGTATTCCCAAACATACAGTTCCTCATAAGATGCTGTAATCGAGACGCCACTGAATACACTTTCAGATTCAAGGAGGATGTACCACTTACCCGGCGTAGGATTGTTGAAACCAATTTTGTCCCCTGCACCTGATGCAGCGGANTGGTAATCTGCTTCACTGGCTGTTGGTGTATTCTCGTAACGCATGAAGAGNGTTGCTTCCCCAAATCCGCCATCGAGGTCAACCTCAAGACGTTCTGTGCCTGATGCCACATCGATGAAGAAGTACTGGTCAAGACCATTGTATCCACTCATCGGACCATGTGCGATACCAGGTTGCAGTTCGATGGCAGTGGATGGATCTGCGTTGGCAGGTGCNTAGGTNAAGTCTGCAACGATGGTGAAATCTGTTGCTTTGTCATAGGTATATGCGGTAATGTAGTATGTGCCTGGTTCAACATCAAAGAAGTTGACGACCTCGTTATTGTCACCACCAGTCGAATAGATGATTTCATTCCCGTAGTAATACTCATCGTAGTAATATCCCTCATCATAGTAGTATTCATCGTAGTAGTATGGTTCTGGGTAATAGTAGTAACTGTTCGGGTTCACAGGTCCTTGGCTTGAGAGAATGAGGTCAACGTCACCTCGACCTCCATAGGTCTCGATCTTGAGCTCTGTAAGATTGTCTGTGACATTCACGTAATAGTATTCTAACGCAGCCTCATAGTAACTGTATCGATCCGCTTTCAATGATTGTGAAGGAATCGGAACGCCGTTGTACAATTCGGTCATTTCATCGAGACTCGGTGGTGCTTCTACAGCTTCCCAAGATGCTTGGATATCGAATTCAAATATGTCTGCATTTGCGACAACAGCGAACCAAACAACATCTGCATCAGGCCAAGACCAAGTTTCATAGGTTGAGCCATAGTAAGATTCCGACAATTTTTGATCGTAATCCCATGGTGCAGGAATGTTGTCAAATCCTACATAGGTATCAAATGGAGTTGAATAGTCGTAGTAATCATGATCATCATAGTAATCATGATCNGCCCATCCCCACAAGCTGACGTCCAAGTAGAGCGTGTATTCATCAATATCTGCATAAAACAAGAGTGTGTCACCTTCGCTGATATCTTCAATGAAAATGTACTCATCATTTGTCAACTCCATTGCTTGAGCAACAACAGATCCATCCGGAAGTACCCAATCAGCACCATCGATGAAACCAACACGTTGCATTGTTCCATTGTTGAGGGCATCGTCAGTATCTCCACCTTCGCCTTCCCAGAAGGTCCAATGGCTTGCAGGTGTCCAATTGCCGTCCTCTTCAAACGCAATCGTGAGTTCATCAATGATTCCCTCAAAGTAGTAGCAATCGCATCCAGCTCCCATTCGAGCGATGTACAACTCATCGCATGCATCACCTGATGTATAGCAATCATTTGAACCAAAATCACCTGCAGGAATATTTGCGTCCTCTGCAGAGATGTTTCCTGCATTGGTTCCGTTGATGGTGAATTCGCCTCCAACGCCNTCAATGATGCTGACGCCGATTGTGTACCAGACGTCTTCTTCGATGCTAATATCGGAAACTGGATGTTTCGANAGGCTGTAATCCGATGCATAGCCTATATANCCCTCGGAAAGATACAATCCCCAGCCATAATCACCCTTCATGGTGACGAATCGAATGTCATCAAGATTGGATGCCTTGATGGTGGCTTCAATGCTAAGCGAACCATTTGGCGTGAGTCCTTCGTCATGTGCGATAACAATGTGGTCATGGTGTCCATCAAATCGAAGCGAGAAGTCAGCGCCTGCACCGACTTCAACCACGCCATAAACAGGGAAATACTCAGGATTGTTTTCGAGATCGTTCCATGTTTGTGGCATGATGTTGCCCATGTTGGTGGATGCGATATGAACGTAATCTGAATCCTCACTTCCCGTTGGTTGTTCAACACCCCAGTTTCGATACAAGAATGGTGTTCCATCATGCCATCGATAGATTCCTTCGTCTTGGACGTCGTTCAATCCGATCCAAAGGTGTCGACTTTGTTCGTCAAAACTTGCGAAGGTATCGAAGACCCAGGTATTCTCGACGGCATCATCGATTGTCGTCAGATATCCGTCGAGTGAGCGAGCCTTGAACGCTGCATCTTCCCAAGATGAAGCGGATAGAAGATGGTAAGTTTTGTTGTTGTCCGGGTTGACAGCAGTATGCAATACCTCGATTTCATCAAGAACACTTTGGTCTGCTTGGGCTGGTGCAACCAAGCAAGTAGAAGCGATCATCATCAAAATGAGTGCAGTTGCAATAACGGGGGAGCCTCTGGCCATGGTCAAGACATTGGTTCGACGTTCATAACTCCATTGCCTACGTATCTCTTTCGGAAGGCGATTCATAGTGAAAGGTTCTGTGGAATTTCTCTATCAAGAACATGGTACATTGATTTGACAATCATTGCATTTTTTTGCCACCAATNCTCAACTCTGTTGTGAGTGGCATTTGATGCTCCCATGCAAATTCTTTGACGACACGCCAGCCCTTTTCGCTTCCTTCATAATCCGTTACATCGATGGTTTTGTTCCGTGTGTTGGCCTTGAAAGCGGCAACCGGTTCGGCGTTCTTAAACACAAGATACGCGCTACCAAAACCGAATCGTTCCTTCAAAACATCACCGAAATAGGGTGCAATTGGATCGGTTGGCGGGAGAACAAAGTCTCGTATTGGATTGATCGATTTGGCAGTTTCGAGGAGCTCCTTTCGTCCCCAACAGACTTCGTGCAGATTCTCGATAAGGAATCCCTTCACCAAGGTACCATCCTCCTCGAATTCATTGAGAACTGCTTTCAATTCTTCAGGCTTGAACGGTGTGCCGGATAGTCGTAACAATTGTTTGATGGTGATAACAGGGTAATCACTCACTAAATTTCTCAGATATTCCTTGCGTAAGTGGACAGGGTCGACATCTGTTCTGGGATGAACGGCTCGGAATCCACCTCGGAAATCTTCGACAATATGGCCGGTTCGAATCAATGGTTGGACAAGTTTTCTGAATTCAGACTGTGTTAACGCATGCCGCTCCTTGAAGATGTTGGGATCTGTTTGCGTACTGAAGAATTCGATGATATCAACCAAGTCNTCCTCAGGAGGGATGCCCCGAATTGTCAACAACGTCTCAAAATATTCGTACGGAGCCCATACCTGATGTCCTCGCATATTGACACCTTTGTGCAATCGATTAGCACTAGCCATTGATTTGAGGTTGGTTCGAAACACTTCACATCGTCCTCTTAGCGCAAAATCATCACGGATTTCATTGATCGTTCGAAGAGCAAGCGTTTCATTTTCATGTCGCGTCTCTTGGTGAAGGTGGTGTTGATGGAATAGTGCGCGTTCGGCTATTTCTCGTGGTTGCGGGTCGACAACACCACCACGGATCATTCTCTCTCCAACTTGCTTGAAGCCAATTCGTTCCAAACCATCTCGCATCGGTTTGCTCAATTCTGAAATCGGTTCACTGTTCACATTGGTTAATACGGCAACGTCAACCAGTTGGTCCGCATGGTTTTCAAGAAGGATATGGAATGCATCACAGAATTCTTCGAAGTAAGCGGTCGGAACATGCATATCTTTGATTTCAAGATAATCGTTCACACGGAACATAAGGACCTTGCCGACAGGGTCGACTCCCTTGAACACAGGCAGATACCAACCACGATCGAGTGCGGATCGCACCTCCCAAATAAATCTTGAAACATAAGGATCCGATTGGGTCAAAATACGAATGGTTCGATCTTCGCGACGGGGGACTTGGAGCAATTCTACCTCATCAGGCGTGCAATAGAAGTGTTCTGTATCAGGAACCAGTGCGGTGACCTTGGAAATTTTNCCACTCGTCTCAAGATTATGGAGGGCCACGAGAAGATCTTCGTAATTTCGAGAAACATAAAATCGCAACGTGCTTGCTTTGACAGGCCCCATCCGCCGTACGATTTCTTCGAGTGCTTCCTCGAAATCCATCGGTTCGTAGACACCATACACTTTGTGGAAGAGGGACAATCGTCTTCTTCGTCCAATGACTTCCTCGAATTGTTTCACAAACAACATCTGTCGATCAAGATTGGAAATCGCATTTTTGACATCACGTTCGAGTTGTCGATGTTCGTCACCTTTCGGGAAGTCCTGGACAAGTTCTTGTCGGGTGATGTTCTCATNTGGGGTCAGTTTTGACAGTACTTCTTCTTCCATTGCACCAATCCAAGGTTCGGGTTTAAGACCAAGGAGCATCGGAATGTTGTTCTTCGTCGTGTAACCCATTCGATTGTGCAACAATCGGCCACTGACAACATCTGAATCCAATTGTAAATCCTTCCAGTCTTTAAATCGGAAATCCTCAATTCGGTAGAGCAGTTCCTGTTGTTTTTGAACAAANACATGCTCGTTAAACACATCGAACACATCTGAATATTTCTTGAAGGATTTATCGAGTACAAGATTTTGAATCCATCGATATTCAACAATATCTTCTTCCCCACCTGTAATACGATGCTCATCGACTTTGAGAATCAGTTCAGCATCATCGGTTTGTGTAAAGAAACCAACAGAAATGACATTGCGTGTTTCCAATTCATGGACAATACGGTCAACGGACTTTTCAGAGAATGGTAAACGTTCGTGAAGCGTTTCGGTTGTTTTTGGNCCTTCGGAACCAAGCACTTCCAAGATTTTCACGCGCAATGCTTCGTGAGGGTCGCCGACAGGGATCGTNTCCCAGCTAGTCGGTGTTGTGCCATCAAATTCCGTTGCAATCTTGAACGAAAGACCTTTGATGTCATAATCACGTAAGTCGACGACACCTTCCGAACCACTTGACGCTAGACATGCCAACGTCCCATGAATTTCTGCCATGAATGGATTGAACCACTTGCCATCAATTTCAGGTACACCTGTTCCATCGATTTTTGTAATCTTTCCACTGCTGCACAAGGTTTCAACCCATGTGCGGATAACATCAAGTTCGATACCTTCGAGTTTGTCTCGNTACAATGGATTGTTAAATTCACGGTCAAGTCCACCTCCATGTTGCATCAATTCATACAGAGATTCTGGTGAATCTGGAACAGGTGCTTTGTCGCTGTAATATTTGTCCAGTTGTTTTGCAGTCATTTCAGTTGCAAGACTTCTGGTACCCATGAGACGTCGAAGCACCTCTGGATCGATGTCTTTGACGAGGAATGCTCGAGTTTTCATCGACATTAAATCCTCAAATGCAGACATGTACAAACTCATACCAAGTCTGGATGGAATGGTTACTTTTGTATGGACAATTCGTGCATCACCTTCGATGCATGATTCCAAAAATTGATTCAAACCAAAGACGTCGATGTCGCCATACAAGACTTCATTCTTGGCTTCCCGCATCANAAGAGAACCTTCCAGAGTACGATGCTTTGTGAGCAGAGCCTCAGCCTTTTGTTGGAACTGCTGTGGACTAATCTCTTCAGCACCGACACGCTTTGGGATGATCATCGAACGACCTGCAACTTCTCGAAATCTCTTTGCAAAAATTTGCGTGTTGATGATGTATCGTTCAATTACTTCGATATGATTGTTTGAACGGAATGCATCGTAAAGNTGTCCCGGATCNACTTCTTGCGCAGTGCGAATAAGCAATCCATTTTCGTCAAATGAAAGTTCAATCACACTCACACCCGATGATTCAGCAATACCTGCCATGAAATATCCTAATGCTGTGTTGAAGGCTCGGCCACGGCATGTCGTAATCAGATAGGCTGGATGNCCTGTTCCAATGATTTGTTCNATGAGAATTCGATTTGGTTCAGGCACTTGGAAGGTATCGATTGTGTGTTCTTCCAAGTGGCGTGCAATCGCATTCGATACGGCATTGGACAATCCATATGCTTCACGAAGGACAAGACGTGGGTCCTGTTCTCTGCGTAATGCAATCATGCAATGCCGAATGAGGGATAACAACGAGGATGATAATTCTCGGCTTCGTGAACGTGCTTCACCGGACCATGAGGGTACAGTTGGGCGATAGCCTGTGACGCTTGAGACATTAACACGGGTACCTTGAATGTTGGTGACTCGGTATGTTGAACCGCCCAAAAGAATCACATCNCCGCCACGTAAGTTGGAGACAAACGATCCTGAAAGCTGTCCCAGAATTGATCCTTCAGCGTTGAACACGAGATAGGAATTGTCAGGCGCNATCGTTCCAATGTTTGTGTAGTAAATCATACGTGAATAGCCACGCTTTCCATAGGTGTTGTCCTCCCAATCGATCCAAACACGGCGCTCTTCNTCCAACATGTCGAGGACTTCNATGAAATCGTTGTACTCAAAATTACGATAATTCCATGCACTCGATACGATTTCAAAGGCTTCATCGATATCGATTTCATTGATGATGACGAGCCCAATCAAAAATTGAGCGACAACATCAAGACAGTTTTCAGGGAAGTCAAGTCGATCCATTTCACCAGATTGAATCGCCGCTTGCAAGGCTGCTAGTTCNATCAAATCATCGACACTAGATGGTAAAAATCGAGCACGTGGTATGCCCCCAACGTGGTGTCCTGCACGACCGATACGTTGCAAGGCTGTTGCAATGTCACCAGGTGAACCGAGTTGAATCACCATGTCGACAGTTCCAATGTCGATGCCCATCTCCAAGGATGATGATGTGACAACNGCTCGCAGATGTCCTTTCTTGAGTTGTTGTTCAACATTCAAACGAATCTTTTTGTCCATTGAACCATGATGACCAGCAACGAGTTCACCAAGTCCAAATTCAGGCCGACGTAATCGTTGAACGAGTGTCTCAGTCATTTTTCGGGTGTTGGCAAAGACGAGCGTCGTTGTGTGTGCAGAAATCAAATCTGCGATGACACGAATGTTTTCATCAAGGATTTTGAGTACGGGTAAGTCGCTAAATTTCTGATGAGGTAGAAGAATATCAAGATCAAGTTCTCTCGAACCTGATACCTTGGCGATGTGCACCTTTTGTCCATCACCTCTTGATTCCCGATCATCACTTGCTACGAGATACTCTGCTACGGTCTCGAGCGGTTCCATTGTTGCTGATATTCCAATTCGTTGGACAGGTCGCTCGAGCAATGTGTCGAGGTATGCGAGGGTAAGTGCGAGATGNACACCCCGTTTTGTCGGNACAAGTGAGTGCAATTCATCAATAATCATGTATTCTACATCGCTGATGATAGGCTGGAATTTTGGCGAGGTGATAGCGATGGCTAAACTTTCAGGAGTTGTAATGAGAATGTGGGGTGGATTTCGAAGCATCTTCTGACGTTCTGATTGTGGTGTGTCACCAGTTCTCAAACCAACACGAATCTCTTGAGCACGATCGGGAAGAAAGCGCTCGGAAATTTCATTGAGTGGACCAATCAAGTTCTTTTGGATGTCGTTGGCTAATGCTTTGATTGGTGAGATATATACGCAGTGAATACGCTTCTCCAGCTTGCCATCCAGTGCTTTTCGCACCAGTTGATCGATGATGGTAAGGAACGCAGTTAACGTCTTACCAGAACCTGTTGGTGAACATAGAAGGAGATGGCCTCCATCCATAATCGTTGGAATAGCTAGCTTTTGAGGCCGTGTAAAATCAGGAAATTTATCCTTGAACCAGTTACGTACTGGAGGACATAATTTCTCCATCAGAACATCCGTTTCTGTTGGATGTTCTAGATATGTGATTTCTGGCATATTTTTTTCACCAATCTCGATGGTGTGGAGGCACGGTAAGACACATATCAGTGTTTCTATACCTGTCTAGGCCCAGCCGAGTCCTTTTCGACCCCATCGAGGGATGGATTCGGTATCAGGATCGACGCCTGAAACGAGCAAGGGTGAATGCAATGCAAGTGGAGGCATCTCAATCTCATGCAATGCCTTGGTTGGACATGAACCTATGCAAGATAGACATCCTACACACTGCGATGCGAGAACAACAACTGGACGTTTCTTGTGTTGACGACCTTCTGGATTCGACGTCAGTGGAAGAAGTGCTTCAAATGGGCAGTGTGGAATGCATAAATCACAGCCAGTGCAATCAGCCTGTGTGATAGCGACCATCGACTGCCCCATGCTTCTGCCTACATCCTCTGGTTTTTGAATCCAAGCCTTTCTTCGTGTGGTCAAGTTGAAATGCCATCTCCAACAGGACAGGTTGAGGGGATTTGTTGTCCAACGATGATGCACGCTTGGAACGCTTGCATGGAATGTTGCGACAGCGTGGCATCCTTCTTCCTGCCTTCGATTTGTACGGAGGCGCAAAAGGATTGTACGATTTTGGCCCTGTTGGTGGACGACTTCGTTCACGATTGAATCAAGTTTGGCTTGATCATTGGCTGGGCATGGGCGATGTTGTCGAAATATCTTGTCCGACTGTTACACCTTACGAGGTCCTTGAAGCCAGTGGACACGTCGGTGAGTTTTCAGATTTCATGACCGTTTGCAACAATTGCAATGAAGCCAGTCGTGCAGATACGCTCCTTGAATCACATCACCCGAACCCAGATGCATTAAGTAAGTCTGAATTGCAAGACTTCCTCTATCAAATCAATCCTCCATGCCCAAACTGCTCGAGTCAAAACTGGAGCGAGGTTGAAGCACAAAATTTGATGTTTTCAACGACCATCGGTGCAGGTNCTTCTGGACGAGATGGATTCATGCGACCAGAAACCGCACAAGGTATGTTCACATCCTTCCCTGCCCTTTATCGCCATTTCAGGGAACGACTACCTTTTGGAGCAGTTCAAGTTGGAAAAGGGTATCGAAATGAAATTTCACCACGTCAAGGNATGATTCGCTTACGTGAATTCAACATGGCTGAATTGGAGTACTTTATCGATCCAGAAGAACCACTTGCACATGATTTCTCTACCTGGGCATCGATTGAATTCAATCTTATCGATGGTGAAGGAAACCAGCACTCTATGTCGCTTTCAAACGCTGTAGAAACGGGTCTTGTTCGACATGCAACGGTCGGCTACTTCATGGGCAAAACCTATGATTTCCTCATCAGCGTAGGCATTGATGCATCTCGGCTTCGCTTCCGTCAACATGCTGTTGATGAAATGGCTCATTATGCATCCGATTGTTGGGATGTGGAAATCGAAGGGTCGTATGGATGGGTTGAGTGCGTAGGTATTGCCCATCGAGGTTGTTACGACCTCGAAGCGCACGAAAAGGCAAGTGGCAAGACACTCCGTGCTCGACGTGAATACAGCGAACCTCGCATCGTTGAAATCGACGGTTGGACCATCGATGGTGGAACTGCAGGACCAGCATTCCGAGGAGACGCAGGCCAGGTGAAATCAATCGTTGAGACGTTTGATTCGGATGTTGAATTCCCTGTCGTTGTTAGCCTCGAAGATGGACGTCAACAAACCGTTGAAATTCAACATGTAAAGCGTGTTCAAAAGACGGTCAAAGAGACAGGCGAATGGTTCATTCCACATGTTGTTGAACCAGCGTTTGGTATCGACCGAATCTTATGGCATATTCTCGATCATGCATTCATTGAGACCGAAAAGTCAGGTGAACCGTATCGTATTTTGCAATTATCGAACATCATCTCGCCTATCGATGTTGCAATCTTGCCGCTGTTCGAAAAGGATGGAATGGATGCTATTGCTCGAGAATTGCATCAACGTTGTTGCGCAACATCAGGTTTGGTTTCGTTGTATGATGGGAGTGGCTCCATCGGTAAGCGATATGCACGAGCAGATGAAATTGGTATTCCAATTTGTGTGACCATCGATCATCAATCTGTTGAAGACCGAACCGTTACGCTTCGAAACCGTGATGATGGTGCACAAACGAGAGTTTCCATCGACGAACTCTCCTTCCTATGAGCGAAGAAACACCTTCATGAACCGTCGGGAATTTGTGAAATCATGAGCGGTGCTTCTGATTGGACTGAACGGCACCGTCCAACATCTGAACATCAACTCGAAGGAAATGATGTTCAACGTCGAAAAATACGGGAATGGCTCGATGGATGGGTCAATGGCCAGCCGAAGAAGAAAGGCATCCTCCTTGTCGGTCCTCCTGGTGTTGGAAAAACCACCGTTGCACGAGCCATAGCTCAGGATATGGGCTGGACGGTGATCGAACTCAATGCCAGCGATACGAGAAATGCTGTGGCTATACGTAAGGCTGCAACACAATCATCGACCCATCGTTCGCTCTTCCATGATCCTACAAAACCTCAACAGCGCACGTTGATTTTGTTGGATGAAGTCGATCACATTGGTGGTGGCTTACGCGCAGTTAGTGAAGATCGAATCCGTCGAGGTATTGAAGATGATGAAACACCATCGCTATCAGGTGACTCAGGCGGGAAGGCTGAACTGTTGAGACTTCTCGAGGTTACAAAGCAACCTGTTATCCTTGCTTGCAATGATATCATGGGTTTGTGGGGTCGCTCCTCATCGACTTGGAGGAACACGAAAGATCGTTTCAGTCGTCACTTGATCACCGTCACCTTCGAACGTGTTTCAGATGAAGCGCTTCGTCGTATCGCCCGTCGTGTCCTGCGAGAAGAAGAGATNGATTACACAAATGAAGCAATCGAGGCTCTGGTTCAAGGAAATCATGGTGACCTTCGTGCCCTCGTTCGAGATTTGCAAGTACTCGCTTCAGGAAACGTGACCAAACTAACAGTGGACTTGGTTCGAGAACACCTTGACGCTGGCGTACGCGATATGACCACGGAGGTCTTTCCTGGAATGGAATCGCTGTACCGTTCTCAAACTGCAAATGATGCAGTTTCCATCGGTCGTAGCATCGATAAGCAACCATCCGATNTGATGAATTGGGTTCATTGGAACAATGCCTCAATTTTTGCAGGTGATGCAATGCGAAGAGGAGCAACTGCTCTTACGTTTGCAGACCGCTCGGTCGAAAGCCGATACCGTGATTTAGCACATCATTCATCGTACTGGACGTTGCATCTTTCCGCTCTTTCNGCAAGCGTGACCAATCANGAAACCTTACCAAACCGAATCTATCCAAGTTATCCAAATTATTTGCGACGAGCAGGTTCTTGGGCTCGACCAGCAATCATCAATCATATTGCTGATTTTTCGAAGACGAGTCGCTCAACAGTACGTCGAGAATTTATGCCACTCCTGAGTGCGTTGCATCAAGAAAATCCTGTATTTGGTGATCCAAATCGATTTGAAATCTCTTTGGCACTTGGATTAAGTGCAGAAGAACATGTAGCATTGTGCAACTTACCTATATCACGGAAGTCAACCAAAGAACTTGTTCAAGCATACAACAAGGCAGAAGAGTCATGGAAAGACCCAATCATCGATGCTGTACTCGAAACATTACCTGAGGAATCAATTCCTGAACCTGTTGAAGGACCCACTCCAGAGCCTCAGCGTGACTCAGCTCAACGGACCTTGTTCTGACTCTTCATGTGGTTCTCGTGAAATCATACGCTTCAGTCGTGCCAATGCGCCCCTCGGCGCTTGATCCTTGGACTCTGAGCGCCATGTGTGTGGGTGCAAGAGAATAACTGCTGTGAGCAATTCAAGACGTCCGAACCACATGAGAATTGAGGTGAGGATCAATGCCCCAGAATTCAGTCCTGCCCACGTTTCTGTAGGTCCATAATTACCAATTGTNGGTCCNGTATTTCCGAGGCTTGAAGCGACAAGTGCAAGAATTGATTCAAAGTCTTCACCTGGTGAAATAAATGCGAGAAGAATCGAGGATATCGCAAAAAGTCCAATCCATACGAAGAGCATTCCAACGATGAGTCCAAGTTGTTGATTACCAACGACTTCACCATTCATTCGAATCGTTTGGACTTTTCGCGGCTGAGCGATTCGTACCAATTCTCGCATCGCTACTTTGAATGCAAGATTGATTCGAAGAAGTTTCAATCCACCGCTCGTACTTCCTGCAGAAGCTCCGACGATCATCAAGACGAACAGGAACAAATGGGTCACAACGGGCCATTGCATGTAATCTGTTGACGTATATCCCGTTGATGTTCCAAGTGAGACGACATGGAACAGGGAATCGATGAACGCATCCGTTGAAGAATAATCACGCGTTGCGAGCAAAGCGATTGTGATGAATAAGAACGTTGTAAGGATGTAAACAATATAATTCTTGAATTCCTCATCTTGTGTTGCCTTCTTGAATTGACCTTCTCGAATGAACCACAGGAGTGTGAAGTTGATTCCACCAATAAACATGAACAAGATGATAATCAATTCAACTGTGTAGGAATCGAAATGTCCAATGCTCGCATCATAGGTTGAAAATCCACCTGTCGGCATTGTTGTTAATGCATGATTGATGGAATCAAACCAATTCATATCACCAATTGTCCAAAGCAAACCAAATTCAATCAATGTCAAAACAAGGTACAATCCCCACAATGCGAGAGCAGTTTCTTGCAACTTAGGCTTCAATCGAGACAGGGATGGTCCAGTCAATTCTGCACGTGCGAGGGCCATTCCTCCACCAATGACGCGAGAGAGAATCATCATNCCGAGCATGATAATACCCATACCGCCAAACCATTGTGTTAGTGAACGCCAAAGGAGAAGGCCTCTTGGTTGAGAATTAATGCAATCCATCCCAGGNAGACAGTTTGGACTCATCGATGTTGAAATGACGGTTGCACCAGTTGTTGAGAATCCTGACATCGATTCAAACCATGCGTTGACCGCACCTCGTGCAATATCGAGAAAATCGGATCCTTCCGTAAATGGACCGTGAAACATACCTCCTAGCCAATAGGGGAGCGCTCCAATGAAAACCGCGAGTGGCCAAACCAACGCAACGGCTGCGAAGGCTTCACGATCACGTAGACGCATGTGTGTGTTTCGTTTTGTACCAAAACGAAGCATCATCGCACCAATGAAAAGAGAAAGGCCAGCAGGAATGGAAAAGGCACGCAGTGCAAGTTCCCAATCATCGAGATAACCTGTAATGACTACACAGAACAACAATGGCAGCGTTAACGCTACGAGCGTCCAGCCAAGAATGAGATTGAGTACGTCAAATCGCATGCTTACACCTTGAATCGCTTCTCAAGATCAGCAACCCTATCAGGTCGGCAGAAGAGAATGAGTCGATCACCCTCAACAATGGTCTTTTCTCGTGCAGGNCGAAGTGTTTCCCAGAANCCTGACGTATTTCTTCGCTGGATAAAGGCAATTCGNGACCATTCCGGTAGACCTGAATTTCCAATCTTTTTTCCAGCGTATTTGGAATCTTTTGAGACAGTTTGACTGATTCCAACTACATCAGGGATGTTTGAGAGAATTGCATACGCACCAGAGGCCTTTGTGTGGATATGTGCGAGAATATTGTCGACAGCGACTCTCTTGATGTCAACTGCGAAGGTAATACCCATGCGCTGTGTGACGGTTACTAAATCTGAATCTTTCAAGATAAGTCCAGTTCGTGTTACACCCATATCATTTGCCAAAAGTGCGGCAGCAATGGAGATGTGNTCGTCCTCAAGTGCGGCAATGGCGATGTGATGTTCTTTGATTCCGATTTCTGTGAGAATGTTTCGGTCGAGGAAATCACCGTGGATAACATCTAGATTTGCATGTGCACCNATATCAGATCCCGACAAATCATTGGCGGTGCTGAGATTACGCTCAATAATTGTAACATATGCTCCATTGCGAAGCCAATTTTCAGCGATACGTCGACCTACATCTGTTGCTCCAATAATCGCCACTCTTGGTTGTGCAGGGAAATCGATGGACTCATGGCCGAATGCGGTCAGAATACGACTAAACGAGCCTAAACCACTTGTAGCTACAGCAATACGATCTTTCGGCATCAACGTGAAATCTTTGTTTGGAACAGTACTTGGTTCTCCATCACGTTTGACACCAACAATGAGAGGGAGGCCACCTTCGATNCCGAGACTTGCCTCAGCCAGCGTTTGATAGATGACTTCTTCAGCATCTTTTGTAACATTCAGTTCAATAATGTAGGCTTCATGACCAAATGGAATAACCTCTTCAATGGCTGATGAACGAAGACCTGTTGCAAGTCGCTGGATCGCTCCATCAACAGGATCGATCGCATAGTCGACAGCTGCCCATCGTGAAAGGTGTCCTTGATTGTGTTCGTCGACATAATTACGTTCTCGGAATCGACCAATCGAAAGGAGATTGTGTTGAACGGATGATCCGTTCTTGCTCTTGAATTCATCTTCTGCTAAAGCACAAGCAATGAGATTCCGATCATCCGAATCTGTGACCGCTACGAAGACGGATGCATCACCAATACCCGCTTCTTGGAGTGAACGACGTGATGTAATGTCACCATGAATCACCAATGCATCAAGCGATTGTGCATTCTTGACAGCTCTTGAATCATGATCGATGAGTACAACATCCATCATTTCAGCACGCATTGCTCGGGCTAATTCCGAGCCAACTCGGCCAGCACCGCCAATAATTACTCGCATTTTTCATCACCTCAACTGTAGACAGGGAATTTTCCACCGCCATAACTCACTGGACCTTCCAAAGCAAAAATTCGATCACGTTCAATTCGACAATCGAGTTTTTCGACACAATCTCCATCGTTATCTGAGTAGAGGAGCGGTCGATAGTAAGCGTTGATGTACGTACCATCACGATTCGGATCAGGTTGCTCAATCCAATCGATAAGAGCGGAGGCGGTATGCAGTAACCACTTGTTGTTTGTTACATCGATTGAGGCTTCCACATAACAACTATTCAATTCGATGTTGTTCTCATTGCACCATTCTGTTGACATTGGCAATTGGATGTAGCCCCAAGCGTGCGCTTCCCACTTTGTATAGGATTGACTTGAAAGAATACCAAATACATACCATCCAGGAATGCCTTTCGCTCTCAACAAACTCAAGAAGGCATTGGTTTGCTCATCACAATCACCTTGTCCTGCTGCAAGACATGCTGGTCCGCTGAGTGCGGCTGAGCCTGAACCTTCCTCGGTGTAATACTCGATGTTCTCTCGAACGTAATCAAAGGCTTCGCGTGCGAATGAAAATGCATTTTGATTGTCTTCGGGAAGATTGGAATCAATTGCAGAAACTGCAGCGATGACGTTCGCAGCAGTCGCATCAATGGCATAGTCTGGTCTGTTTTTGTTGTACCATCGAATCGCAGAAAAATCATCTTCACGTTCACCGCCACCCCGATTTGCTAAATCATCGAATGTTCCGCTGTTTTCCTCAAGAATTCCTGTTGTAAATCCTGGGATACGTGGGTCGACATCGTCAGAATCGGACCACCAAGTGAAGGATTTTGAGCTAACGGTAACCAAATACTCGAAAGTCGTTCGTTGGTTTGGACCTAGATTGACCTTGACTTTGACACAAGGNCCGCCTGTACAGAANTCATTCCCTGTTCCCGATGTACCAGGCCACCAAACTTCATGGCCATTTGGCGTTATGATAGCCTCTTCCTTTGATTTAATGGCTGCATTCTCAAGTGGTATATTGATCGACTGTCCATCGATTCGTAACTCAATCGCAGTGACGTCTTGGATTTTTTGATTCGGTTGATCGGGCGTTCCATCCGTGTATGTATACATCGCATTGCTGTTTTCAAGAGCGTAAATGTCTGGTGATATNGGGAGGGTTTCAATGAAATATTCATTGAAATCATTATCGCTATTCTCCAACGAAACGATTCTGTTCAATGTATAATCTGCTTCAATATCGTAAACCAAATAACCNGATGTTGGATTCATGATGAATTCTTGAACTTCTGAAATCTTCCCCATCGTCATTTCTCTNGCTTGTGGTGAGAGCATAATAAATGCAACAAGTCCAAGCATAATCAGACTCCGAAATCTGTTCTTTCGACCTTTGAGGATGTTCTTGTTTCGACCGCGATCTGTTTGAACAACCCCTCTGCGGTGTGGGGTGGATGTCATTCTGTACGCATTGACATTGTTATGCCGNTCTTTTTGNAAGTGAATACGCTGTTCCATAATNGAACTATTGGCAAGAACACGNCCACAGGAGTAGCAGATGGTATCCCCATCCAACGTCGTCGCACCGCAATACGGGCATGAACCCATACCNTGTTGGTTGAGCAGTCATGGTTTAATGGTTGTGTGAGATGACCGACCAAACCATTGATAGGTGAGGTCAAAGGGCGCGACCTTATTCCTCTGCTGTTNCAATGCTTTTTGGCGTCTGAATAAGCCTTGCAGCAGCTTGTTTTTCCCTCTTTTTGTCGGCTTGCATTCGACGCCATCGTCTTTGACCTTCCTTCGGAACAGAATTCCACACCCATTTTTCAGCTGAATCTTGCACCAAAAGGATTGGTGGAATGATGAAAATCCAAGCGAGAAGGTTGAGCCATGCGAAATAAAACATGGTGATTGAGGCAGCTCTCCAAAATGTAGCGCGGAAAATTGCGCCCCAACGCTTTCCACGAAGCATAAGAACGCCATGGTATGATGTAATGAGCGCCTCTGCACGAGGGGCAAAGAAAGCGATGAGAACGATGGTCAGAACCTCTGTGACTCCGTTAACTCCGGCCATGACCTTGTACATGATCAATACAATCGAGAACATACCACCAACTGCGAGTCCTAATCCCCATCCACTTGTGGCGTGCGATCCTCCTTTTCGTATTCGTTTTCTTCGAAGGAGGAAGTGCATTGCGATTGTTGCAATCAGTGTAATGAGAATCAGATTGATGAGGTTTAACTCTCCAGCACGTTCTCCAGAAGCNCCTGTTTCCAAGTATGGGATGAATAACCAGTTGTGTGCTGTGGATGCATATGCTCCACCGAGGAGGATTCCCCAAAAGACTTGGTTCCATGCAGTTGGAAGGTCGTAAAAACCAGAATACTTGGTCATGACGCCTCGCCATCCAAGCGTCATTCCAACAAGACCGCAGATGGCGGCTATTTGGAATGTGATGAATTCATTGACCACGTTGCATCCTGATGCCTCGCCTACATAAGATGGATAGCAACAAATGCAGGCAATGAGTTCAAACACCTCCTTGATGTGAGAATGCCATGGCGCGATTGTTGTTGTTTGGTGGTAAAGGAGGCGTTGGTAAGACCACCACATCGGCATCAACAGCCGTTTGGTTGGCTGATTCAGGTCTCAAAGTTTTACTCGTTTCGAGTGATCCTGCGCACTCAACATCTGACTCATTGGGCGTTGAGCTCTCCTCTGAGCCTACACCTGTCGAAGGTGTACCTGGTTTGTTTGGTCTTGAACTCAATCCAGAAGCGAAATTATCGACCTTTATGCCCAAATTGGGCGAAAGTCTCTCTGGCATGTCATCTTCTCCATTTGCCGCTCTTGGTGGGCTCGGTGGCATGTTTGATCAATCGGCAAAAGATGAGATTGCTTCCATCAAAGAGGAAGTCGATTCGAGTGAACTTGTTTTGCCTGGTCTCGATGAAGCCATTGCTTTCGATGAACTGCTCAAGCACGTTGAGAATCCTGCATGGGATGTTATCGTTTTCGATACTGCACCAACTGGACACACGCTACGTTTCTTATCACTACCTGAACTGATTGAAGCTTGGTCTGGTCGTCTGCTTAGAATGATGCGTGTATCTGGTGGCCTGCGTTCAATGCTCTTTGGTCGGAAGCAAAGTGAAGCCATGAGGGAGGAGCTTGAGCGTTTCCGTCGACGTGTACTTCATGTTCGTCGTGTCTTGAGCGATCCATCGACGACATCGTTCACGTTGGTCACAATTCCTGAGCGGATGGGTGTGAATGAAACCGTTCGAGCAAATGCATCGTTGAATGAGTATGAATTGCCTGTTACTGGATGTTTGGTCAATCGAGTGACGCCAGAACTTGATCATCCCTTTTTGCAGAGAAGGAGATCCGAAGAGCAAGGTCACATTGCTGAATTGGAAACAACGCTCGACATTCCTGTTTCAACGATGGAGTTGTTTGATACTGAAGTTCAAGGTTTGGATCGCTTACGAACGTATGGTGAACTCCTCTATGGAACGCCTGCGCAGTTATCCGATGAATTAGGGCCATATGCTGTTGGCGACCGGCTCAAGCATTCCATTCATCGTGGAACCTATGTGGAGCAAGGTGAAGGAACAGAGATTATCCACCTCCATTTTCCTGGTCTTGAACGTGATGATTTGTCGTTACGTAGCGAAGAAGGTGTTCTGTTCGTTGGTGTGAATGGTCGAGAACATCCAATTCCTACGACATCTCCAGCAAAATCAACACAAGTCAAGGCGAAACTCGAAGACGATGTTCTAAGACTTGAAGTTCCAGTTGATGATTGAACGTCCGTTGGATTCAAAGGAGAAGGCTTGGTGGACTTAGCATGGCGCTTGAAGGCCTTTCACGTGGAATTTTCCGCTCGCTTGGTCTTCTTCGTAGCAAACGTCGACTCAATGAGGAAGAACTCAAAGAGATGACGAAGAGCCTTCGACGAGCACTGCAAGAGGCTGATTTNAACGTTCGACAAACAAAGGAAATTGTTGATCGACTTGAAGAGCGAATGCGTGAGGAAGAACCTCGTCCAGGTATCGATTTGCAAACGCATGCAATGAACATTCTCTATTTGGAACTTGTTCGAATTCTCGGTACTTCAAATGAATTCCAACCTCGTGGTGCAACGCTTCTCTTGGTTGGACTGTATGGGCAAGGAAAAACCACCACAACTGCCAAACTTGCTGAATGGTATCGAAAGAAGCATGGTTTGCGCGTGGCTGTTATTGAAGCAGACGTGCATCGTCCCGGTGCTTATGCGCAGCTGTCGCAACTCTTGGAAGATTCAAGTGTGATCGTATACGGTGAACCTGACGAAAAAGATGCAGCAACCATTGTTCGTAATGGTTTAGCAGCATGTGCTGCAGCTGACCTCGTCATTGTTGATACAGCAGGTCGCCATCAACTCGATGATGAACTTGTGGAAGAATTGGAGCGAATTGCATCGATCACTCGTGCAACAGAACGTTGGTTGGTNATCGATGCNCAAGTCGGTCAAGCGGCAGGTCCAGTTGCAGCATCCTTCCACGATTTAGCCGGCGTCACGGGTATTGTTGTCACCAAACTGGATGGTACTGCCCGTGGTGGTGGAGCACTTTCAGCAGTAGCTGCAACTGGTGCGCCATTGGTCCACATTGGTGTAGGGGAAAAAATCTCAGACCTTGAAAAATTCGAAGCAGACCGATTTATCTCACGATTACTCGGAATGGGTGACATACGTGGTCTTATCGATCTCGCACCCGAAGATTTGGATGAAGAGGAAGCGATGCGACTTACGCAACGTCTCATGTCAGGTCGGTTTACACTGAATGACATGTACAAACAAATGGAAATGATGGCGAAAGTCGGAACAATTGACAAACTCATGTCCTTCTTACCAGGCAGTATGTTTGGTGGTCTCGGTGGTATGTCGAAATCACAAAAAGAAGCCATGCAAGGCAATCTTGATCGTTATCGTACCATTATGGATTCGATGACTGCATGGGAAAAGAATGAACCTGCTAAAATCAAAGCAGAACGCATACAACGAATCGCACGTGGNTCTGGTGTCAAAGAAAAAGACGTTCGAGAACTTATTGCTCAATGGAAACGCTCCCGAAAAATGATGAAGGGGATGGGTGGAAACCGTAAACTCAACAAACAAATGCGCAAGATGATGAAAGATGGCGACATGGATATGGATCCATCTGCCTTTGGNATGTGAATGTGATCTTATGCGACTCTATCACAACCCACGCTGTTCGAAATCGAGGCAAGCAGTTGCTTTGTTGACTGAAGCCGGATACGAGTTTGAGATTAGGCTTTATCTTAAGGATGGAATCGNNCAAGATGATCTTGAGATTCTTGCTTCAGTTGAGAATATTATACGCTCGAAGGATGTAGTCGGAGATGTTGATCCATCAATGCTTGATTCAAATGAAATACAGACGTTGCTGTCAAACCAACCCAAAGCACTTGAGCGACCTGTCTTGATTCACAATGGTGAAGGCATTCTCGGTCGTCCACCAGAATTGATTCTCAACCATTTAGAACATCAATAAGTTTTGGCGAGAAGGACACGACGCTTGGTCGGTTTTCCACTCATATGGCATGGTCGTTCTTCCGTAAAGTCATCCGTTGAATCGCCTAGGAATGTCAACCCTGTCGTCCGCTCTATAACTTCTGCATGAGCATCACTTCCATCGAATGGCAATTCGTAGATATGGCCCTCCATGATTTCCCCATGCATGGACCATACACCATCATTTTCTGAAAATTCTGGTAAAGGCTGGATGACGTTTTCCATGTGTTGGGTTGAACGTGCTCTTAATTCGTCTGCAATTTCATTCAAAACATCTCGAACGGATTCAACAATGCTCNCNATCGGAAGGGGTTGTTTTCCACCTGTTCGCTTTGCAGCGAAAGCTGTACCTTGTTCAACATCACGAGGCCCAATATCCAGGCGCAATGGAACCCCCTTGATTTCCCAATCGTAGTATTTCTGACCAGGGTGAAGGTCACGATCGTCGACATGTACTCTCAAACCTGCATTTCGCAAGGTATCGGCAACATCATGGGAAATTGATACGGTATCAACTTCTGAATTCTTTCGAATCATTGGACAGATGACGACTTGCCATGGAGCGATTGCGGGTGGCATTATCAATCCAGCATCATCGCCATGCATGCCAACGAGCGCTCCAAGCAATCGTTCAGACATTCCATATGTGGTTTGGTGTACATGTTGTTGCTNTGCTTCAAGATTCTCATAGGTGATATCAAACGCCTTTGCCCATTGATCAAGATAATGATGGCAACTCGCGACTTGGAGTGTACGACCATTTGGCATAACTGCATCAATGCCGATTGTATAGTGGGCTCCTGGAAACGTATCCCAAACTGGTCGCTTCGCTTTGATGATTGGCAGACATAATTTGTCCATTAATCGATCAACGATCTCTAAATCTTGCTCAATTTGACGTGTCGCATCGGCTTCATCAGCATGTGCAGTGTGTGCTTCAAAGAAATGAATCTCACGAACTCGAATAAACGAACGAGTTTGCTTGGTTTCGTAACGAAACGTATTGACCATCTGGTAGACTTTGAGTGGTAAATCTTTGTGACTTCGAATCCACAATGGGAACATTGTATACATGGCCGTTTCACTTGTTGGCCGCAAGAACATCGGAATATCGAGGTCATTTTCACCTGCATGTTTTACCCAATAGACTTCTTTTTTGAAACCAGCCTCTTCGTCTTCATCACGTAATTCATCTGGATCAACACCTTCTTCTCGAGCACGCTTCAAACGTGCAACGAGGGCATTTTCTTTCTCGAGTAGGTCTTCAGGAATAAGGAGCGGAAAATTCACCTCTTCATGACCCGTACGCTCCATTTCTGCATGAGTTAACGCATCGATTTGACGCATTGCTTTCCAACCATAGGGGCGCCAAACATCCATACCTTTGATCGGATATCGCTTGTCAACAAGTTCAGCAGCTTCAACAATAAACGGATACCAAGCGTTGAAATCTTCAACTTTACTCGGAATTCCACGTTTCGCCTTGGCTGGTTTGCCCATGTTGAACCGTTTCATCACCTGCTCATCAAGATGACGGAGAAAAGATGGTCGCATTTGTTTGTTCAAGACTTCTTTCGCATCATGAACATCGTGACAAGGAAGCCTACGATTGCTACAACATCTGGAATGCCGATGACACCTTCAGTAACAGGAAGACTCCAACCTTCTATTGAATCAAGGCGATAGATTTCGAGCAGATTCATCTTTGTATGACCTTCATTTTCACAAGCATTAGTGCACATCGAACCAACGAGCGTGTGGAGAAGCCCAAACATGTTGGCAACCACCAACAACAATCCTGCAATGGAAAGGTAACTCATCAAACCAAACGACTTCGTGGTTGGCTTTTCAGGCAATGGCATTGGGGCCACTGGAAGTTCAGCTGCAGGTGCAGGTGGATGTTCAAGTGCCACATCACCAATCACTTCAATCATCATATCTGTAGCAGGAAGAGGTGCGGATGGAGCGTTTGGTTGTTCAACAAAATCTCTTAGTTTCTTAGGCTGAACCGGCTGAATTTTGATTCCGTAAAGACGGTCGGCAAGCGAAGCGAGGGCTGGATCTTCAGCGACTTCAGCAGGATCCAACTCTCCATCGAGGAGTTTTTGNAAGCGTTGTTGAATATCGCTCATCCTACGGCCTCCGTAGAATGNGCTGTTGACCCATCATTGATGAAGCCTCCTTCTCGTCGAGAAACGCAGTTCAAGCCTTTCCAGCAGCCTCAACTTCAGCCCAATCTCGCATGAATCCTTCCAATCCGCGGTCTGTAAGTGGGTGTTTCATGAGTTGACGAAAGATCTTGGCCGGCATAGTTGCGGTGTGAGCACCGAGTTGCATGCATTGCAATACATGGGTCGGGTGACGAATCGATGCAGCNAGAACCTTCGTTGAAAGATCATATTTGGACCATGTTTCCATAATTTCAGCGATGAGATTCATACCATCATGTCCTGTGTCATCAATTCGACCAATAAACGGTGACACGTATGTAGCTCCTGCTTTAGCGGCCATGAGCGCCTGAGATGCTGAGAAAATGAGTGTGACGTTTGTATCAACTCCCTCGTCCGTCAGCACCTTTGTTGCTGCAAGACCTTCTGGTGTGCAAGGAATCTTAATGATGACATTTTCTGGGAGTTCTGATTTGAGTTGACGAGCTTGTGCAAGCATTCCATCTGTATCCATTGCAGTTACTTCTGCAGAAATNGGTCCTGAGCAGATTCCAGCAATTTCTCGTACAACTTCTTTGAAATCCCGACCGCTCTTTTTGATGAGCGATGGATTGGTTGTCACGCCATCGAGGATTCCCCATGCAGCAATTTCACGAATTTCATCAACGTCGGCGGTATCAAGGAAGAACTCCATGAGAACTCCTTTCATTGGAGATTCATGAATATGATGGTTGAATCATTTGCGAGCAATAGCCTTCAGTGCAGCCTTCGCGATATGAGGTGCGCTAAGCTCCATGAGTTCCAACATCTCATCGGCTTGACCAGATTCTCCGAACCGATCACGAACGCCAACTCGTTCGAGAGGTGTACCTGAAGTAGAGGACAGATGTTCTGCAACCGCTCCACCTAGGCCGCCAATAATCGAGTGGTCTTCAGCAGTAACAATCGCTCCACATCGCGTGGCAACACGGTCGACCAATTCCGTATCCAACGGTTTGATCGTATGCATGTCGATAACTGTAGCATGGATGCCTTGCTCTTTCAATGACTCTGCAGCCTTGAGCGATTCAGAAACAAGGACGCCGCATGCAATAATAGCAACGTCAGATCCGTCCATGAGTTCAATTCCCTTACCGATTTGAATCGCATTTGGGTCGACATCATCGTACAATACGGGCGTCTTGTTACGTGCAGTCCGTGTGTAAGACGGATACCTTGAATCAGCAAGTTGCTTGGTCAAAATCCGTGTGCTAACATCATCGCATGGATGCAGTACTGTCACGTTTGGTAACGTACGGTAAATTGCTAAATCTTCAATGGATTGAGCGGATGATCCATCCGTTCCCGTATGTGTTCCGCCATGGGAACCACAAAGGTGTACGGCGAGATTGGGGCGAGCAACACCATTACGCATTTGTTCAAAAGCTCGTTCAGTAAAGATGGCGAAGGTTGATGCAAATGGAATATATCCACTTGATGCAAGACCTGCGGCAACCAGGAGCATGTTCTGCTCTCCAATTCCACATGAGATTGTTCGATGAGGATGGGCTTTTCGAAAGTGGAGCGATTTAGTTGATTTACCTAAATCTGCTTCTAAAACAACGACCTTTTCATTCCCAGCCAGTTCAAGCAATGCTTGACCATAACCGTCGCGTGTAGCAGCCATTCGACTCATTCAACCACCCCCAGTTCTTGCAAGGCTAATGCATATTGCTCATCGTTTGGAGCTGCACCGTGGAAGGATGGATTGTCTTCCATAAATGAGACGCCTTTGCCTTTGACAGTATGTGCAATGAGGATGGATGGGCCATCATTTGAAGTGTCAAGGAACTCAATTCCCTCAACGATTTCTTTCATGTTGTGTCCATCGATTTCCTTAACATTCCATCCAAATGCCTTCCACTTTGCTGGAATATCGAACATACGCATTTGCTCTTCGCAAAAATCATCGTTTTGGATTCGATTTCTGTCGAGTATAACTTTCAAATTTCCGAGTTCGTGATGTGTTGCCGCCATCGCTGCTTCCCATATTGACCCTTCTTGGATTTCTCCATCGCCTAACATCACAAATGCTCGCCTTTCGCTACCATCCAGTCGTGCTGCAAGTGCACAACCCATTCCAAAGGATAGACCCATTCCAAGGCTCCCTGCACTGAAATCGACGCCAGGGCACCACTTCATATCGACATGGCCTTGACATATTCCTCCAAGGACTCGATAGGACTTCAAATCATCATGCGAAATAAATCCCTTTTCGGCCAAGATTGCATACATTCCTGGAGATGCGTGACCTTTGGAAAGGATGAATCGGTCTCGGTCACCCCAATCAGGATCGTCAGCACGTACCCTCAGGGATGTTGAGTACAATGCGGCAATGAGGTCAATTTCTGAAAGAGAGCCTCCAGGATGGCCTGCTTGAGCGCGATAGACCATTTTTACGATTTCAACTCGGCAACGACGAGCAGTTTCTTCCAACGCTTCGATGGATACAGACATAACGACCAGCAAACAAATGCCATAGCCTTGAGCCTTTGATAATTACCGTTGAATTATTTGGGTTGAGGAATCAATGAACGAACAAATTTCTTGATTGAATGCACAGCAGTCATGACGATTTCCTTGGCTAAGTTGCCTCCGGCAGGCAATGTTCTTGTGGCCAACCAAATAAAAACACCAACGAACCATGCAAAGAACAGTAATGACAGTGGTTGCGACAATTCGTTAATTCCAAACGTGTCATTCAGATTAATTTTGAGTACGATGAGTACTGCTATGAGTACACCCAGAATCGATTCGCCTGCGATGAAACCAGCACCGATCAATACACCTCGACTTTCCACATCCTGAGCAGCTTTTTGTGCATCTTCTGATGGCTCACCATCGAGCGTTCCATCAACGCGTAAGTAGGCTGAACCGATTGCCAGTGAGGAGAGAATTCCTCCAATCATAATTGGAACACTCAATTTGAGAGGTAAGTAAATGCCAATAGCCACCGACATGACAGGTAGGGAAAGTCGAATCAGTACAATCGCAAGTGCAGCACCCATAAACACCATTGGCAAATTCATATCTCCAACAAAGGCACCTTTGACAATCGCACCAATCAATTCTGCTTGAGGTGCAAAGAGTGCGTCATTGCAATCATACAAACCATCTGGCGTATCGATCGGGTCTTGCAAACCCGCTCCTATCCTTTCATTCGTTGCAATACACGCAGTTGATGATATTTGGAATGCTTTGTGGAGAAGAGCAATTGTAGGTCCGATAACAAATGCGCCTGTAATAACGCCCACAATCTCTGCGATTTGTTGTCGATACGGTGTTGCACCAACCATGTGGCCGGTCTTGAGATCTTGCATGACATCGCCTGCAATAGCGGCACTGCTTGCAACGACTGCAGCGATGAGTAATGTTGCGTACATCAATTCAGTTTGTTCCAATCCAAGGAACAAGGAGCCTACAATCCAAACCAAACCGACAGTGAACAGGAGTGTTGCGATGGTCATACCTGAAACTGGTGAATTGCTCGATCCGACGACGCCAGCGATGTAACCTGCAACAGCCGCAAAGAAAAATGCTACAAGGGCGAGGAATAACGCTCCAGCCAATGATAAGATGAGCGATCCAGTAATCAACCAATAGAAGAAAAATGTGAGGACAACAAGAACGCCACAGGTGATTGCCACCCATTGCAGCGGTAGGTCTTTTTCAGTTCGAAGATGAAGATCAGCATCCGATTCACTTTGAACAAAGGATTTCTTGAGACCGGTAATGATTGTTTTTCTCATGCTCCAAAGCGTGTAAATTCCACCGACAACCATGGCGCCAACGCCAACATATCGGACTTGTTCGAGCCACAATGTCTCAAATCCTTTTGCCAATGTCGCAGATTCGGGCCATCCGTGTAAATATCCGTACAGGGGTACAAGAATTCCGTATCCGATAATGCCTCCGAGGAAGATAAATGATGCGATCCGAATTCCGACAATAAATCCAACGGAAAGCAACGCTACCGATAGGTCAATACCTGCGTACATTCGGGTTTTCATAAATTCAAAGGCAGTTTCAGCAGAATGATGTGTGACTTTGAAACCCTTTACCATCAGACCGTAAATTGCACCGATACCAAGTGCGTATACAATCGCAAGTGCTCCGCTACCACCTTCTTCCCCAGCAACCAACACTTCTCTACAAGCAACACCTTCAGGATATGGTAATGCTTCTTCTACGATAAACAAACGTCGCAAAGCGATCGTAAACATCGTTCCAAGAAGACCCCCGAGTAATGCGATTGCGAGTGTTGGAAACCATTCAATGTCAACCCATATGCCGATGACAAGCATGGCTGGGACTGTAAAAATCACGCCAGCAGCAAGCGATTCACCAGCACTTGCCATCGTTTGTACGGCATTGTTCTCAAGAATACTCACATCTTTGAACATGCTTCGTAAGATGAGCATTGACATTACTGCTGCTGGAATACTTGCAGAGACAGTCATTCCTGCATAAAGGCCGAGATAGGCGTTCGCTGCAGTCATGAGAATTCCGAGTAGTATCCCAACTACGAGCACACGAATCGTGAGTTCTTTGGGTTCTTGATCCGCCGGGATATAGGGGCCTTCATGGGCGGACATACCACGCCCAATGTATCGAAGTTTGAGAAAGATTCGGAGGATTCAACTGCTATTTTTGACAGGTGGGATTTTCATGGGAATTCCTCCATCAAAATCATAAAGGCAAAAAGAGACCGAGGAACGTTGGGTCATTTTGTCCAACAAGGTGATTCCATGGTTCAACAAAATTGGCATTCGATGGAAAACGAGGAAGTGCTTTCCGTTTTGGACGCAAATCCAAATGGATTGTCACAGAACGAAATCTACACGCGAATGCAAAAATATGGTCCAAATGAACTTGAACAACCTGAGCCAACATCCGCTTTTTTGAGGTTCTTGGCGCAATACAATGATCCACTGAACTATCTCTTAATTGCAGCTGCATTGGTTGCACTTGCCATCAAGCCAGACCATCCAGGAGATGCGATTTTCATCTTCCTTGTACTTACAGCCAACGCATTCTTTGGATTTTGGCAGGAAGGTCAGGCTGAACAGGCCATGGATGCTTTGAAACAAATGAGCATATCCAATTCCATTACGTTACGAGACGGCTTTGAATCTGAAATACCCACAACAGAACTCGTACCCGGAGATATTGTCAAACTCGAAGAAGGTATCAACGTCCCCGCTGATATTCGTTTGCTTGAAGTCTATCAATGCCGTGTCGATGAGTCAGCATTAACTGGTGAATCGGAACCAATAACAAAACACCTTGAGCCAATGGATGTCAACACATTACTGGCAGATCGTCGCAACATGATGTACATGGGAACAACCGTTGCCACTGGTCGCGCTGTCGGTGTCGTTGTGGCAACCGGAATGAAAACACAACTCGGCAGAATTGCGAGTGATATTTCTGAAGCCCAAACTCCGAAGACGCCACTGGAATTAAAACTTGAATCCCTTGGGCGATTCCTCGGATTTATTGCACTGATTGTGGCAGTTCTCCTCGTTTCAATTAAGTTGATTTTGGCATGGGGAGGGCCTATTCCGCTTAAAGAGGTTGCAATAAAGCAATTTATCACAGCCATTGCAATCTTTGTTGCGATCGTTCCAGAAGGGTTGCCGATTATTCTCGTCATCACGCTTGCATTGGGGATGCGAAATATGGCTCGGCACAAAGCCATCATCCGTCGCATGAAAGCCGTTGAGACCCTTGGTTCAACCACGGTTATTTGTTCGGATAAAACAGGTACACTGACGAAGAATCAAATGACGGTTCGACAACTCCATACCGTTGATGGAAATTATGGCGTTACAGGCGATGGATTCAGTCCAAACGGTACGTTGACCGATGGTCAAACAGAACTCGATGAGGATGCAATGGCTACGCTTCAACTCGACCCAGGCTTCCGTCTTTTGGGAGCATGTTTGTCATTGTGTCACAATTCACAAATTACCAAGCAAGAAGGACGCTGGACAGCAATCGGAGATCCAACCGACTCCGCTTGTGCTGTCATGGGTTGGAAATTAAACGGAAACGTTCGAAAATTTTCCCAACGTCATCCACGTTTACACGAATTCTTTTTCGATACTGAACGCAAACGCATGTCAGTGATTCATGAATATGAGGGTGAACGTTGGGTTTTCGTCAAAGGGGCAGCAGGTGGATTTATTCCAATCACGACAAAGCGCTTTGACAATGGAGAAATCGTTGATATCCAAGAAGCTGATTTGAAATTAGCTTCCAAGAGAAACAAGGAAATGGGTTCACAATCAATGCGTGTACTTGCATTGGCTGCTCGTAAAATCGATGATGACGAGGACATCAACGACGTATCTGTTGTTGAAGATGATTTGATCTTCCTTGGTCTTGTTGGAATTATGGACCCTCCTCGTCCTGAAGTAAAACAAGCGATTCGTATTTGTCAAGACGCAGGGATCAAAGTCAAGATGATTACTGGCGATCATCACATTACTGCATCAGCAATTGGTCAAGAATTGGCCATTGAAGGTGCTGAAGCCGAACCAGTGAGCGGTGCTGACCTTCGTTCGATGTCCGATGACGAACTAAGTGAATCTGTAGAAAAAGCGATCTTCTCACGTGTTACGCCTGACCAAAAGATGCGGATTGTTTCCTCACTGCAAGAACAAGGCGAGATTGTGGCGATGACTGGCGATGGTGTCAACGATGCACCCGCTCTCTCGGGCGCTAACATCGGTATTGCAATGGGCATCGCGGGAACAGATGTTGCAAAAGATGCAGCGGACATGGTCCTTCAAGATGACAACTTCGCAAACATTGTTCATGCGGTTGAAGAGGGTCGAAAAATCTACCAAAACATACGTAATTTCGTCCGTTATCAAGTTTCAACCAACGTGGCAGCAGTTGCATTAATCGTAATCTCAACCTTCATCTTTGGTTGGGAATTGCCATTGACAGCAACGCAAATTCTTGTCATTAACATTCTCATGGATGGACCGCCTGCCGTCGCTTTAGGTGTGGAAAAACGGCACGGAAATGTCATGGCACGACCACCCAGGCCTGTTGATGAAGGATTGCCAAGTGGAAAGGATATCGCCTTAATCTTCTATCTCGGAGCAGTCATGGTTGTTGGAACACTGATTGTGTTCTTCCTGGCAGGCGGTGGCGTCTACGGGACTGGTAACGAATGTACGATTGCACCGTTTGCAACCGAGTCCGATGCTGGTTTTTCCATAGCGGATTGTCAGGCAGGAGATGCTGAAGCTGTGGATGCTTACAATGCCTATGCTGACGATACGTTTGCAAATGCACAAACAATGACGTTTACAGTTTTCATTGTATTCCAGTTGTTTAACGTCCTTAATTGTAGATCTGAAAAGGAAAGTTTATTCTCTCTCGGTTTGTTCTCGAACCGTGCTATTAATTACGCAATTCTAGCTTCTGGATTCTTGCTCTTCTTGTTCGTCCATTTCGCTACAGTTTCTCTTCCAATCATTGGCATAGAATTTGGTAATTTGCTTAGTACAACCCCTCTTGATAGTGTGGATTGGTTGGTACTTATTTCCGTTGCATCAACCGTCTTCTTGATTGAGGAATTCCGTAAATTTATGATGAATTCCGGATTTTTCAATGTCCGACGATGAGGCGTGGTCACATCCACATCTTCTTGAAGAATGAACTTGAGGCATCGGCATGACAGGATGGGTGTCATCCCCTAAAATGGCGGATCGTCATCCTGAATGGATGGACATCTTGTGTACATCGCTACGTAGCGAAACTTGGTCTGATACACTGAATCCAATCGTACAGAAAATACTGAACAATGTTCAATTGGAAGAAGAAGACGGAGTCGCTTTGTTTAATGAACCAAATTTGTTTGAACTCGGCAAACTTGCACTGTTTCACAAACAGGCAATGTTTGGCGAAAAGGCGTACTTTAATTCGAATGTTCACATCAATCAAACCAATATTTGCGTACTTGCATGCCGCTTTTGCGCATTCCGAAGAGGACCAAAAGCAGATGATGCATATGCCTTAACCATTGAGAATTACCTAGAAGAATTGGCAAAATTTTCTCCATATGTCAATGAGGTTCACTCCGTCGGAGGATTGCATCCTGAATGGACTGTTGAGCATTATTGTCAATTGTTTCAGCGTATTCGTTCTGAGCATCCTCACATTTCGATTAAAGCACTCACAGCAGTCGAAGTAAAGCATCTTGCTCAATTGTCAAATCTCTCGATTAAAGAGACATTAGTGCAACTCAAAAATGCTGGTCTGACTTCGCTACCAGGGGGAGGTGCTGAGATTCTTGATGACGAGGTAAGGGCAGTTATTTGCAACGGTAAGGAATCCAGTCAAGAATACATCGATATCCATCAGTCGGCTCATGAAATTGGGTTGCCAAGCAATTGTACTATGCTCTTTGGTACGATTGAATCAACACTTCAACGCGTTCAACACATGCTCAAACTAAGAGATCTAGCATCCCAAACGCATGGATTCCAATGTTTTGTCCCGTATCCATTTCTCCCAGATTCTACACGCCTACCAATGGCACAATTATCAACCGGCCAGGAAATTTTGAGAGTCATAGCGGTGTCAAGAATCTTGTTGGATAGTATACCGCACATCAAGGCCTACAGAATGAACATTGGCGATGAATTAGCGGAATTAGCGTTGCAATTCGGCGCTGATGACATCGATGGCACCGTTCAGCAAGAATCGATCATGCATCTTGCTGGCTCGACTGCCCCCCTCTCCCATGACTTGAAACAACTCTCGAAACTTGTGAAAAGTGCTGGATGTGTACCGGTGAAACGTAATACAGTCTACACTGAGTTTGAAGCATACGTGCCCCCAGAACCCATTAAGCGATTACCAATGGCATGAGGTGCTATCCATGATAAAGCAAACACCTAGATGGATGAACACAATTGGCCGTGTTGCATTCATGAATTGTGACCCTTTATTTGTCGGTTTGGATGAGTCGTTTCATGTCCTTCCTGCACCTCCTTCATGGTTGACAGGGCATCTCTTGCGCCGTGATTGTGTTTTAGCGCCGATCCCTGCAGCAGACTTTGCCAAACATCATGATGAGTTGGCACTCGTACCTGAAATCGGAATTTGTTCCAAGGGTGAAGTTGGTAGCGTTCTTGTTTTTGGCAACCGCCCCTTGGAAGAAATGCGAGACATTGCTTTACCAACAGATTCGTCATCATCAGTAGCACTTCTCAAGTTCCTGCTTAAAGAACGACAACTTGATCCACGTCCAGTTGAAATGGGTCCTGACCTGGATACTATGTTGGAGCGATGCGATGGAGCCTTACTCATTGGGGATCGTGCGCTCGATCGTGCCAAATCCAATCCAGAACTCGTACAACTCGATTTAGGAAAAGCATGGCTGGAATATACCGGTCAACCGATGGTGTTCGGCGTTTTTGCAGCACGGAAAGACACGCCCACAGAAGCGGTACAGTCTGCACACCAAGCATTACTCGAACGACTTGATGCCTTCGAACGTGATCCATTGACTCGAGAAAAAGTATTACTTCATGCACACTTGCATTCTGATATGTCCATGGAACGGTTGAACAAATACTTCGGAGAAGTCTTCAATCGTCTTGACTCAGAACATGTTGAAGGCCTTCAAGAATATCTCACGCGATGTTGTTCGATGGATGAAGAGATCTCATTCCTTTGGTGAATCTGAAACGAATCGTTTCAATGTATCATCCATCTCTTTGTCATGATCATGATCCTTCTTTACCACTCTACGTTTCTTTGTTGCAGGTTCTGGAGAAGATGAATCACTCAATTTACGTCGTTTTGTACGAGTTGGCTGCTCGGCTGTACGACGTGCTCTACGTTTGCGAACTACTTCAGTGGATGCTTCATTGAGCAACTTTTCTGCTTCATTCAGTTGTTTCTTTTCTACACGTACACGTTTTGATTTGGTTCGTTCCCTTGGTTGCGCAGTACGTCGTAAAGGTGGAGTAACTTCATCATCCATTTCAGGTTCTATTGTGTTCTCTTCGAAATCATCATCGTCGTCATTCGACCAATCCTCATCGACATCATCTTCATCATCATCTTCAAGAGAAATATCATACGCTGTGTTCATGTATTGATTGTAAATCCATTGTATAACAAGGCCAACACCGAGAATTCCAATGAGAATTAACCCGATGAAAATCGGAGAATTGAGTATTTGTCGAGGAGATATTTCGTCATCCCCATCCTCAATAAGTTCGAGTGTAAATGATACTTGAGATTCCTGGATATGCCAAGGGACATAGCTTTGTTGAACGATAGATTCACCAGATAAGGTGATTCGCATAGGATGTTGATCGCTCAACTCAGTAATACTACCGGTTGAGGGGAAACGGTGATTGTTGACCGTGAGTAAAATTTGGTCGAGGTTTTGGTTTGGACTCAATGCGTAAACTGATGAAATTGAATATCGGATATGTGATTGGCGATCACTAGCTGGAGTCAAAACCATGCCCTCTTCTACCCTACAGGTCATTTCCTCGGCTTCAATCGATGCATTTCCTATTGATATGAAGGACGACAATGATTCCAGAAGTTCGAGTTCATTCATATTCATGCAGATTGAATCAGCAAACAGTTGTGCCTCTGATTCAGTGAGGCGAACATCATTATCCATCGACAAGCGTGATAAATCTCTAATGTTCGCAGATTGCTCCTTGTTCAATGTGAACGATTGCTTCATCACGATGTGTGTTTCATTGACGCGCATGTCGATGGCTCGAATGTATGCTTCATCTGGAAGGAGTTCACACGATATGCCAATGTCTTGACAATTTAAGTCCCAGTTGTCTTCAATACCGTCACCATCATCATCTGAATCCAGAGAATCCGGAATGCCATCTCCATCCGTATCCGTTCCTGATTGTCCCATTCCTACTCGCTCAACATGGTCTGAGTATGCGACAATATGCATTGCATTGGAGTTTGTGTAGAGTCCTTCAAGCAATCCAGTATCATCAAAGAGGAGCACGTGATCATCAAATTGATGAAACAAGAATATTTCCTGAACACTCACCTCATTGATGGTATCATATACCATGATTTTAGGCGTTGGGGCTTCTGTGTGGACGATGATTGTGTTTGGCGCGAGTGGGTCATCAAATGAAACGACGTGATTGATTTCGATTGGCTTCAACTCAGATCCTTCAAATGTCCATTTCCGAATACCATTCTCAGCGGTGGATACCGAAAATGAATCTTCAAAGATTCCAATTTGGCAATCATGAATTGTTGAAACCAACTGGAATTCTAAAACAACCTCTTCGGTTGAAATATTCCATAGTAGTATAAGGCCATCTTGATCGATGGTCAGAATATGACCCGTTTCAGATGATACGTCAAAACAGACAAGCGAAGTGGTGTGATTACCAGAATACGTTTTATCAATCTCGAGTGTATCTCTGCCGAGTTGAATCAAACCTTGTTCTGGTCCATTCGTAAAAATACTGGCTCCGTTTTGGGACCAATCCAGTAAATGCGCATTGCTCGAGGTAGCAGAACTCGAGACCAAGGTACTAAGATCCCCACTCGAGAGAATGAAAGTTGAATGCTCGCCGGTTGTACTGCCTCGTATTGTGAGGGCCAATCGTGTGGAATCAGGTGCGAGAGAGGTCGCAAGAATTTCTGTAGAAAATGTCCGCTCAGAAAGGATATTGCCTATTGCATCAAACTTGTATAATATATTACCAAAACTAGCGTAAATATTGCCATCGGAATCTAATTCGATTGTTTTCTTACCCGATTGAGCATCTTCGATGTGCATTGCTTCCACATAGAACATCGTGTTCTCAGACGCTGCTTGTGTTGGTATCAACAACGTTACCAACACGATTGCGAGCAATGAAATGCCCCTGCACCGATGACGTTGTTCCATGGTTGAAACAATCTCACCAATTACATAAACAATACGTCAGATGTGTGTCTTCGTTGTATCTGATTTTATGCGGTTGGTTCTTGAAGGGCATCGAGGTGGTCGGACCATGTCGACACTTCCTCGTGACCCAGATGGCAACCTCATCGTACGAATTGGTCACTCTCCCGATCCAGATGATGCATTTATGTTTCATGCGATGACAACAAATGCCTTTCCAACACCAGGCTACAATTTTGTGCACGAATTACAAGACATTGAAACTTTGAACCATCGAGCGATGAATCAAGAGTTGGAAGTATCTGCCGTATCGATTCATGCATATCCTGACATCTCAGAACATTATGCACTGATGAATTGTGGTGCATCGATGGGCGAAGGATATGGTCCAATGATTGTAGCAAAGCAAGGAGTATCTTTGGACCAAGCCAAATCCTCAGTCATTGCAGTTCCCGGTCTCAAAACATCCGCCTATCTTGGATTGAGGTTGGCTTGGGGTGACGTTCAAGTTGACGTTGTACCGTTCGATGAGATCATTCCGAGAATTCTCGATGATACCTACGCATGCGGCCTGATTATCCATGAAGGTCAACTCACCTATGTTGATCATGACTTGAATGTCTTAATCGATTTAGGCGTATGGTGGAACGAACGTACCGATGGCTGGCCTATGCCTTTGGGGGGAAATGTTGTGCGAAGAGATCTCGGACAACAAGTTATGGAAGATGTTACTATGTATACAAAAATGAGCATCGAACATTCCATTCAACACCCAGAGGAGGCACTCGAATTTGCCAAGGCTTGGGGCCGTGGTATCGACGATGAAACAAATCAAAAATTCGTGACAATGTATGTGAATGATCGTACCATCGATTACAAACCAGAAGGTCGCTCATCCATTCGACGTTTTCTAAAAGAGGGCCAAGAACTCGGATTAATACGAGAAGACTTTGACGTTTCTTCACTTACCTTCATTGGTGCAAAGGAGTGATGAATATTCAACGGCGTCCGGATACAAGTGAATATGGATCAGTTGACCCTGCACCTCCTTCTGCTTCAGAACAATTGAACGAGTTGAAGAATATACTTCTTGATGAACATCAAAAAATGTTCCAACGTATGCGTTCTGTATTCAAATTAAGGAATATACGTTCACCAGAATCATGCATGATTTTGTGCGAAGCTTTCGCGTCAGGAAGTGCACTTCTACGCCATGAATTGGCCTATGTTCTTGGCCAAATGCAAATGGATGAAGCAGTACCTACCTTGATCAATATTCTATCCGATTCCTCTGAACATGTCATGGTACGTCATGAGGCTGCAGAAGCACTCGGAGCTATTGGCAACCTCGATGCGATTCCAGTCTTGAAGGAATTCTTGCACGACGAGCACATCGAGGTGAGTGAATCCTGTGAAGTTGCATTGGATTTGCTTGATTGGGTTCACAAAAGTTCCATACCAGAATGACAAAATCATGCACGACATTTTAGAACCTCGACCTTTAGGACAAATCAGGTGAGACCATGCCACACGAACATGTTCAACTCGCACAAGCGCCGAACGGTGAGATAGGACCACGTTGCCATAAATGTGGTATTCGCCTAACGTTTGGAAATGCCATGGTCTATAATCAACACTACCTCTGCTGGGATCACTATGTTGAAGCAACCGGCGCAGATACTGTCACCGTTGTCGGCGAGACAGAAGAGAAATTTTACATGAAGAATGCATAGGGTTTCGTTCAAGAACTGTGAACGATAGGCTCTTTCATGGCTTCAACTGGATGGGCACGTTTTGCGCATCGGTTTGGACAGTATTATCGGACATCGACGTTTTGGCGTCCTCCTCGAATGCCGAAACGAGAATGGATGTTTATACCATTTGGAGGTGCCCCTCCACTACGTCACAAATCATTCAGAAGTGAAACTGAACTACGACAATTTCTCAGCGAGCGTGCAATGCATTCTTGTTTCTATTCAACAGCCTATTGGCAAAAACCGTATGAATTGAAAATGGACGATAAAGGCTGGCAAGGAGCAGATCTTATCTTCGATCTTGATGGAGACCACCTTCCTGGCGTGACTGATCGTGATTTTCCTGCTATGCTTGACGTTATTCGTGATCAAGCACACGCATTGTGGAATGATTTTCTCCAACCAGAATTTGGATTTAAAGAACAATTTCTTCAAGTCACATTCTCGGGTCATCGAGGTTTCCATCTTCATTATCGAGACCCTTCACTCTTTCATCTCGATTCAGAAGCTCGAAGAGAACTTGTTTCGCACATTCGTGGCGAAGGCGTTGATGTCCAAGGCGGACTAACACGAATTAATGATCACCAGTCAAATGGTTGGGCAAAACGCATCAGGAAACAGATTCCAAATCTGATCGATAAACTTGTTCAAATTGCAGAACGACAAGAAGATTCGCCTCGTTTAATGAAAGATCTCCACCTTGCATTAAAAGACCATCTACAACGAGAAGGTAAACCTGGTAAAGGCCCTGCAAGTATCCAAAAACTAGCTGATATGTTTCTTCATGATGAACGAAAGCAGTCCATTATCAATGGTCAAATTTCTCGCTTGGGTGCGCATCAAGCACTTTTTCTGGATCTGGTTAAATCCGATGCATCGATTGTATTAGGTGCTGCTGGGGAAACTGATGAGGTCGTCACAATCGATGTTCGTCGACAAATTCGTTGGCCGACCTCCCTTCATGGAAAAACAGGTATGCGAGTCACAGAATTTGAACTGGCCAGGTTGGATCAGGATGGTGGTAATCCATTTGATGCATTAAGTGAAGCATTTGTTTTCGGGAATGACAAAAATATTGATGTTGAAATTACAGTCGAAGACGCTACGTTGCGCTTTGGCGAGGAACAATTCGACGTTAAGCAAGGTGATCGGCTTCATGTCTCAGAATCCAGTGCCACCTTTTTGAGCCTCAAGGGCTGGGCTAAATTGGCGTAATTATGTTTGGACCAATTAACTCATTTTCATATCCTATTTGTGGTAAGGTTCAAGGGTAGTATTGCATCCAACAAGATAGAGGTGAGGGTATGCGACGACGAAAAAAGAACAAATCTGCGGATTCACCACCTTCTCCACTTCCTCCTCTACCGGGCATGCCACCACTACCAGGTGCACCTCTACCACCGCTGCCAGTTGCACCTCTTCCTGAGCCAGAACCAGTCGCAGCTCTACCTCCCGCACCCTTGCCACCACAGGAATCTGTTCCTGCACCTATCCCTCAACCAACTGCTCCTGTTCAGGAACAACCTGCCGATGAGTATGGTGAATTGTGGGCAAAACGGTCTTCGAAACCTCTTCCCCAAATTTACGGTGCTATCGACAGGATTGCTACAGGTGAGTCAGGATCTCTTCTCGATCGATACTCCGATCGATTCGGGCATTCTCTGGATCGAGATATTATCGTTCTGAGGAAAAAGGAGCGAGAAGAAGCACTGAAAGAAGCCCGTGGAGCCCCAGTTGTTGAATTACTCGATGAAGAAGAACCTGACAGATTGACTGTTGTCGAAAACCGTCTACGGGAACTCAAGCCTCAATATAAATCGGCAAAGGCATCTGGCGACAAAGAAGCGCTACGAGAACTCGTACCTGAACTTGAAGCATTGATGGCCGAGCGACGCTCACTCATCGCACAACCTGAGCCGGTAGCGGCTGCTGTTGCATCCGAGGAGCAGGTTGAAGATGACGCTGAAGAAACATCGATGGATGAAGCTGATGCGTTGTTCTCACAATTCTTCACAATCGTGAACGATTTACTTGGAGATGAACTTCCAGAAGAAGCAATCGAAGCGTTCCTTGCATCCGATGGATTTGAACTGTTCAAGGAAGTTGGTGCTGATCCAACCGCAATCGATGATGAACGCCGCGGTGAATTCTTCAAGATTATTGATGAACAACTCGGCAACATGCCTGATGCATCAATCACTGCCTTTGTTGGGTCTGGTGATTTTTCGATTTACAAACAAATTTCTGAAATGTACACATGAGTGAGGCGATAACATGGGATTACTTGACAAGGTCGAATCAACTAATACGGACGTCAAAAAGGCAAAACCTGTAGTGGCTAAGGAAGCCAAGCCAGTGCCAAAGAAGGAAAAGAAACCGAAGAAAGAGAAGAAACCTAAGCAAAAGACACCCCGTCCTCAAGGACTCTCGGACGAATTTGAAATTGCCCCTAAACTCAGTCGCGTCATTTGTTGGTGGGTCAATTTTGTTGCCAATTTTGCAATTCTCATAGGAGCCCTCGTGATGAACGTACTGACAGGAGGTGGCAGTGGTGGTTTTGAAAACACCTTGTTATTCATTATTGGATTCCTCGTTATCCTTTTCAATGCCATCTTCCTTCCGATCAATACTGGAAGAAACTTGGGGCAATATACCTCATCAACACGCTATATCCGTGGCGATGGATCAAAACCGTTGTTCCTCCACAGTTTATTCGTCAACAATATCGGTCTCCTTTCCTTGATTGGATTCATCATGGTCTTTACCCAAGCTGGAAAGATTTCCGGCGGAGGTAGTTCGCCAGCCATTTTTACTTCAGTTGGTGCAGTATTGATGATTCTTTGGATCGTCAACTGGCAATTCACTCGCAATAGCGATCTCAATCAAGGACTATTCGATCTTCTCTTCGGTGCATATCTTGTACGCTATGTGCCAGAAGAACAAGCAACTTCTGGTTTCCGTGCTCGCCTGGAAAGTATGAGCCAATTTGGTGAAAAATATGCACAGCGTGTTGAGGATCGAGCAAAAGCCCGTGAAGAAAAAGCGGCTGCCAAAGCGTTAGAACGTGAAGAAAACGCAGAAAACGCAGAAGAAGCGGAAGAATCAGAAGAGAAATCCGAAGACTGATTGAATTTCATGCTCCCTAGGCGTTACTTGGTTTTTTACAAGCATGCTTTGTCATGGGTCGTAATTTTCAGTCTTCTCTTCGTTTATTTTTCACCTGTCACCATCATTCTGTTGATGCCATTCGCAATTGTCGATCTATGGCTTTCAATATGCTTGGGCCTCATGTTTAGAGTTCCTGTGAAAAGATCGAATAAACCACTTCCTAAAGATTGGGAATATGAGACATTCATGGTTGATCAATATCCCGTTCGCTGGTTATTGAAACAAATGGATGAAAGCAAACCCTTGGCCATACTTATCCATGGTTGGAATTCTACAGCAACCAATATGATTGGTCGCAGTGAATTGTATGAAAAGTTAGGTTACAATGTTGTATTGTTCGAAATGCGAGCGCATGGAGGCAATCAATCAGTAGAGCATTGGGCTGCCATGCATATCTGTTATGATTTGGAACAAATACTACAGATGTTCAATCAACGAGGCTGGCTAACCAATGGTTTCATTGTTCATGGCCATAGTTTGGGTGGTTTCGTTGCACAACGTGTACTTCGTCCAGAAATTGAAACATCTGCCAACGCCCTTGGAATGATTTTAGAATCGCCCGTCACATCATATGTATACATCAACAATCAAAGTTCAGAATATCTCCGAATTCCTCGAATCCTCCATAAATATATGATGCACAGATTGCTTAAATTTTACAACGTTCTGAATGTAGAACAATACGCTGTTCACTCTATTGAAGATTTATCCACCCCGAATTGGGGCTTTCCTACGTGTCCAACATTGTTGTTACAAGCCAAACACGATTCAACCCTGGGTACGAAGCACGCACAATTACTCATCGACATCCATCATACCCGTGAATCAAACTTCGTGTATCACATTGTTGATGACTTGAAGCATACACATGAGGCAACAAATGCTGTTCGTGATCAATTAATACGAACGTGGATGGATGAGCAATCACTCTTCTTCGCCTAAGCCTGCTTGTTCTCGGGCAAGTTCGCGCATATCGTCAACTTCGTCGAGTTCATCAACTATTTCTTCACCCAGAAGCGTCTCGAGCACATCTTCCATTGTCAATATGCCTGATGTGCCTCCAAATTCATCTTGAACAACAGCAAACTGCTGACGTCGTTCCAACAATAAATCAAGTGCAGTATCGACGCTTTGTTTGGTTGATAAGAATTCAACAGGTTTCATCAATGAATCAATCGTTCGATCCCATTCGTCACGACTGGCAGCTACTAGTAATTCTGAACGAATGACAACGCCTTGAATTTCATCGATGGATTCACTGTAGACTGGCATTCGAGAGAATCGTAGAACTGGATATTCATCGAGAACTTCTTTGATGCTCATGTTCTGTTGCAATGCGGTTACAACAACCCGTGGCGTCATGACTTCTGTAACTGGTATTTCTCGTAACCTCAACAGGTTGTGAATAACCGTCTCTTCATCGCGCATGAGAGCGCCTTCTTCTTCTCCCAAATCTGCCAATGCTGCAAGATCATCTCTTGTAACGAGCTGACCATCAGCGCTCGGTAATATTTTCTTCATCCACTGGATTGGAGCGATAATAAAGAACAGGACAATCGTAATCGAATTCAGAACGATACCAGTAAAGAGCGATAACTGCCTCCAATAAGCCGTACCTAACGTCTTTGGAATGATCTCAGATAGGAATAAGACAGCTAGGGTGAGAATGATCGATGCAACAGTGAGATATTCATTGCCAAATTGATTCTGAACTTCTGAACCAACGCCGGCAGCACCCATGGTATGTGCAATTGTGTTCAGAGTAAGGATTGCAGTCAATGGTTTTACGGCATCATCAGCCTTGAGTTTTGACCAGAGATCACCACGCCTATTACCGTCTTTTTGCCATACTGCCACTTGTGTGTTTGGAATGGAGAGTACAACCGCTTCAAGAATTGAACAAAGAAACGATACGCCGAGTGCGAGTGCTGTGTAAAAAATAAGTAATGTGAGGTTCATGTTGGACAAGAACTCCTTTCCGTTGGATACTTTTGGCTAGAACCTTCTTGTTCTTGAAAATGTTGTTTTCATTTGAATAAAAGGGTTGATTTGAAAATCAATGCCTGTTAGCGATTGCTATGGCGGAAGGAGACCATGTTCTCGTTTGTGTAGCATGGCCGTATGCAAACGGCCCACTGCACTTGGGGCATGTCGCTGGTTGCTATCTCCCTCCAGATATTTATGCCCGGTTTGAGCGTCTGCGTGGAAATCGCGTCTTAATGGTTTCAGGATCGGATGAACATGGGACTCCGATTACGGTTACAGCTGAACAAGATGGTGTCAATCCACAACAAATTGTTGATCAATATCATGCCATTAACACACAGGCATTGCTGGAATTAGGGTGCACATGGTTGCCGAATATTGATCCACGAGGAATCGAATATGGTGGCTCATTGTTTAACAGAACCAGCGATGATCGTCACAAAGACAAGGTCCAAGAGAATTTCAAAGCACTCTATGATGCTGGTTTCTTTGAACGACGTACAATGCAACAATATTTTGAAGTTCACGATGACGGCGGAGGGCGATTTCTCCCTGACCGATACATCGAAGGTACATGTCCTGCATGTGGAGCAGATGGTGCACGAGGCGACCAATGCGATGCGTGTGGAGCAACCTATGAATCCTCAGAACTCAAAAATCCTGTGTCAAAGATGAACCCAGAATTAAAGGTTGAAATTCGTGACACAGACCACCTATTCTACCGTCTCGACTTGTTTCAAGAGGCTCTTCAAATTCATGCCGAACAACATCAATCGGTTTGGAAACCAAATGTCCGCGCTATGACAAAACAATGGCTCGATATGGGGCTTCGACCTCGTGCAGTGACACGTGATTTGGAATGGGGAATTCAAGTACCGCTTGAAGGAGATGATTGGGAAGGAAAATGCATCTATGTATGGTTTGAAGCAGTGCAAGGCTATTTGACATGCTCACAAATTTGGTCCGAAACGTTTGATGATGAGTCTTCTTGGGAGAGCTGGTGGATCGAAGATTCGAACAAAAATCAACGGCATTACTACTTCCTAGGGAAAGATAATGTTCCTTTCCATACCGTTATTTGGCCTGCAATTTTGATGGGTTTGAATCATGTTCGTAATGGAAAAACTGCGAATGACCCGATCTCTCTCCCATCCTCAGGTGATCTACGACTTGAGGACAATGTTCCGGCAATGGAATATTTGATGTTAGCAGGAGGGCAGTTTTCGAAATCGAGAAAACATGCGATTTGGCTACCATCCTTCCTTGAGCGATTTGATCCAGATACGCTTCGATATTATCTAAGCATTAACATGCCTGAATCCCACGATACAGATTTTACGTGGAATGAGTTTGTTGATCGAATCAACAATGAACTTATCGCAACGTATGGAAACTTCGCAAATCGTGTACTTTCATTATCTGCACGGCTTCCAGACACTCCTGGTGGAGAACAATTACCCGCATTTGATTCAATTGAAACGTATACAGAGTTGTGTTCAACGCTCGAATCGTTGCATGCAAATATGACCCTATCATTGGAAAAACATCGTTACAAAGAAGCGTTGAGAACTGCGATGACTGCTGCTCAACATGGTAATCAAATGCTTCAATCTGCAACGCCTTGGAAGCACTTGAAAACAGAAGTTGATGCGGACGGGCGTAACGATTCACTGGCTTCACTCGCATTTGGCTGGAGAATTTGCAGATATCTTGCAATCGTTACACAACCATTCTTGCCTTTTAGTGCACAACGGTTGTGGAATATGTTAGGGATTTCAACAAAAATCGAAGATGTACATTGGGATGAAGCCATTGACTGGAACGTCTCTGTTGAGCATCCATCAAGTTCCTACGAACCATTATTCAAACGACTCGATGTCGATGAAATTGTTAAGGAAGAACAGTCCTATATTGAAACTCAAGAAGAAGGACATGATTTGACACACAGTGTCAAGGGCGGAAAAAAGGAGAAGAAGAACATGAAGAATGAAGCACCTGAAGGAATAGAATATCTTGATTTTGACACATTCATGAAAGTCGATCTTCGAGTTGGACAGATTACGTCCGTTGAAGATCACCCTGATGCAGATCGATTGTATGTCGTAAAACTTGATGATGGAAGTGAACAAGGTCGAACAATTTGCGCTGGAATAAAAGCCTATTATACGCCCGATGAACTTCTCAACAAATCGGTCGTGTTCGTTGCAAATCTCAAACCACGTCCTTTACGTGGCATCTTGAGCGAGGGCATGATGCTTGCAGCAGATGACGGCAACGATGTTGTACGTTTGATTACAGTCGATGGAGAGATTTCGACAGGTTCACGAGTTCGCTAAGCGTTCTCGAACAGCGTCCATACTCATTCTTGAGTAGACTCTTCCTTCCTCGATTAAATTGGCAAGATTTTCTCTCATCTCCATTCCCATTTCAGTGGGTAATGATTGAAGATTAATTTCAACATTGAAAATTGCACCTTTGAGCGCAGCTGATGCGAGAAGTGCAGAAACACCAACATCTGATGCCGCATTTGGATTCCCCTTTTCAGCAAGTTCCGGTAATAATCTTAGAAGTTGTAACGCACTCGTAGCTGTCTGATAGGGTACTTCAGCAGCCCCTAATGTAGCTAAACGAATTGCATCTCTTCGCTTTTCTTTATCCTCATCTGTCTCCTTCGGAAGGCGAAACGATGCAACTACTGCATCAAATGCATCACTATCGCTTGTCGCTAATTCCAGGCCTGTTTTTAGAAATGGTTCTGCAACAAATTTGACCTGTTCTGATATACTCCAGCCATCTGAGAGAGATTCCTTTGCGAGAGTCAATTCACTCACCATTACAGCAAGTGCTGCTGCTTGGCCCAAGGCAACTGCAGCAGCCGAACCGCCTCCAGGAGTAGGATCACTACTTGCTAACGCATCTTGAAATTCTTTCAACGTCTTCTTCGCCCAAGTCACTCCTCTCCCTCCTGAATTGCCCATTCAATGATGCGTTCTCTTGGATTGAATGGTCCAATGGAATTCAATCCGAGGTGTTCGATTGCTGCATCAATGTATGCCTCATCAGAATGTCCTTCTCCAATGTACCATTTCCCCGATTCGACCATCGCATCGAGCGGCACAAGACCCACAAGTTCACTGCCTTTCGGCCTGCTCTTCATATTTTTACAAAGAGAAGCAATACAGTCGAATGCATGATGTAGATTTGTAATCCTGTAATTCTGCAAATTCATCGAAACTTGGCTAATATTATGCGATTCTAAGGGAACACCCATGCCTTGTACGTGTTGCAGAAGGCCTTTTGTTCGGAATTTTCTCTCTCCGTCTTCTGACTTGATTAAACGTCCAGAACTTCGTACGAGTGATCCAATTTGTTGTGCAACATATGGGTCTGCATCATCGATGTTCACATTGTATGCTAACAAGATGTCTCGAGCACCTATTGTGATGCCACCACTCTTTTGGGACGATTCATTCCAAGAAGTGGCTCCTAGATCCGGTAGCCGAGTTTCATCTCCGTGGAGGGCTGAGTTGTCAGCAAAACGTGCTTCCAATCCTTCATATTCACCTTTCCTGAGTGTCGATAATAATCGTCTGGATTCAGCAACTGCCGCATAACCATAGAGAAAAACCGGAACATCAAGGTGAGCAATTTCTTCTGCAACACGTTGCGCAATGTTCACACAATCATCCATCGTCGAATTCGAGATTGGAATAAAAGGGCACACATCAACACAACCCATACGAGGATGCTCACCTGAATGTGTGCGCATATCAATTTCTTCGATTGCTTTGCGAATGAGCTGAATAGCGGCAAGCTCCACTTCTTTCATAGTCCCAGCAAACGTGATGACTGTTCGATTGTAATCTGGATCTGGTTCTACGCCAAGAATTTTTACACCATCAATTCGTGCTGCATCAACAATCCTGTTGATTTTCTCTTCATCCCTTCCTTCAGAGATGTTGGGGACGCATTCAACAATTTGCTCGGACATAATTGCTGGTTCTCAGGCCGGACTTTGAACATTGACCCTTTAGCCATACAATCCATCAGGCGATGATGTTGAACCTGATTGAGACTTTTTCTTGTTCAAGCGTTCAATTGCTTGCATGACATCCTTGTGTAAGACCGTGTCTCGGTCTGACCGAATTGCAATCATTCCTGCCTCCACACATGTTGCCTTAAGCTCCGCACCACTAAACCTTGATGTTGCCTTGGCAATAACAGGAAGTCGGACGTTTTTCGTATTCATGGATGAAAGATGGAGTTCCAAGATCGCCTTTCTCGAATCTTCCTCTGGAATGGGTATTTCGATAATTCGATCAAACCTGCCTGGTCGAAGTAATGCGTCATCCAAAATGTCTGGTCGGTTGGTTGCGGCAATAATCTTGACATGTTCAAGCTCATCGAACCCATCCAACTCTGCGAGCAACTGCATGAGTGTTCTTTGAACTTCTCGATCGCCACTTGTTGAACCATCAAGTCGTTTGGCTCCAATCGCATCGATTTCATCGAGGAAGATAATAGCAGGCGATTTGTCTTTGGCCAAGGAGAACAGTTCTCGTACGAGTCGACCACCTTCTCCAATATACTTCTGTGCAAGTTCAGAACCAACCATTCGAATAAATGTGGCTTTTGTATGATTTGCAACGGCTTTTGCAAGCAGGGTTTTTCCACAGCCTGGAGGTCCAACAAGAAGAATACCTTTCGGAGGCTTAATACCGACTTTGGCAAACAATTCTGGCTTGGTAAGTGGAAGTTCTATGGCTTCTCGTACGGATAAAATCTCATCATCCAAACCTGCTACCATTTCGTAGGTGATGTCAGGCTTTTCGACCATTTCCGAACCACTAACGATTGGATCCCATGCATCATGGAGAACTTCGACCAACGAAAGCGAATCCTGATTCAAAGCAACCCTTGTTCCTGGCTTCAACAATTCTGGTTCAATTCGCTGGTTCAGGGATACTTGGAAAACCGTTCCATTCGAAGATCGGACAATAGCCCGCTCTGGATCAAGAACATCTTGCAATGTACCCACGATTAGTGGCGGAGCACGTAAGTGACGAACTTCCTCCTCAAGCCGACCTGCTTGCTTCTTCATAGCGCGAAGTTCGGATTCGATGTGTGTGCGTTCGCTGATCAATTCTTGCGTCTTTTCTTGCAACCGACGGAAATCTTGCTCAAGGGATTTAACATCGTCATCCTTGTTGTTGCTGACAGAATCAGAATTTCGTTCTACTTCGGTGCCCATCGCAATCAATTATCCCTCGTGGCCACAGTTCATCAATACATCGTCTTCCCCTATGCGATAGCGAAGGGTTCATCATATGTCGGGCCAAGGAGAAAATGGGGATGTTATGGGCGATTGTGAATTATGTGGTGCGACAAATGTATCTTTACGCGAATATCGCGTCAACAAGGCGATGCTAGCCATCTGTCCAAAATGTGTTGCACAACTGAATCTTGGCCCTAAAGAAGAAGCACCAGGTCTTGCTCGCGCTCGTAGGAATCCTACGACAACTCCGAAACCTCGTACTTTTCGAAAAAACAACATTATGAACAAGGCTGAAAAGGAATTGGCCGACGATTTTGCTCGTCGAATCGTCAACGCTCGTGAGGCAAGAGGTTGGAATCAAGCCCAACTGGGCCAAAGAATGGCGGAAACAATCAATGTCATCAAATCGGCAGAATCTGGAAAACCTCCAACCGATTCAGTTGTAAAGAAATTTGAAATGATTCTAGGAATTGAGCTGATGGTCGAATCAGAACACGATCACCAAACGATGATTGGAAAAGGTTCGTCAAGTCGAGGAATGACAATCGGTGATTATCTCAAAGATTTGCGGTGAATACATGGAAATTCCAGTTCATGCTATTTGGTTAGCCCAGGATGATCCCAAGAAGAATACAGCTGTACGCGCATCAAAAGATAACCTTCTACGACTGCATAAGGATATGAGGCGATTGCCAAAACGAGGCATCATCCTCGAACCACTATGTGGTAAGGTATTGGGTCCTGAAGATCGTGAACTATTCGATAAAAATGGAGCCTTGGTAGGCCTTGATTGCTCATGGGCGCAAATTGAAGATTCGGTTCAACAAGTCATGAACAGGACACGACTTCAGCCCAGAATGTTACCGTTGTTGTTAGCTGCAAATCCTGTGAACTGGGGCAAACCTGGTAAATTAACAACCGTAGAAGCACTAGCTGCTTCTCTTTATCTCCTAGGTCGGCCAGAACAATGTCGCACCTTATTGAGTAAATTTCGATGGGGTGAACGGTTTTTAGAATTGAATAAGGAACCATTAGAAGCATATTCGGAGGCAAAAAGTTCTGCTGATCTTGTTGCATTACAGTTTGAATTCTTTGATATTGAGGTTGATACCGATGAATAGATCGAGTCATCACACACCTTTGCAACGGATCACAACAACTGGCGCCGATATTCAAGCCGAACATCTTGTTAAGGAATCAGCAGTTAAGTTGCAAGCACTCAATGATAAGAACAAATTATATTCATTTGCAACGTTGCTAGCAACACCTATTGATTTGGTAGAGTTGCTTGCTGGACATCTTATTTCGGAAGGGTATGCAACATCAATTCAGCGAGAGTCCATAACTCAGAACGACCAAGATGGATATGCGGTATCATATCGAGGCCAACTTCTTCAACATGTTCAACATCGTATGATTACTTCTTCATGTGGCGCTTGCAACCATCCAGATCTTCTTGTCGACGTTGTTGCAAAAAAGCAACCAACTTCGATATTCGCCGATGCTCAACTGGAGTTTGTTCACAAGGCCTTATCCTCGCTATCATCCTCTATGACTTTATTCCAATCAACAGGGGGATGTCATGGTTCTGGTCTTATCATGCCGGATGCCAAACTTGCCTTCGTTTCCGAAGATATTGGGCGGCACAATACTGTTGACAAAACAATTGGAAAGGCCGTGCTCGAGGGCATGGCTGACTTCAATGACACAATACTCCTCCTTTCTGGAAGGTGTGGCTGGGATATCGTCGCAAAAGCGGTTCGCACCGGTATTTCTACTATAGCATCCCTTGGCGCATTTTCATCAGCAGCCGTTGACCTTGCACGCCAACATAATCTTACTTTGTACGGCTTTGTGCGACAGGATGGCGCATGGAAAGTGGGACATTCTGCAGAAATGTCACCAAGCATTGATGAGTCGAATTGAATTGGAAGTTGTATGAGAGACCCATTTGACGGCTCGACACCGCCTGATACGAATGGGCTGCGTCTCACGAAGGTCAAACAAACAGCAGCAGGAATTCCTGCCGCTGTATCCTCATTAAATCATGGAATTCGGAAAATGGGATTGACAAAAACCGTACGTAACTTATTGATGGTCAATCAAAAAGAAGGTTTTGACTGCCCTGGTTGCGCATGGCCTGATCCTGAACACAGAACGTCGTTCGAGTTTTGTGAAAATGGAGCAAAGGCTGTTGCAGATGAGGCAATGAAGGCTAATGTCAACGAACGCTTTTTCCGAAAACATTCGATCCAAGACCTTTTGAATAAATCTGATTATTGGCTCAATCGCCAAGGTAGGCTCGCTCATCCGATGATTAAACGACCACAGGCAACCCATTATGAATCCATTTCTTGGGAAGAAGCACTCGATATGGTTGCCTCTTCAATTAAATCAATGGACAAACCAGAAAGGGGCGTCTACTATACATCTGGCCGTACGTCAAATGAAGCTGCTTTTCTCTATCAAGCACTTGTACGCGCACTCGGTTCAAACAACCTTCCTGACTGTTCAAACATGTGTCATGAATCAAGTGGCAAAGCACTTTCACAAACGATTGGTATTGGAAAAGGAACCGTTCATCTTGAAGATTTTGAGCAGTCTGACTTGATTCTGGTTGTTGGCCAAAATCCGGGGACAAACCATCCACGAATGCTGACTGCATTACGTGATGCGAAGAAAAAAGGTGCGCGTATTGTTAGTATCAATCCTCTTCCTGAAACTGGATTACAACGTTTCAAACATCCACAAGATTACATGTCAGGCGATTTCCAATCCACACAATTGGCTGATCTCCACATTCCTGTTCGAATTGGCGGAGATGCTGCGCTACTCAAGGGTGTTTTGAAATTACTCGTTGATCAACAATCATTCGATCAATCATTTATCGAACACAAGACAATTCATTTCGAACAGTTCAAACAATCACTTGATGAATTTTCATGGAATCAAATCGAGCAAGATTCTGGAATTAGCAGAGAAATTATTGAACAGTTGGCTCAATTATGTGAAGGATCAAACGCTACCATAGCATGTTGGGCCATGGGATTGACTCAACATCGTAACGGTGTCGCAGTTATTCAAGAAGTCGTCAATTTGTTGTTACTCGGCGGCCATATTGGCCGCCCAGGTGCTGGATTGTGCCCAGTACGTGGCCATTCGAATGTTCAAGGTGATCGGACCGTTGGCATCTGGGAAGCACCATCTGAATTGTTTATAGAAAAACTCGAACAAGGCCTAAATTTCTCAATACCCCGTAAACATGGCTATGATGTCGTTCATGCGATTCATGCGATGGAACGCCAAGATGTTGATGTGTTTATTTCAATGGGTGGAAATTTCCTATCTGCTACACCCGATACGAAACGAACGGCTAAAGCGCTTCAAAACGTTGGTTTAACTGTTCAAGTCTCAACAAAACTCAATCGCAGTCATCTGATTACAGGCGAAACTGCCTTGATTTTACCAGTATTGGGTCGAACTGAACTCGACCAAACCTCATCCGGAGAACAATTCGTCACCGTTGAGAACTCAATGGGTGTTGTTCATCGTTCCAAAGGAAATATGAAACCAGTCTCTTCTACATTGTTGAGTGAACCTTCACTCATTGCACGACTAGGTGATAAGTTGTGCCCAGATTTGTTGGATTGGGTTTCACTTGGAAGCGATTACGATTCCATCCGAGACCTCATGGCCAATTCGCTGAACGGCTTTGAGGACTATAACACACGGGTACGCGAGACAAATGGATTCCTTTTGCCAAATCCTCCAAGGGACAATTGCGAATTTGCTACTGAATCGGGTAAAGCTGTATTTACCACGCACCCGTTACCCAATGTTCATGTCGATAACGATCACTTTGTACTGATGACTATACGCAGTCATGACCAGTATAACACGACCATTTATGGTTTACATGATCGCTATCGCGGCGTTCATGGCAATCGAAGAATTGTTTTCATGAATGCACTCGATATGTCTGAGAGGGGACTAAAAACAAGAGATGTGGTCGACATGACAAGTCATTTTAACACAACAAAACGGACCTCACTCAACTGGATTGTTGTACCGTATGAAATCCCTCGAGGAAATCTTGCAGCTTATTTCCCTGAGGCAAATGAGCTTGTACCACTGGATTCTACCGCAGATATTTCCAATACACCAACATCCAAGTGGATTGAAGTTTCCATCTCAACATCTCCTTTGTTGATTGCTGAAGAGGAATAGTGAACAAATGGGGAAAAATTCTTACATTTCTCTTGTAAAAGAGAATAAAACATATCGGAAATTTTGGCTTGCGGCCTTCATATCGATGTTTGGCGAATGGTTCAATACCATCGCCCTCTTTCTCATTATTCTGAAGTATACCGATTCTGAACTCTTACTGGGCATTCTCATGGCCGTACGCATGGGAAGTTTTGCTCTCATGCAACCTCTCTTTGGCTTGCTTGCTGATCGAGTGAATCGAAAGAACCTGATGATCATTACAAATATCTTCCAAATCTTTCTCGCCCTTGCCTTCATCTGGGTTGACGGTCCCGAAGATATGTGGTGGATGTTCCTCTGTTCTGGATTGATGATGGCACTGCATGGGTTGTATGTCACGGCAGAAAGGGCTGCATTGCCGAACATTGTTTCCGAAGAAGACCTTGCAACTGCAAACGCATTGGATAGTGCGACGTGGTCCACCGCTCTTTGTCTCGGAGCCTTTGCAGGTGGACTTGTCGTATCCGAATACGGCGTGACAGTTGCATTCATCATCGATTCAGTAACGTTCCTTATTGGAACATTGCTCCTTATACCGCTGAATGTCCCACAATCATTCGATAAGGCATCTTCTGGGTCAATTATCACATCTTCTCTCCGAGATATTTGGATAGGGCAAAAAAGGATTCAATCCGAACCACGTCTTTTTCGTATTATTTTTGCAAAGACATCATGGAACATAGCCGGCGGTGGTTTGGCAGGCGTATTTTTGGTCCTAGCTGGAAACAACATCGATTTTGTAGGGGCAGCATTGGGCTTTGGAATCTTTTTCTTTGCGAGAGGGGTTGGTACGGGTATAGGACCGATCCTCGCTCGCCAACTCTTCAAAGATTCTGAAAAATGGCCTCGATTAATTGGTTTACTCATTGTTGTGAGCGGTATGTTTTACCTTCTCGTTGGACTGAGTTTGGATGGTCCATTGTTGCTCACATTATGCCTTGTAACACTGGCGCACACAGCAAGTGGTGGAAACTGGGTGCTTTCGACCGTTCTAACACAACAGTGGGTCGAAGATGAAATGCGAGGCCGTGTATTTTCGACCGACATGCTCCTTATGTCCATTGGTCAAGTCATCTCAACGATCTCGGCAGGATTCTTAATCGAAAACGGATATGTCAATTTACAACAAGGAATTCTCTCCTTTGCTTGTTTAATGATCCTATCAGGATGTATCTTTACAATTTGGAATCCTAAACAGAAACACACAACTCATGCGTACACGCAGGTGGCTTGAAGTACCGACGTTCTTCAAGATTCTCACTGATGATATCCAATTGCAGTGTCGATGTATCTCCTTCTTGAATGGTCACAATTGAAGAGGTACTTGCTGGTAGATAATCTTCGCCTGTTGATGCGAGCGATATTCGAATTGTATGGCCTTCTGCAATCATTGCGTCGAGTGGGAAGAATTCCATTTTCGCATTAATCGTCTCAAAGATTGGGGTCCATGTTTGTATCTCATCTCCACCTGCATGGTATCGTAAATCCATAATTGCATGTCCTACATGGATGCAAGTTCCTTCGTAACAATCTTCCATCAATGCGTACAATTGCCCTCCGACAGTAGCTGTTGTCACATCAACGTGTAGGCGTGGTGTTCCAGCAACACGTAATGTTTCGGTTAGGGGTTCTGTTTCCCATACAGGTCCAGAACTCGCATCAGGTAATATTGTCAGCGACCCTCCAACATTGGACAACTCATCCCCCAAACTGGCAATCCATTCCGTTGTATCTGCAGGAGGATATCGGTTAAATTCCACTCGCCAATCACCGTAGTTATCTTGAACTTCAATCCACAGACCAGGTTGTGGGCCACGTTCTTGGAGATAGTATTCAAACCATTCAAGCAAGTCTTGCATCCAATCATATCGAATCATTTCGGGGAAGGCTTCACCTCCTCTTCCACCCATGTCACTACGTTCGAACAGTTGCTGTGGCCGGTCAGGGTAATCATGATCCCATTGACCGAACAACCCCTTGGCTTCAATTCCCGCGTCAATGAGTGCATTCATTGTAGGGACAGCCATATGTGGGTCAACGTTCCAGTCATGCATTCCTTGAATGAGGTAGACAGAGCCCTGATAATTTTCTAAGACACGGTCCAAAAAGTAGCGTTCTGCCCAATAATCTCCAAACACTTCTGAACCAAGTAGATAGGTGGAAACGCCCGTTCCTGGGCCAATGACATAATCTGGACAAACGTTTTGATAATCTTCCTCATCACCATCCAAACCATAAGACCCGTAGACACCATTGTGCATAAACGGTGCACGCGCCTCTGAACTTCCATTTCTCCACATAAGTTCCTTAACCCCAATAAGACCTGAAATCGGTACAATGGTCTTGAGGTAATCATGTTCATTACCAAACATCGCTGCTTGCCATGGAGTCGATCCATCGTATGATTTACCAATTAATCCCACATTTCCGTTGCTCCAATTTTGTTCACCAAGCCATCGTACTGCAGCATCATTGCCGAGTTGTTCAGCAGTGCCCATCAAATCCATGCAATGGTTTGACCGCCCAGTACCCGTTACAGATACTTGAGCAAAGGCATACCCATGCGGTAATATTTGATCGATGATCATTTGACCTAACCAAGAACCAGGAACTTCAATTGTTGGCGTTTGGACACTTGGCTCTTGAAAATATGGGCCGAACTCTGCAATAACTGGAACTTTTACTCCTTCGGGCACTTTAGGCAACCAGTATGCAAGGGATATTTTTGCATCGTTCGTAACACCAGCGCCACCCTCTGTTTCTGGCAACTCGTATTCGACGAATACGTGTGTAGAGTTCCATTCATTTGCCGTTTCCATCAACGAATATGGGCCTTTCTCGAGAACGGTACCATTCTCTAAATCGGTTTGGTAGTTTTTCTTGTAACGATCCCACAGAGGGGTATATTCCGTGGTTGAATTTTCTTCTTCCTCCACAAACGGTGCCAAAAAGTTTTCAAAATAGATCGAGACAAATAAGAAGACGATGCATACAGCAATTGTGGCACCAAGCACTGCATTGAATTGATTTGATAAGTCCTTCTCAGCATCCAGAAGAATTGCATCTTGCTCAACTCCTGTGCTCATAATCCATATGAAGAGGGTGTTGTTCTTCAATCCGTCGGCTCATCGATTAATGAACAACCCTCAAGTCCTTCGGTTTTCTGGCGTATAATGAGGGGAGTTGAATGTTTGAGCAATCGTGCATTGGTTTACCGGACGAACTTCCTCCGCACCCTGGTATTGACGACTCTGTTGACCATGCACCAATACGAAAACAAGTTCTCAGTTCTGAGGGAGAGCGATTGGCATTGGCAAATGCCTTGCGTTATTTTGAACCCAAGCATCATGCGCAGTTGGGAAAGGAATTTCTACAAGAATTAAGGCAATACGGCCGGATTTACATGCATCGATTTCGGCCAACTCGAACCATCGCAGCACTACCTATTCACGAGTATTCTGCAAACTCCTTGCAAGCCTCTGGCATAATGCTGATGATCGATAACAACCTCGACCCAAGAGTTGCTCAATTTCCACACGAATTGATCACCTATGGTGGGAATGGAGCGGTTTTCCAGAATTGGGCGCAGTATCGTCTAGTCATGAAATATCTTAGCGAAATGACCGATGAACAAACACTCGTCATGTACTCTGGACATCCACTCGGATTGTTTCCATCGAACAAAAACGCACCCCGCGTTGTTGTAACGAATGGTATGATGATTCCTAACTATTCAACGACAGAGGAGTATGAGCGGTTGAATGCAATGGGTGTGACGCAATACGGTCAAATGACTGCAGGCTCATACATGTACATCGGTCCACAAGGCATCGTCCATGGCACAACGATTACATTGATGAATGCTGCAAGACTTAAGTTCGGCCTTTCATCGGACAGCAATCTTGGTGGCATGCGTTTTGTGACATCCGGTTTGGGCGGAATGTCTGGTGCACAAGCGAAGGCTGCCGTCATCGCAGGAGCTTCATGTATCGTAGCAGAGTCGAATCCTGTAGCTGCACAGAAACGCCATGATCAAGGATGGGTCGACCACCTATCATACGATGTTGATGAAGCAATCGACATTATGATCAATGCATCTGAAGAAAAAAAGGGATGTTCTGTTGGATATGTTGGAAACATAGTCGACTTATGGGAGCGTCTTGTTGCAAGAGATGTATACGTTCATTTAGGAAGTGATCAAACATCGCTTCATAATCCATATCAGGGTGGTTATTTCCCTGCAGGATTACGTTTTGAGGACGGGCAACGATTGATGCATGAAGAGCCATCAAAATTCAAGGAGATGGTACAGGATTCACTGCGCCGGCATGTTGGTGCTGTCAATGTGATGACAGACCGGGGAATGTTCTTCTGGGATTATGGTAATGCCTTCTTATTGGAATCCGGTCGAGTCGGTGCTGATGTATTCAAAGAAGATGGTTCGTACAAGTACCCGTCATATGTTGAGGACATCATGGGGCCTCTATGCTTCGATCGAGGTTTTGGTCCATTTCGCTGGGTTTGTTCCTCAGGGCTCGATTCTGATTTGCTTGAAACAGACAGAATAGCAGGAGACGTCCTTCAAGAGATGCTTGATCATGAACAAGATGAAGATGTTCGTCAACAAATTCAAGATAATTTACGTTGGATACACGAAGCAGACAGTCACAAACTTGTCGTAGGTTCAAAGGCACGCATCCTTTATGCAGATGAGCAAGGTCGTACGCGTATTGCTTCAGCGATGAACAAAGCCATTGCAGATGGTCGAATCAGTGCTCCAATCATACTAGGACGTGACCATCACGATGTAAGTGGTACTGATTCCCCCTATAGAGAAACAGCGAATATTCATGATGGTTCGAAATGGACTGCTGATATGTCGGTTCAAAATTTCGTTGGAGATGCAATGCGAGGTGCAACGTGGGTCAGTTTGCATAATGGTGGTGGCGTCGGTTGGGGTGAGGTATCCAATGGTGGCTTTGGCATGCTCATAGATGGAACGGAAGAAGCTGAACAACGACTTCAATCCATGTTGCATTGGGATGTTTCGAATGGTGTCGCTCGTAGGGCATGGGCCCGTAATGAAGGTGCTATCAAATCCATAAAGCATGCAATGCAAATCAACGATCAATTGAAGATAACAATCCCTGAAATAGTCAAGGATTCCTTGCTTGATGATCTATTCAAGGGTGATTAATTTGGCAAAACGTATAGTTACACTCGATGGTGAGACGTTAAACACATTTGATGTAGCCGATGTAGCATATGGTCATGCAACTGTAACCATTGCTGACCACGCGATGATGCGTGTACAGATGGCTCGTAACGTTGTTGACCGAATCGTTGATGGTGATGAAACAGTCTATGGAATCAATACTGGTTTTGGGTCGCTCGTACATACGCGAATCGGTTCAGAAGATGTCGAACTTTTACAACTTAACTTGATTCGTTCTCATGCTACTGGCCTCGGCCCGAATCTATCGACCGAAATTGTCCGAGCGATGATGTGTGTCCGACTCAACTCCTTGGTCAAAGGGCATTCAGGTTGTCATCCAGATGTGATCAACCAACTTGTCGATTTTATCAATCACTCAATAACGCCTCTCGTTCCGCGAATTGGCAGTTTAGGTGCAAGTGGTGATTTAGCACCCTTGTCGCACTTAGCGTGCGCATTGGTTGGTGAAGGACGAGTTGAGTATCAAGGCGATATTATTGATGCGATGGAAGCAATTCGGCGATGTGAATTATCGCCACTGGTGTTACGAGCAAAGGATGGCTTGTCCTTGATCAATGGAACCAGCCTCATTACTGGTATGTTGTCCCTTGCTGTCGAACAATTGCGCCAATTATTGACATATTCAGACATCATCGCTGGCATGTCGATTGATGCGACCGAATCAACACTAACACCTTTCGATGAACGTATACATCAAACGCGTCGACATGAAGGACAACTCTTTGTCGCATCACGCATACGTTCTATCTTGTCAGATTCGAACATTCTTAACAATCATAGCGACTGCAATCGAGTGCAGGATCCGTACTCATTTCGGTGTATACCACAAGTTCACGGCCCTGTTCAAGAATCATTCAAATCGCTAGTTGAAACGGTAGAGATTGAACTCAATTCCTCAACAGATAATCCATTGATTTTCCCTAATCCAGCAGAACCAGGTCCGCACGAAGTCGTCTCTCAAGGGAATTTTCATGGAGAAGTGCTTGGATTGGTATCAGATGCGATGAGTCTTGGATTGTTTGAACTATCTTCCATTAGCGAACGCCGTATTGATCAAATGTTGGACCCTGACCGACGAGCAATTCGTCCATTTTTAGCAGAGAACGCTGGTCTCGAATCGGGTCTCATGATCGTCCAATATGCGGCGGCTGCGTCGTTAGGTGAATTGCATGGCCATACTACGCCAAGATCTGCCTTTTCAACCACCACTTCTGCAGGTCAAGAAGACCATGTGAGCATGGCTGCAACAGCAAGCTGGAATTTATTCAAAGCGATAGAACGCTGTTCTGAGGTTCTTGCTTGTGAAGCATTTGTTTCCTATCGCGCATTGAAAATCATTGCGACGCCTTCATCGACATGCGTTCAGTCGATGATTCGTTGCTTGGACCAAGTCATTCAGCCCAATATGAACGATCGAAGTACAAGTGATGAACTTGTATCGATTGCTCAAGAATTAACATCCTCGACATGGCTGTCAGTGATCCAATCGTCACTTGAACGACCATTGAAGAAATCAATCTAGAAAATATCTGTTTTCTAATTCATCAAGACCTGTTAGTTGACGTATCCTAAACAATGCAATAGTGCGCTCTTGCGTATCCTTTACATCAGCCAAAATATAGCGTTCCAATTCTACTGCACGGCGCACATTTTCTTCGATCTGAATGTATTCGGCATACATCAGATCTATATCTTCATGATACAGTGATGATTCAACCTCAGCAGTATCCAATCCCATCCTCCGCCATTGAAGGATTCTGCGTTGTAAAATTTGTTTAGTGAAACCTGACTTGGGCAATTTCGTCAACATCACGAGTTTCGGCGTACCATCTTCATTGAGATCCATTTCTAACGACGAACGGATATTCGCAGGATGGTCATGCTGACTCTGGCTCGATTCCATCTCAGTAAACTGCTGTTCATCGATTGTCACATTCAACACTGGTGCTTCTCGATAAATTCTCGACAATTCGCGCTGATCAAAACTACTTGGGGATATTGCGATGTAAACAGTCCAATCGCTCATTGAGATCCTCTCAGAGATGGTACGAATCATTGAATGAACGGATTCAAAACCGTGGAGAGAAGTTAACCACTCCAATCCTTCAAGGAAAATAATCCCCTCTCCTTCACCAAGAGTCGATTCAAGAAAATGATTGATTTTCTCCAGACTGGGTTCGAGTGTGCCGACGCCTTGCGATGATGTTAACCAATAACAGCGAATACTCGAAATGTCCAGTACATCAAGAAGCCTTGATGGAGGCAATCGGGATACGAATATTTGAGCCGTGTCAATGGATAGATCCAACTGGTCGATTTTGTCAACAAATTCAGCTGAATTTTTTGCTTGAATTGAATACATCCTGCCAGACATTTACACTCCCCTTGCGTCTGCTTATAGACGGAGATAAATAGGTTTCATCGTGAGAATGACCATCAATCATTATATTCGCTCATGTTTTGGTAGTCATCGGTGACAAACTATGTCCGATGAAAATAAAGAAGTTGCTATGGCTGAATGTGGTTCGTGTAGGGCGATTGTTCCAGTAGATTCTGAATCTTGCCCTGAATGCGGCATATCATTCTCAGGCGTTTCCGATGAAGCGCTTGGAGAGTGCGGTGCATGCAATGCATTAGTCCCACTCGACTCCACAAAGTGTCCGGAATGTGGTGTTGTTTTCGTCGCTGATGATGTCATCGATATCCTTCGAACGTGGATGGCAAACAACAAAATGGATGTCAAAACACTGTTTGGTCGATTTGACACAAACAACGACAACATGATTGATTCAGGTGAACTGAAAGACGGCTTGCTTTCGTTAAATCTTGCCGACCTGCCCCCTTCACAAGTTGATAAACTCGTTGAGGCAATTGATGAAGACGGTGATAGCCTCATCGATCTTGAGGAGCTTCAAACCATCATTGGAGGTGAATCGCTCCCTGATACGGATAAGGATTCAGAAGCAGATGTCGCGGAAGAAACAACCGAATCCCTGGAATACAACGAAAATGTTCTCTCAAAGGTGATGGAATCCAATGAGATTGACCCTTCAGATAAAGATGCATTTATTGAATTTTCAAAGGATTTCAATACGGATGGAAATTCCTATCTTAAGAAAGAAGAATTGCAAGCAGCAGCTGCGGCATGGAATGAACGCTTAGAATCTGAAGAAGAGGATGCTGAAACCGAATCGGAAGAGACGGTTGTGGCTGAATTAGAAGAAGACGTTAACACAGAATCTGATGATGATTCTGAACAAGAGATTGTTGAAGTTGAAGAGGATGAATCCATCGACGTATCTGAAGAGGTGGATGAATCCGCGGAACATGAGGAAATTGAAGAAGTCGTTCCAGAACATTCCGACGAAGATATCGTTGAGGAGGATACTGTCGAAGAAGAGGAAGAAGAAGCGATTGATGAGATATCTGTCACGCCTCAGCGCTCTCCAGAGGAAATTTTGGAACAATTACTTGACATCATTGATGAACAAGATAAGTCGCTCGCTAATGCATTTGGCGATCTTGATGATGATGGTAATCGTTTGTTAACATCAAGTGAATTGGTTGTTAAATTGAACGAGATATTGCCAGAAGGATTGAGTGAATCAGAGGCGGATGAACTGCTTTCCACCATGGACACAGATGGTGATGGAAACATCGACATGGTTGAATTCGTTGATGCGATTGAACGCCATGAAGATGGCATTGCATCAATTGAAGATGAAGAAGCTGAAACGGTGAAAACCTTCCCTACTGAATGGCAATCTCGCTTTATGTCAAAGAAATGGCATGACGTTTTTTGGCCACTCATTCACGCATCGTTTTCGATCATTATTGTTGGATTATTGGTCAATGCATTGTTCCCAATCGTCGATGGTACCGGAGGCATGATTGAACTCGATATTCGCGATGATTCACCCGCTTCAGAGTGGTTAATGGATGATGGTACTGTTGTTACAGAAGGCCAAGCCTATCCATGTGATCCCGAAATACAGAAAGGCGAGTGTAAGAATTCATTGACACCATTGGCAGGTAAATCATCTTCAATGCCAGGTGATTTCTATTGGGATGCAATTCTATTCATGGTTCTCGCAGGAGCTGGACTGGTCTGGAGCCTATACACACATCTCATTCTTGCACCTGGTTGGAGAGCTCGAGTCAAAGCCATGAAAGACGTTGATGACGAACGCGCTGAAGTGAAGGAAGCAATCGAAGATTCAGAATCCGAAGACACAGTGGACGAGGAGGACATGGAGGACAAAGAATCCGTCGAAGATGATGCGACCGAAACCGAGGAAGTTGAGGAAGAGGAAGCTGAAGAAGGCCAAGAGGAAGAACTCGATATTGGCTCGTACGTAGGTCTTGACATCGATGGCGAGGAGTATTATGGAACAATCATCGAGTTTGATGATGAAGAAGAAACCGTCACAATTGAAGAAGAAGAAACTGGTGATGAAATCGTAGGTTACCAGGATGAAATGTTTATTCCAGAGGATTAGAATTGACAACAGATCCATTGTTCTCATTCCTATCAGCAGTCCGCTGTCCTTCATGCGGAACGCTTGAAACCAAGGGTACATTCAAGTGTCCAGAATGTGGCCTTTTTCATTCAAGTCTACCGATGGAAGAAAGAAAAGCGCCAGATCCATCAGAGCGCACTGAACAAAGGGAAATTGATCCTTCAGCATATTCATTGTCTTCAAGTGCAAAAATGATTGACGAATCATTTGAAGAGACCAATGAAATCCAATCTTGGACTGGCGGGAATACTGACTTTTCTAATCTCGATGATGAACCTATTTCTGTTCAGAAAACTGATAACAAACCACACAATGATGAAAATTGAGCAATAAGTATATGAATAAATATTGTTATTTTCATTTATTCATTGAATTAAGAGAAGAATTCATTGGTGGGCTCGGAGAGAATCGAACTCTCGATCTTTGCCATGTCAAGGCAACGTCATAACCCCTAGACCACGAGCCCTAGGTATTCTTCCCACCACCGACGCGTATTTATTCACATCGGTATGGGCATTTTCAGATTACGATATGATCTTTGAAATCCGACCTGAGCAATTCGGTTGGGAACAGTTACCTGCAAATCGAGTACGCCCATTTGACATTACAATTTTTTTCCCGTTCTTGATCGGACCATATGTTTTGCATTTCATACAAAATCCCTCGATTACAGTCATAACAGATGCTCACCGAAGGATATGTATGAACTCTTTGGCCAAAAAAGTGTAAATTTCATGGTTAGACCCCCTACTTTTTGGGGTGAATATTGGATTTATTGAATGTTCTTTGGAATTTTAGATAGGAAAACGTTGTACTGCGTCAAAATCGAGAGCATATTAGCAACGATATGTTTCGCAACTACGTTAGAAATGTCGTATAACTACCATTATGCGACAGGAAGGGTCACGAATCCTCGCCCTGTTTGAACTGTTCAAGGAATTGGACCTCATCTACTTCGAATATTCCAACAAGTGGAGGCCCACTCATGAAACTTTCAAGTGGTCCATGTTCAGGATCCAGCTTCGTAGCAACCATTTTTGAAATGCTCTTCATGTTCTTACGTGACTTGTACAATGATTGCACCAGAAATAATGGCTGACCATCAACAGATCTCGCAGCCCATGCCATGATACATCCGTCTTGTCGACGTTTGAGTTCTTGGTGAGCATTCAGAATTCTCAAAAATCTCGCATCGACTTTTTTCTGTGAAGAACAAACAACCGTTTCCAACCAAGCCATGAATACTCACCAAATATATTTCAAATAGAGTTAAATTATAGTAATGCTGAGATAATTAATCTTCAAAATTCAATATGCTGCCCTTCGAGACACACTGATTGAACGGGAGATGATGATGGCATCATGCACCAACTCTCCCAGTGCTTGCTCTTGAGAATATTGAAATTCGCTACTGCACCTTTTTCGATTACTCCATGTTCAAGGCCATCGGTTCGAGGTGTAGATCGAGCAGCCATACGAGTTACACACGAAAGTGCATGATAAGGGTCCATTCCATTCTTCTGAACAGCCAAAGATCCAATGAAAGGAATGCTGTTGATGTAACAATTCGGATTAAAGTCGGATGCTAGGGTGAATTGGATGCCACATTCAATTGCATCATTGAAATCTGGCCACGCATCACCATTGCAATACGGCGTACCTGGTAAAAATCCAGTCATTACGCCCGCATCGTTCATTTTTTGCCTCGTATCAGAAGGCGTATGGTGAGCATGATCTGCTGTACGAACTTGTAGTTCAGCAGCAAGTTCGCCTCCTCCGCCATCCGAAAATTCATCTACGTGCATTCGTAAGTCCAAGCCACCTTGTCTTGATGCGCGCAAAATATCTTCTGATTGTTCAATGTTGAACCAACCAGGTTCGCAGAAAACATCGGCCGATTCTGCTAGATTAGAATCCAAAACCTCTGGCAATTGTTCAGACAAAATTTCCTCGGTATACGACGCATAGGTATGGTCTGGAGTCACAGCATGAGCGCCCATCCATGTTGAGTGAATAGATGGAAGATTCGATTCATTCTTAAGTCGGTCGACGATGTTCAGTAGACGCAATTCTTCTTTCGTTGAAAGTCCATAGCCTGATTTAGCTTCAAGAAATGTGACACCATTCTGGAGAGCTTGTTTCATTCGTTGCATACCGATTGAATACAATTGTTCATCTGTAGCATTTCGAGTTGAATTGACAGTTTGCATGATGCCTCCTCCCATACTTGCGATATCTGCATAGGTTTTCCCTTCCATTCGCAACCGATGCTCATTGAATCGATCACCAGCCCAGACAAGATGGTTGTGTGCATCAATAAGTCCTGGAATAATTGCACGCTCGCCAACATCAATGAATTCAACGTCTGATGATTCAAATTCGTCTATTGAATCCACAACATCCTCGATAACATTGTCTTTTACAATAATATTTTTTCCTTTAATTAATGAATTATTTTCATTCATTGTTTGAATCGAACCAATGTTGTGAAATATGGTTCGCATAGTTCTTGCAAAAGGTGAGGGTTGAAGAACAATCGCATGCTCGGGTAACCATGAGCGATGGAAAATGGACCATTGGTATTGAATCCACTGCACATACATTTTCGTTTGGGCTCGTCGATCCTAACGGCATACCATACCCTTCTGTTGGAGACACAATTAAGCCTCTTGAAGGTGGCATCCATCCAAGAGAGGCTGCAGATCATCACCGTGATTATGCAGGAGAACTGTTCCATCGCGTGCTTGAGTCTCAACAACTCACTACCGCTGACATTGGAGCGATTGCATACTCACAAGGACCAGGCCTTGGACCATGCCTAAGAATTGGAGCATCAGTTGCAAGAACATTGTCCAGCAGGCTTGATGTTCCCCTCATCGGCGTTAATCATTGTGTAGCTCATATTGAAATTGGTCGACAACAATGTGAATGTGATGACCCAGTTTTACTCTATGTTAGTGGAGGCAATACACAAGTCATTGCTAAATTACAAGGAAAATATAGAGTTCTTGGCGAAACTCTTGACATCGGTATTGGTAACATGCTCGATAAGTTCGCTCGGCAACAAGGTATTCCTTTCCCAGGAGGCCCGGTAATCGAAAAACTTGCCAAAGCCTACATCGACGAGAATCCAGATGCTACACTCGACGGATTGGAATTACCTTACCCTGTACGAGGAATGGATCTTGCCTTTTCAGGAATTTTAACTGCGGCACAGCGCCTTATCGAAAAGGGACATTCATTGGGCGCAGTTTGTTGGTCACTACAGGAGCATGCATTCGCTGCATGCATCGAAGTGGCTGAGCGAGCACTTGCACATAGTGGCAAGAAGGAAGTTCTTCTTGGTGGAGGCGTAGCCTGCAACAATCGCTTGCGAGAAATGTCAACGCTTATGGCTACAGAACGTGAATCAACATCGCATGCACCTCCAAGGATGTATTGTATCGATAATGGGACGATGATTGGCCTCTTGGGGTATATTGAACTTAAGCATGGACGCAAAACTCCATTCGAGTCGAGTGGAATTGATCAATACATGAGGACAGATGACACGCCAGTCAACTGGAGTTGACCATTTCTATCGGATTGTTTTTAACAAGTCGGCATAGAGGTTTCATTACTGGGGGATTCATAATTCGAGACCGTCGCAGAAAACCGGATGAGCCATTCAACCCATTCGCTGCGAATGCCAATCAAGTACGCCAGAAGAAACGAAGTGAGCGCAGTCATGTTTCAACTCCCCAGTCTTCTGCTCAAGGTCGACCCGCGCCTCGACAATCTGTCGATCAAGATGAACTCAGAAAAAAACAGGAAGAGGCTCGACGTCGATTGGGTTCTACGGCAACAGCCCCTACTCCAGTTGTACAAAAACCAGCAGTGAATTCAAGCGCACTTCACGCAACAACCACTGTGGATTCAAAACAATCTATTTCGAGAGCCGATCGCCTCGCAGAACTACGAAAGCAATCGCAAGAATCTGTCAAAAAAACCGAATCCATTCTGGAGCCTATTGCTCCACAGCCAGAAACTGTTGATGTAGTTGAAACTCCTACGCAAGAAGTTCAAATCGAAGAATTCGAAACAGCAACAGTTGATTCAATAGAACCCAATCCTGTTAAAGAAGAGGCAATAACTGTTTCAAAAAATGTATTCAAACAAATCGTCACACAAACGCCGAAGAAGCGTGAAGGTCGACGGAGAAGATCTCGTCATGATGATTCTGGCGGAGGCCGTCAACCAAAGGTGAAAAAACTGAATCGTCAGCGGTACAACGATTACAAATATGCTGCTCGTGACATCTTATCTGATGAGCGAGTCGGTGATGAACACCGATCCAATCTACTCGGCCAAATCTGGGCGAAAGGTGAGCGCATTGGCGTCGATGCAAGTTTTGAGTTCATTGAAGAGAAACAAGAACAACTCATTATCAGTGAAGATATTGCTCAACAACTAAAGGACCTCGTCAAGGCTCTCACGACTAGGAGATGAAAATATGGCCGTAATTGAGAAAGATGCTGTTGCTTCTGTGCATTATACTGGAACACTACCTGAATCTGGCGAAGTATTCGATAGCAGTGAAGGGCGAGATCCACTGACATTCCTTGTTGGACACAAGCAAATGATTCCTGGCTTTGAAGAAGAGTTGATGGGCGCTAAGAAAGGAGAGCGTCGTACCTTCACACTCGAACCAGAACGAGCCTATGGGCCTCGAATACCCGAAGCAGTTCAACAAATTCCGAGAGCAATGTTTGGCGATATTCCTCCTGAACCGGGAATGACCCTTATGTCGGATGTTGGTCCGTTCAATGTTGTATCAGTTGAAGGTGATATCGTCACCGTAGATTTCAACCATAAACTCGCAGGTCAAACACTCGTATTTAGTGTCGAAGTTGTTGATGTCCGAGAAGCTAAAGTTGACGAATTGGACCATGGCCATGCACATGGACCAGGAACCACGAACGCTGACGAATGCGAGAATTGATGAATCGCCTTCGCATGGTTACATCATGGTCGACCTAAGAAAAGCCTCATGGGAAACGCTCGGCGGGCTACCCATACCGGCCTATCACAACCCAGATGATTCAACAGAACGACCAGGCCAACCACCATACACTCGAGGAATTCATGAACAAATGTACCGCTCCCGATTATGGACAATGCGACAATATGCTGGTTTCTCATCTGCGAAAGAAACGAACGAACGATTTCGATTACTCCTCGACCGCGGACAAAAGGGACTGTCGGTAGCATTCGATCTGCCTACGCAACTCGGTCTTGATGCTGATGATTCACTCAGTCAAGGAGAAGTAGGAAAGGTCGGTGTTTCGATCTCATGTCTTCAAGATATGCGTGACCTTTTCGACCAAATTCCTCTCGATAAAGTCTCGACATCGATGACGATTAATGCACCTGCAATTGTACTCCTTGCGATGTATTGTGTTGTAGCCGAAGAGCAAGGGGTTTCAACGGAAGATATTTCTGGTACAATACAAAACGATATTCTCAAGGAATACATTGCACGTGGTACGTATGTTTTCCCACCAAACCACTCGATGCGTTTGATTACAGATATTTTCGAATTTTGCTCTGAACACATTCCAAGGTGGAATACAATCTCAATTTCAGGATACCATATCCGCGAGGCTGGTTCAACTGCGGTTCAAGAGCTTGCGTTCACACTATCAAATGCCTTGGCATATGTCGATTCTGCACTTGACAAAGGACTTGATGTCGACAAATTTGCACCTCGTTTATCGTTCTTCTTCAATTGTCACAATGATTTCCTAGAGGAGGTTTCGAAGTTTCGAGCGGCAAGGCGACTATGGCATGACTTAATGACTGAACGATACAATCCCAAGAATGCAAGGTCAACGAAATTACGGTTTCATACCCAAGTAGCTGGCGTATCGCTCACCGCACAACAACCACTCAATAACATCACCCGTGTTACCATCCAAGCACTTGCTGCAGTGTGTGGTGGAACACAAAGCCTTCACACCAACAGTTACGATGAAGCACTTGGCTTACCAACTGAAGAAAGTGCAACAATTGCATTGCGAACACAACAAATCATCGCGGAAGAATCGGGTGTTGCTGACGTTGTCGATCCATTTGCCGGTTCATATCACATCGAGGCATTAACCGATGAAATGTATGATCGTGCACGCAAAGAAATTGAGAAGATCGAAGCACTTGGTGGTGCGTTGAAGGCCATTGAACAAGGTTATCAGCAACAAGAAATCCATACGACTGCTTATCGATATTTCAATGAAATCGAGCGTGGCGAACGGCGTATTGTTGGCGTCAATCACGGCACAATGGATGAACAACTCGCAATTCAACCTATGAAATTGAATCCAGAAGTTGCCCAAAATCAAGTGCAGCGATTGAATGAATTACGAGCGAGTAGAAACACGGAAGCGGTTCAGTTAATCCTCGAAAAAATTTCCACAGCTTCAGAAGATGGTAGCAATCTATTCCCATTGATTCTAGAAGCAGTCCGAAAGAATGCGACACTTGGCGAGATAATGGCAGCCATGAAACAAGTTTTCGGAACGTATTCCGCACCCAGTGGATTTTAGGTGAAATCAATGAAACAAACCATCACAATCGACCATATTGGAATCGCATCAAACTCTCTTGATGAAGGAAGTCGATTTTGGAAACTTATTGGGCTAACAGCAAAAGGTGAAGACGACCGTGTTGAGGATCAGGGTGTTGTAACTCGTTTCTTTCCTCTTGGCCAAGTCGAACATTCTGAAACGAATATCGAAATTTTGGAACCAACAGGGCCGGAGACGCCGATTGGTAAATTTCTACAGAAACGTGGCCCAGGAATTCAACAACTTTGTCTAGCTGTCGACAATTTAGAAGCAATGATTGCCCACCTCATCGCAAATGGAATCAATATGATCGATGAAACGCCAAGAAAGGGCGCACATGATTCCATGATAGCGTTTGTCCATCCTAAAAGTACTGGCGGAATCCTCATTGAATTGAAACAACGATGAGAGGAATAACCAACAGAATGCTCATAATCGTCCTTGAGTTCTCCGAGATGATGAGAAGCTGCATCGACCACCTCATGGCCCTACCGCACATCGCTGGACCTCGAATTCGTCAAGAGTCAGAATTTCTTGCTCAACAATTAGAGACACTCAGACTCAATGGTACGATTTCCAATGAAGCTTTTCTTGACGCAGGGGCTGTTCAAGGTGCCTTTGAACTCATAGGAACACTCATAGAAATGGGCGTATCACAAAAAGAAATCCAACAAGAATTACGCAACACACTCGACCGAGCAAAGCGTTTGGAAGAGAAGCATCCAGGTTTGGATTTCGCTGTTGAAAGTGGACGTGCATCTTGAGAGTGTCTCAAATGGAACCCCTTCTTTGCCTCAAGGATGTCAAGAAATCCTTTGGTGATGTGCAAGCCATTGAGCATGTCAATCTCAATATTTACAAAAATTCGGTTATTGGTTTGGTTGGCGGCAATGGTGCTGGAAAAACAACATTGTTGCGACTCATGTCTGGTGTATATCGTCCGACAGAAGGATCGGTCAACTTAGATAATGACCGTCCTGTTACAGAAATGCGTTCCGTCCTCGGCGTCGTTCCAGAATCCACAGGTTTGTATTCCAAACTTACTGCATGGGAAAACATTCGATACCACAGCAGACTACATGGAATCGATGACCAATTGGCTTGGAACCGCACCTATCGTTTTGCCAAGTTGCTCGACATTGATGGATCTTTACATCGTTATACTGAAGGTTTCTCCCGTGGAATGAAACAAAAAACAGCGCTTTTACGCGCACTAGCACATGGCCCTCAAATTCTTCTTCTCGATGAACCAACAGGAGGCCTCGATGTTACATCTGCGAGAACAGTTCGTAAATTGGTAAGGAAATTGAAGGATGAAGGAGGAACTGTCGTTTATTCAACACATCACTTAGCAGAAGCGCAACAGGTGTGCGATCGAATCATCATTGTTCATAACGGAATCATCCAGGCAGATGGTACGCCAAAGGAATTACTCGAACTAACACAAACCTCAACACTCGAAGAGGCATACGTTTCATTGACAAGAGAAACTGCTCGTCCAAGGATGGAAGAAACCGAAAAAACATCGAAAATTTCTGCGATGTGGAGGCGACTCTTCACACCGTCATCATCGCTGGAGGTGAACGAGGATGAATAGTCGAAAGCGAATCATCATCGTTGCCAAGAAAGAAATCATCGAATTCGTTCGAGATTGGCGGACGATTGTTGCACTGGTCCTTATTCCACTTCTTCTCTTTCCACTTCTCTTCATCGCTTTTCCCATCGTGATGCAAAATGAAGCTGCCGAACTGAATGAAAAAACAGTACATGTCTTGATTCAATCCGATGAAATTGAAACCTCATTGATTATGGAAATCGAAAATCAATCTGCATTGACTACAACTGAAGCAATGCCGGCGAATCTGTTGACCCTCTCAGATTCGGGTAATGATACTGAACGATTGCGTAATATGGAGTATGATGCTATACTTCGAATGGAACAACGAAACGATACATGGTATTATGCGATTCTTCATCTTTCTACTTCCGAACAATCAAATGAAGCACGTAGTAGAATCCTCGACGTTCTTATCCAATGGGAGGAAAATCTAACTTCGGAGCGAATCGAATCAGCTGGTCTCGATGTTGATTCAACCCTAAATCCAGTGCGATGGGACGGTACGATCGCAGATGCTGATGTTGCTACAAAAGGAGAACAAGCAGGCATGTTGTTATCACTCTTCATTCCATTCGTTCTAGCGATATGGACGGCAAGTGCAGCAGTTCAACCATCAATCGACATGACGGTTGGAGAACGAGAACGTGGGACATTGGAATCACTTCTCAGCCTTCCGTTATCGAGATCTGAATTACTCTTAGGAAAATGGTTAGCCGTTGTCTCGATTACCGCTGTTGGTGTAACTTTGCAAATAACAGGCTTATTGTTTGGAATCGCATACCTTGCCAGTGATTTCATCGATGTACCTTCGTTAAGCATTTTTGCGATACTTCTCCTCGCGCTCGCTGTTGCATTTTACGGTACGATGGTGATCGCCCTGTATCTTGCGCTCGCCATGCGTTCAAAATCCGTCAAAGAAGCAGGCTCTGTCTTAACACCGATCACGCTTGCAATGATCATGCCCATTCTGTTAACTCAATTCATCAATTTAGATGATGTCGAAATGTTTTGGTTTGGAATTCCGTTCGTCAATGTGCTCCTCGGTTTACGTGAACTACTCCTGAATCGAATCATCATTGAACATGTTCTTGTTTGGGTACTTGTTTCGAGCATTGTTTGTTTCATGACGATTCGGTATGCAGCAAAACAATTCAATCGAGAAGACATCATCACGACCAAATCATAGTATTCTTCAAGTAATACTATACGATGGGCTGGATATGCCCAAGATAAGTTTAGACATGCCGAGCGAACTTCTCAGTGATTTGAAAGGCCATGTTGGTGACGACAAGAAATTCATCAGTGTAGCCGATGCTATTCGTTCAGCCTGCAGGAAATTGTTGGACCAGTTGGACAGTATTGATGCACGACAAGGTCGAATTGGTGGTGAATAATATGACGACACGAAAAGATGCAGAAGAAGCAGTATTCACGCTGTTAACATACTTGGATTCCCAGCCAAATCGGGAAGGATTGAAAGATACGCCACGAAGAGTAATCGATTCCTGGGATGAGGTATTTGCAGGGTACAAATCTGATGCAGAAAGTATACTGCAAGCGACATTCAACGCAGAAGGCTATGATGGCATTGTTTTGCTAAGTAATATCGAGTTCCATTCAACATGTGAACATCATCTTCAGCCCTTTAGTGGCAAAGCCCATGTCGCATACATCCCTGTGGATCGAATTGTTGGCATTTCAAAATTGGCTCGAATCGTTGACCATCATGCCTTACGGCTACAGAACCAAGAGCGCATCACCAACGATGTTGCCAATGATCTCGTTCAACATCTCAACCCGTTAGGAGCAGCCGTAATCATACAAGCATCCCATGGTTGTATGCGATGCCGTGGTGTCAAAAAGCAAAATGCTCTCATGACAACGAGTGCAATGCGTGGCGTTTTCTTCGATAAACAAGAAGCGCGTAATGAACTGATGCAGCTGATCGAAAATGCGAGTTGATGACGATTATGTTATGCACACGTTCTGGCGAAGTCGTTGGTGATGATCCCTCCGATTTGTCGACAGAATATCCCGTGGTTGAAATCTTCCATTCGGTTCAAGGCGAGGGATTTCATGCAGGTATTCCTCATGTGTTTGTTCGCTTTGGAACCTGCAATCTACGTTGCTCTTGGTGCGATACTGATTTCGATACCTTCGAATCGATGAATGCCGTTGACATACTCGGCAAGATTCTACAATACGACTGCAAGCGTGTCATTTTCACAGGCGGTGAGCCTATGCTGCACAATCTTTGGCCATTGCATCGTTTACTGAAACGTAGAGGCTACAATCTATCTGTGGAGAGCAATGGAACAATCGAGATTCCTGAAGGTCTTATCGATTGGATTTGCATTTCTCCAAAAGATCAAGTCTATCCAAATTCAGTTATTCGTCAACGAAATGGGAATGAGCTGAAAGTTGTCTATTGTGGTCAGGAATTGTCCATGTATGATGAACTCAAATCCGGCTTTGAGCATCACTTCATTCAACCATGCTATATCGATTCAGCAACGATTGAAGAAAACGGTATCTTGTTTCAAGAAACGGAAAATCTCGTAAAAAAAAATACTGGCTGGAGACTGTCATTGCAGACACATAAATGGATGGGAATTCTATGAAAACAGTCGTCATGGCACTCAGTGGAGGCATGGACTCTACATGTCTTCTTTTGCACTACCTCTCACGTGATTACCGTGCCATATGCATTTCATACCAATATGGACAAAAACATGCAATCGAACTTGAACGAGCGACTTCTACAATTCATTTATGTCAATCAAAAGGACTGGATGTGCAACATCACATCGTTGATCTCTCTCCAGCAATGTCTCTTTTTGATTCAGCACTCACTTCCAAAGGACAGGAAGTTCCAGAGGGACACTACGAGGAGGATCAAATGAAACAAACAGTGGTTCCGAATCGAAACGCAATCTTCGCATCAATCCTCTATGGTTTTGCCTTATCTGAAGCTAAGCGAACAAACGAAGAAGTCGTCCTTGCTTTGGGCGTACATAGTGGCGATCATGCAATCTATCCAGATTGTCGACCGGAATTCTACCAAGCCCTACAAGCAGCATTCGAAGTGGGTAATTGGGAGAGTGAATTGGTGGCGTTTGATCTGCCATATCTCCATGGGGATAAGACATCCATTCTAATTGATGCAATTGAGAGTACCCAAACACTTGGATTCGATTTCGACACAGTACTTGCGAATACAATCACTTCATACAATCCCGATCAAGACGGGCGAAGCTCAGGTAGAAGCGGTTCAGATATCGAACGTATTTTGGCTTTTCATGCAATTGGACGTCAAGATCCAATTGCCTATCAAGATGCGTGGGAAAATGTGCTCAAACATGCATTGATGGTTGAATCACAATTCAACGGAGAGGAACATTATGAGTCATGAAGAACGAATTGCATCTTTATCTGAAATGGCATATTATGTCACACAACAAAATGGTACTGAAAGGCCATTTACAGGCATTCTCAACAAGGAATATCGTCAGGGTGATTATTTTTGCATCGTTTGTGATACACTCCTGTTCACGGACCAGATGAAATTTGATTCGGGTTGTGGATGGCCAGCGTTTCACACAGAACATTGTGATGCAGAGATTAAACGAATCATCGACACATCTCACGGAATGACCAGAGTTGAAGTACGATGTGGTAATTGTGATGCCCATCTAGGGCACGTATTCAACGACGGTCCACGTAAACATGGGGGAGAACGATATTGCATCAACAGTGCTGCAATGCGATTTGAGGTGAAAGAATGACAACAAGAATTCGTCGATATGTCGAAACCGATACAGGACACCGAGTTCCTAATCACAAGAGTAAATGCCGTCATTTTCATGGCCATAGGTATCGATTTGAAGCAGAAATTGAAGGCGATATTGTTGATCAAGAAGGTGTGAGTGAAGAAGGAATGCTCATGGACTTTAGTGATGTTAGTCAAATCCTTACAGTCCACATCCACGATGTTGTCGATCATGCTTTCGTTGTTTACGAAGGCGATGATGAAGCACGAGCCGTTCTATCACAACTATCATCCGATCACAGAACCGTTGTTGTTCCATTTATTCCGACTGCAGAAAATCTCGCAAAGTGGGCATTTGAACAGGTACAACCTCATATCCAAACAGCCTATGGGAATCGATTGAGACTTGTTGCAATGCATGTTCGTGAAACGCCCAAGAGTTGGGCTTCATGGTACGAATAATCACTCTTCTTCCAGTACAACACGCCTTCGTCGAGACGATTTCCACTCAGGAAGTTGTGATACAAATTCGAGAGCAGTCGAAGCATCAACAAATCCACCGATCAAACGATTTGTTTCATCAGGTTCCATTCCCGAACGCTGCAAAGCACGTGTCAAGGAGTGTGTAAACGAAATTCGACGCTCGTCTCCTCCAGGCAAGTATCGAGCGATGTCTTCGATTGCCTTCCTCAACACATTACGTTGCGCTGGAGAAATTCCTCGTTGAAGTGGAACAATATCAGGAAGCGCCTCATCATGACCTTGATTTTCGAGGACTCGGTAGCGATGCAGCTCATAGGTAAGAGTGTGAACTGCATGGCTTAGATTCGTTATCGGATAGCCTTCCCATGTTGGAAGTGTGACAAGATAATCACAACGAAGTAAATCCTCTGTACTCAATCCCTTTCCTTCTTCGCCAAAAACAAGAGCAACATTTTGATCAATATTGGAAACACGCTCTGTAAATTCCCATGGATACATGAAGTGACGTTTCTGTGTTTTATCGCCAATCTCTCGCTTTCCTGACGTACCAACGACCAGAGAACAATCTGCGATGGCTTCTTCGAAGGTATTGAACATTCCACACGTATCCAATACACGACCAGCATGTTTCGCTCGATTGCGAGCCTCAAGATCATCAGGATGGCACTCTGGATTCACCAAGCGTAACGAATCAAAGCCATGATTCAAGAGCGAGCGACAAACGGCACCAAGATTCCCTGGATGCTGTGTACCAACCAATACGACATGCAAACGATATGTCGCATGAGGCAAAGGTAAATCGCTTCTCTCACCCATCATTCTTCCTCCAATCGGTTAAGGAATTCTGCAATCCATAGCGGATTGCAAGCTTGGTAGATGAAGAACAGGAAACCCCCTTGTTCTCGATCAGGCATCACCAATGAACGTCGCCGCACGTTGTACGTGTTACGTAGATGAAGAATGAGTTCTTCCAGTGGTTCTTGCTCTGGACCATGAACAGATACGGGTGTTCTGTTCCAATCAACCCAAATGGGCAATCTGACAACCCCATTAATCGGTTCGGCGTTGTCGGTAACGAGTCACGTATCCTGCAATCCAGTTTCGCAACTTTTTGGTACTTACATCGGTAAGTTGCTCAACCATTTTCTTGTTATGATCGAAATCATCGGTGAACTTCTCACCGTGTTCTTCAACAAGACGAATTGCGCGGATTTTGATAAAACTTGGACGAATATTCCCCATGCTCAGGCCTCCTCAAACAATTTAACTTCAATAGGAATATCTGGCTCATCGTGTCGAATCACGGTCAAACGAATCTTTCGAGGTGGGTTTTCAATACCACGTTCCCAGATCTTCTCGTTGACGGAAGGATCGATGTAAATCTCTTCTTCGGGAAGAACCTTGAGGTGACGAATAACTTCATCTCGAATGATTTGGATTGCACGGGGTGCACGCTTGAATCGAGTAATGTTCCAAGCCTTTCGTAGAGGTACGACCAATTCTGATGTTGCTGCTCTTGCCATGTTGAATCACCTCATCGTTGCAACTTGCTACGTCGCCAATGGTGTCGCTTTGGGTGCGATACCGTATTTCTGTTCGTTTTCAACATGACCCAAACTGGGACACGGCGGTTCTGCTTGCCTGCTTTCATCAGGCGGATTTTCTTTGCTGCTGGTTTATTTTTTGACATATTCGAGCACCCCTCTTAGATTCGACGGATAGACGCATCTCTGCGGCTCTTGGATAGGTTCGCTAGGATTCTCTTCAACTGTTCATCGTTGACAGGAATGGAAATTTTTTGTTGTTCGTGAAGGCCAACAAGTTGACGCTTGAGCACATCGGCTTTCGTTGCATCAACAAGTGAAATGTTGGCAAGGCGACTCCGTGCATCCGGTGTAAGAATGGTCTTCATCGCTAAATCCAAGGCTTGTTGTTCTTGTGCTTGGACTTGAGATTCAATCTCAGCATCTGCTTGTTGCTTGGCTTGTTGTTCGAGTTGTTGTTGCAATTCCAGTTGTCGACGTTGACGGAACGCTTCGAGTTCCATCGAATCGTCTGCAACGCTTGTCATTCACTCACTTCCAATCAATACTTGTCAAGGCCGGGATATGCGGCTTCAACTTCTGGGCGTACACTGTGTGCAACTTCGTTCAGGAGTTTTTGTCCAGCCGGAGTGATGACTCGGCCGTTGTAGAGTTGTGTTGATTCTCGACCTTCTGGTTCTACGAGTCGACCGACATCTGTTGCAACAAGCCCTGCATCTTCCAATTGTTGGACCAAAATTCGGATCACCTTACGGGAACCTACACCTGGTGTGTTTGGTTTGGAACCGTTGTTCTTGCGACCACCGAATTCTTGTGATAGCGCGGTGACACCAATCGGTCCTTGTCGAGCAATCTTTCGCAGAATAGCAGCACCGCGTGTGTGCCACCAGTCATCTTGGGTCGGAGGACGCTCTCTTGAGGATCCTGTCTTAACAACATCTGCCCATTCTGGCATCTGAATCGAGGTATTGCTCTTCAATTGTTCAGCAAGAGCTGGAATCAGAAAGTTTGCAGGTACATCGTAAAACGTCGTCATAACTACACCAAGCAACCCTGCGACTTATCTCCCCTATTTGAATAAAGCGGGCGAATAGCCCTGTCCAATGAAGCGCATTCATGTGGTTTTGGTCAAGAGCAAGTATTCTTGAATAGGGTCGTTTTCGCTAGTACAATGAAGAAGGCCTTAGCCCAGAATCCGAACCTTTTGCGAACGCTCATAGGTTTGTCTCTGACCCTTATCGTCCTCCTCTCCTATGCAGTCTATGGAGCAACAATTTCTCCGAGTTACTATATCTACGAAACCGAAGCGAGTGACACAGTTTTCGATGATATTGAACTTACAAAGGTGGTCCAGAACAACGAAACCACTTGGATTGGAAGCATTGCTGCTGATGGCCAAAATCTAACTTGGATCAACGTAACTGTGGACGATTTGGCTGCTGGAGCTGTTGTCAAACTCACCAATGATGGCAAACTCTACTCGCACCCATTCCTAGGTGTTCCTGATGCTGAAGTAGAGGTGGATGGGAAGACCGTAGATTTCAGATGTTCAGAACATTGCACCTATGAGAAATCCATCGAAGTTGAAGCAGATTCCAGTTCAATCAGCATACAATCACTCACCTCGACCGATCCAGCAAGACGGTCCAATGGAACAGTCTATGCAGATACTTTATCCGAAGCAGAAGAATTGGCCAGAGAAGAAATATCATACAAGCATGAGCCATCTCAAATTATCATACAAATTATCGAACCCGGTAACAAGTCTGTTCAACCACTGGTCAATGTATTCACTGTTAATGAAGCGTTTTCAAGCATTGAAGTTTTTGAAATCGATGCAGCCACGGAGTTTCTCTGGGCCCTAGCAGCAGTCGTCGGTTGTTTTTCGATGGTACTCATCCCATCGTTTACAGTGTACTTCGCTGCACGAGCAAAGGAACGAAGGAATGAGGAAAAATTGCGCCTAGTTAATGAAGAATCCGTCGACGAATAAATCAAATACATAGGCGATGATATCCAATCATGGCAAGGACTGGAGTGGCCGGCATATTGGTTCTGCTGCTCTTGCTTCAACTAACACCAGTTGATGAACTCGAGGTCGTTCCTATAGCACTTCAATCTCCCAAAAACAGTGGCGTCGATCTAAGGGCGACTGATGTCTCGATTACGTACTCGAATCCTAGTGATGAATCACAATACAAAATGTTCTCATCAAATCATCCTATCCTCGGTTTTGACAGGCCAAAAGACTTGTACGCTGTCGATACCGTCAACTCTACGCCAATGGATATTGAGGTGACAATTCGTAATGATGGAAGTACAGCATCAGGCATCATCACCGTACAGTTGCTCATTCTTCACAACGAGTACGAACGCTTTGAGTTAGCTAATCGCACAGTTACGATGAATAGTTTAGCATCGAGCGGTCAAGGAACTGCAACATTCTACAACGTCTATGTGAACTATTCTGGAAATCACTCCATGGTTGTCATTCCCTCATTCCAAGGCATCGATGACAATCCAAGCAACAACAACCTCAATCGCCACTACACTGTTGCCAATCTCTACTTCACCTGTACATCACTTGTTGGTTGGAATGCTGGACAGTACTGGGGTACGAATACCGATACATCCGTGAGCATGGGCCAATCATGTCATATTGGACAAGGCCAATTCAGTTCGTATGGAAACAATCTTCAAACCGATCTCATGACACCTATCTGGGACATGAGTGATATTGTTGCAAATCCAACGAGAACCAATGGCTTATCGTTCTTTTACACAGGCAGTGCTCAACCCAATGACGGAATGAAAGTCTATGCATTCGATCAACAAGGAAATTGGGATGAATTAGCAAATATCGCAGGAACTGTTGGAGCAACATTATCCAATTGGCGGACGATTTCGAACAATCACATGGGGCACACAACACCATTAATTCCAGCGGATATGTCGTCGCATTTCCATTCAAATTCACGATTTAAATTCACATTTACGAGCGACTCATCTGGAACCGATGTCGGCTATTTCTTCGATGATTTTGTTATTGTTTATGACCAATCCGCACGTATTGAAGAATATAATCTGGATGTATCAGGCGTATTCACTGAAGGAGCGATTCCTGGTGCTTGGGGCAAAATACGCATGGAACTGAGCAATACTGGAAACATCAGCGACTCGCTGTTGCCATCTGTCACGAATTTGCCCAGTGATTGGAATGTAGCTTTTAGTTATCCAAGTGGAGCAGGAATCAACCCGAGTACGGGTGTGCGACTGTTGCCAGGAGAATCACGTGAAATTGATGTTAAACTCCAGCCAGGACCTAATGAAAGCGTTGGTTTTGTCCCACTAACGTTCATGGCATCGAGTTTGCAAAATCCAAGTTTTTCAGTTCAGGAAGGTATGCAGTTTCAGGTTTCCGCCGATCGCATACCTCACATTCATATTCCTGAAATCAAACCACGTTGTGCACCTGGTTCATCGTGTGCATTTTACATTGAAGTAGAGAATATTGGACAGGCGACAGATGTCTTTGATTTACAAGTTGCTTCAAAATCATTGGATGCTGGATGGAGCGTTAATCTCGCATTTGACCAAACTCCAGCTGTAAGGCTCACACCGAATCAACTCCAATCAGTCAAATTCGTTATGACCGTTCCTTCAGGCGAAACACCAGACAAAACAGGAGATTTCTTGTTGACCATGGTTGCACAAAATGATACAAGTCGGACAACGACAGAAGCGATTAGCGTACAAGCATCAATGATTTCAAACGCCTTAATCGAATTGAATGAACCATCCGATCTGCCTACGATGCTTAAAGCAGGTGAACGTGTTGAAATCTCGTACACGATTACAAATCAAGCGAGCAGACAGGATAGTTTTGATTTGAGCGTGGATTACACTCCACTGATTGGTTGGATTGTTGAGGAAGAACAACGGCCTTCAATTGTCATCAATCCTGGTGCATCGACAACATTCTACGTAGCAGTCACAGCTCCATTAAACGCACAAGCGAATGATATGGCTCCTGAGTTTAAGCCGATCTTGACATCGACAAGAAGTGGTATGCAATATGAAGGGCCTACCTTCAGCAACATCATCATCGAGACTTTGTATGATTCAAGTATAACAATTCTCTCAAAACCTGATGTTCTTGCTCCTGGCGGAGTGACTGTGATTCAAGCTGAGGTACAAAACAATGGCAATGGTCCAACATCCGTTCATATCGATCTTATTGATTCACCATCAACATGGACATTCGACGTTCGTGTCGATGGTGTTGTCCTTGATCAACCATCCATCGATTTGGGCGTCACATACATGGGTATGGATACCGAAACCGTCGATATTTTACTGTATGTGCCGATGACTGAAGCTGCACGAGAAATCCATACGGTGACCATTGCCATCACAGCCGATGGAGAAGATATCAATCCAGAGGATAATCAGGATTCAGTGGATATGATTACCGGAAGTATCCATTTCCCAGAACTCAATGGTTCGATAATGGACATACATGCTCTCACTGGTTCGACACAACAAATCAACGCCTCTGTCACAAATGTTGGCAACGCTCTTGAATCGAGTATGGATGTTGGTTTCACTGTATCAACCTCGCCCCCAACATCTGAAGTTGTAGCGTTCCTCACAGCAGGTGTTGGTGGACCAACATCAAGTGGAGGAGAAACACGAACCTTCCCAATGAACGCTGGTACGACGAAATTGCTCTTTGTCGACATCATCATTGGAGAGGATGTTCCACTCAACACACGCATTGTCATTACATTGTTTGTTGAAGGTGGCCAGGATGAAGAAGGAAATTTGATTCGGCTTGAACATCAGAATCTCATCATGGTTGATCAACAACGCAAAATCGACATGACGATGTCTGGTGTTGGCAATACCACAATCGAGGATACGGCGATTTCTTGGTTCAACATAACAAGTTATTCAACGCAAACTGAGAACATTGGATACTCCTTTTCGTATCCGGAACAATGGCAATTACGATGTGATGACACATTGCTTAGCAATGGCCAAGTTGTTAATGCATCACTTCCCTTCATTCGAAATACGGAATCAATCAAGGATATTCGATGCGAAATCCAACGACTGGGTGGGACATACATCGGCGAGGTAACCATCACTGCAACGAACGAAGATTCGACCATTGCATTTACGAACACGCAATCGTTTGAATTTGCTCGGCCAGCTGCTGAAGAATCGTTTTTTGCCAAGAATATGAATGGGCCCACACTCATCGCTGGAGCCCTAGGTATCTTGATTTTGGGAGCCATCCTGCTCATTATTCGAAAGCAAAAAGATGAGTTTGTTGATGAGGAGGAGGTCATATCAGGGCCACCAATTTCGCAACCCGTTGTCGTGGATGCAACGAATATGCAAGCGATACAACCTTCTCCAGAAAACGAAGTCCAACACGCTGGACCACCTTTGCCAGAAAGTGGCCTACCTGATGGTTGGAGCATGGAACAGTGGATTCATTATGGCCAACAATATCTTGATCGATTAGGCAATCATCCTTGAGCATAGAGGTTGAACAGCATGGTTCAAGCAAGTCCACTTTGGTATGTTCTTTGGGTTGCAGTTGCAGTTTTTGGTGTATTAACTTGGTATCTCGATAAATTCAGTCAACGACGTGAGTTAATACGATTGTCAGCCATTTGTGGGATAATTTCCATGCTTACACTCGTCCTCTGGACATGGACAGATTTCTGAGGGATGTAGATGGAATTAACAGATTTAGAACATCATCCACTCGCCGAAAAGTATCCTGTACGCTTACCCGTATGGTGGTGTCGAACTGGGGAAGCGGGCCCTCATCCAGATGTAGACGGCGTAACTGGAAAAACAATCGTTCTCCGCTTTGAGAAAACATTTGGTCGAATTGAACGATTCTTTGCAAAATTAATGAAGGCGCCTCGAGAATTGCGACGGCCACTACTCGACAAGAACAGTGTGTTATGGGAACTATGCAATGGACAGAGGACCTTTTCAGAGATTTGTCATCTCATGAATGATACGTTCCATGAGGAAGTCTCACCCGTCGTTCATCGTACGCATGCTGGAATCAATGTATTCATTGGATTAAATGTGATGAGATTTGTCGATGAGAAGGAAAACATCCAATGGAATACGAAGCCTGGATCGATACCACGTGGGCAAACACTCCTCGAACAAGTCCAATTTGATGCTGATCTCGAAATTCGCGAAGGCGACTAGTCCAGAGGTTCAATAGGCTCCCAAACCAGACGCAAACCGACCCCATCTTTCCGGTCAGAAATATTCATTCTTCTACGTGATGAAGAACGTGTAGAATCCGATTCAGTAAACCAAGAACCACCTTTTGCTACGACAAATTCAGGTGAAGTGTTTGATGGTTTATCATTGGCATGCGAGGGTTGCCAAATTGTTGATGTAAATTCGTAAACCAAGCCATGCATGTCATGGAAACCCCAAGGATTCGCCTTCTTGGAACCGACTTCCCTTGTTGTAGCCCCACTGTTACCTGCATGCCATCCATGTGCATCAAGTTCTGCATCTTTGTTACCAAATGACCACCGAGTCGATGTTCCTGCTTTTGCAACATACTCCCATTCACCTTCTGTAGGCAAACGCCATGTTCCTTCAAATCCCATGAATTTGCGGTCTCCTTGATTCAGCCTGTCTAAAAATGCCTCGACCTCAACATAACAAATCGATTCAACTGGCCGAAGACCCGCACTCCATCCTTCTTGGAATTTGGATGGATTGCTTCCCATCACACTACTCCAATGTGCTTGCGTGACAGGGCGCACACCCAAGAAGAATGGGTCTGCAATCGACGTAGGTTGAATTGGTGTTTCATTGCGATGGCCAGAACCAACCTCGTCACCAAGATTGAACTCTCCTGGTTCAACGACAAGGTATGAACCGCCGAATGAATCTTCAAACGAAGGACGATTCAAATTCATACCATCACGAATTTCGATACATTGTTGCTGTCTTTAACACCGACTCAACAAGTGTCTGTAGTCGTTCATCCATTGATGCATCGACAAGAGAACCATCATCAGCAAATGCTTCCTTTACATGACCAACCGCAAGTTGTTGGGATACAGGATTTCCATGAAGCCATCGGAGCATGATTCGCATGTGATTGAGTGTATTTGAATTTGAAATACCGCCAAGTGTTGACATCAAACCGAAGACCTTTCCACCAACATGATTTTCGTAAACCCAATCGAACGTGTTCTTCATCACACCTGACATCGTCCCGTGATATTCAGGCGAAGAGACAAGGAATGCATCACATGATGAAGCCATTTCTTGGAACTCTTTCACATTGGGATGACTCCAACAGCCATCTTCTCCTACCAATGGCAATGGTTTCGACTCAAGATCCCAGAAATGAACCTCCGCACCCAATGCCTCGGCTTTATGTAGCGCCAGATCAACGAGCATACCGTTCTTCGATGTCCTGCCAATTGAACCTGAAAGGCCCAATACTTTGAGAGGTGTTTCCGCCATATCTACCCTAAGAAGAGCCATTAATTGAATGCATTGTATTGTCTGACCATGAAGCAATTATGCTTATACCATGAGAGCCTTGCCTAAGGTTGGGAGAAGCGTATGAGCGAAGAGGACAAAGACATGTCAAATGCATTGATGAACGACATGGCTGATGCATTACGCTCGGCAGGATTGGGCTCCATGGTTGCTGATGAAGAAGAAGTTCAACCTGATGAAACAATCGAAAATTCAGGAGAAGAATCCACCGATTCATTGGTCGTTGAAGAGGATGCAAATGAAGAATTAAGTGATGATGATCAAGTTCGAATGTTGATCGAAGAAGGTGAATTCAAATCACGTTCGAATTCACCACAAGAAGCACTTGCTGCCTTCAACAAAGCGATTGCACTTGACCCATCAAGTGATATGGCTTGGTTCAATCGTGGTGTTTTACTCGAAGCACAACAAGATGCACGTGGGGCAAGGCAGGCTTTCCAAATTTGTCTCGACCTCAATCCAGATCATGCTCCTGCAACAGCAAACCTTGCGATTCTATTGGACCGAATTGGCGATGAGGCAGGAGCAGCGGCAATGGCTCGACGTGGATTGGAATTTTTCCCAGGCCATCCAAGCCTCACTGATGTTCTCAACAGGACAAAAAGTGCACCAGTTGAAGAAGTACCTGATGCGATTGAATCAACTGTCACGAAAGCTACACATCAAGAATCGACGCTCAATGTTGTTATGCAAGAAACAGGCGTCGAAGATTCAGAAGCGATATTGGCTGAAGCTGCACATCACGATCATGATGGTGATGGAATTCTCGACAAAGAGGAGCTCGCTAGTGCGGCGAGCGTCGTTGCTGCGACAAAAATCATCGAAGAACAGATCGAAGAAACGATCGAAACTGAAATCGAACAACGACCTGTCACCGAAGAAATTAATCTCGACAAACTCACAGATGAAGCAACTGAACTCATTCGACAAGGTGAAGCAAAGAAAGCACTTGCGTTACTCAAGCCACATCTCAAAACGATTGGAGCACAACATGCAGGTGCTTGGCGTATTGCTGGTGGAGCAATGGCTCGTATGGACCTTGACACGCACGCAATCGCAGCACTTGAACACGCCACAAAATTGGACGAAAGTGTCGCATCCGGCTGGTATAACCTAGCTAGCTTGTATGCGAGAAATGGAAACGAATCTGGTGCTAAAGAAGCCTTTGAAACAACGATTGAACTTGATACGCGTCATGTCAAAGCGCGTCGTAAGTTGATTGAAATTGCAACTAAGGAAAATGACGTAGGCAGTGTAATTTCACACGGCATGTTACTTCTTGAGAGCCATGACGATGCGGAACTCCGCTCTGAAATCATTCAACAATTACTGGAATGTGGTGAAGCTGAAGTTAAGGTTCTCGAATACATTACAGGAATTCCTCCAACCATGCCAGAAGCACCGCAATTGGCGCAATATGCATTGGATCTTATGAGTCCAGGACCCTCCATCGATCGTGCTCGAGCTTTGACACTGAAAGGTGAAAATATTGAAGCGGTAACAGTGTGGAAGGAGCTTATTCAGCACGATAAAGAAAATTCCAATTTGTGGAAAGGTTTAGCAAAATCCCTCGAGGCTGCTGGTGATTTAGACACTGCACAACGTTGTCATACGAAAGCAAGAGAGTTAGAATCGGGAACGCAAACGGCTCAAGAATTTGAAACTCCACCGCCACCACCAACATCAACACCACCACTTGTTGCCCCTGAGCCTCCTGCAATGCAACTTGCAACTGAACCAATGATAATGGATGAACCACATCAAGAAACATCTCAGGCAAACAGCTTGTTGCTCACACCCATAGAACCAATGAGTAAGGCTGTTGAACAAGAGACAAATGTCGAGGTTGATTTAGCAAAGGCTGCATTGGATGCTACGGCAATGGTTCAAGCCAATCCAATTATTTCCGCAAATTCAAGTTCTGTTGCTAATCAAGATATCTCTTGGTACAATCAGGGCATTCAACTCATGGAAGATGGAAAATATCGAGAAGCTCTCTCTTCATTCGATCGAGCACTGCCGTCTTTTGCGAACGATGACCAGATGGTCATTCGTATTCTGAACGGTCGAGGAAATGCATACTATTTCCTTGAAGATTATCCAGCGTGCGTTGAATCGTATCATAAAGCGATGATGATCGATCCTTCGAATGTACGTGGTCAAACCCTGTACAACATGGGAACAGCATATGCTGAAATGGAGCGATTCCCAGATGCGATTAAGTGTTACGAACAATCGATGCCTCGAGGCTTATCAGAAGAAGAAAAGAAGCGAGCGAAGGAACAGATTCGACGATGTACGATTCTCGAGAAAGAGCGAAAGAAGAAACTCGCGCGTCGCTAAATGAAGGTCAGATTGATAATGGTCGGGTTGGTGGGCATTACATGGACTGCGGAACGTGTGAAACTGCACCAACAATCGAAGTCATTCAGCCAAAGGTTGTTGATGTCTCATTGACGATGACCGACAAGGCGATTGAAATGCTCACCGATGCATTTGGTGATGATAGAAGCCACGCATTGCTTGTCGGCGTTTTATCAGGTGGATGCTCAGGCTACATGTACGATCTGCAAATTGTCGAAACAACCGATATCGATTGTCAAGAATTGGAAATTTCAGGCTTCCGTGTGCTTGTGCCAAATGCATCTTCACATCTTCTCGATGGAATCGAAGTGGATTATGTCGACCGTCTCATGGGTGGTGGATTCAAGATTAACAACCCGAACGCCTCGAGTTCATGCGGTTGTGGAGAATCGTTTGCTTGAGGTACCGGCATGGGCATCATTCAACTTGATGCATATGTATTGCTTGTTTCAGGCCATGATCGTTATTCCTTCATTGACGGCCTATCGACGAACAAAGTCGATCAATCGTGCAGCACAGTCCTCACTACCACATCTGCAAAAATCATCGATGTTGTTGATGTCATTGAGGTGGGCGAGAATCTAGCTGTTGTTGGCTATGGACCATACAAGGAAGATGTTCTAGCACACTTACAACCACGTATATTGCAACAAAACGTGACAATTCGTGACATATCTTCACTCAACAATGTATACGTTAGTACAGAAGAATATGCTGCAACACAAGGAATCACGGTAAGCAAATCGTATCTGGGTTGGATCATGGTCACATCAACGAATAATCTTCTCGAAGAGTCGATGTCAATGGATGATTTCACAGACTATCGAACCAGACATCTCATCCCTTACCAAGGCCATGAAATTACTTCTAACGTCCATCCATTCAACTGCGGTCTTGAGCACCTTGTCCATGAATCGAAAGGTTGCTACATTGGTCAAGAAGTTCTCACTCGGATGAAAAGTCGAGGGAGAATGGGCAAACAACTCATCCAAGTTTCCATCGAGGCTGAGGATGCGACAAGTGTAGGCTACGAGTTTTCCCTTGCAATTCGCCGACTATCCCCATAAGAATATATTCAAATTCATCATACGTACATCGTGGACAACAACATTGAGAAGCCTGAGCGACGATACGATATCGACTGGCTTCGCGTTATACTCTTTGGTCTACTCATTCCTTTCCACGTCGCGATTGGTGTTTATTGGTCGACCTATGGTGAGGATATCAATCCCAATATCACCGATGATTCAGATGAGCGAAAGGAAATTGCTGAAGAAGGAAATGATTACACCTATGAGTCCGTTGATCCGACGAGTATGTTCCTGCATTGGATGCATCAATGGAGACTCGCTGCATTGTTCATGATCTCTGGAATGGGTACTGCATTTGCATTCAAACGACGCAGTTGGAAGACGTTCCTAACTGAACGCTTGCAACGTTTACTTGTACCCATGTTCTTTGGAATGTGGACAGTTGGATTCATTGGTGGAATCATAACAGGCAGTGCAAATTTAGAGGGAAATTCCTTTGTCGATACCATCGTGGCTTTCGTGCTTCATGTCTTCTTAACATCCTTCATCTTCTGGATCCCATTGTTCGGTAAGATCATTGCTCTTGGACATTTGTGGTTTCTTTGGAACTTGTTCTTGTATTCATTACTGTGTGTACCAATCTTCCATATTGTGCAAAAATATGCGGATGGCAAGTTAGCAATTGCACTACGTTCAACGTTTACAATGAAAGCAGGACTGGGCATATTTGTTCTCTTTCCGACATTGCTCGCAATAACTGAACTTCTGTTCAAGCCGTGGTTCCCAGGATTCATTGGTATTGGCTATGAGTGGGTTTGGTATCTCGTATTCTTTTTGTTTGGCTACATCTGTATCATTTCAAGGGATCAATACTATGAATTTCTCAATATGCATCGACAACTGATTACTGCAATAACAATGCTACTCACCATCGCTTTCGTTGTGATTCGGCTTCAGCAACATGATGATGGAATCCCATACATGGATGGAGGTTGGATCGAACATGGCATTCTGCACAATGAAATGACGATACTTGGGTGCTTCATTCACAGTTTCCATTCATGGTTCTGGTGCCTCACAGTTTTTGCTTGGGGTTCACATCTGCTCAACAAAAACAGCCCATCCCTTGCGTATCTCAATCAAGGTGTCTATCCATTCTACATCGTTCACATGCCAATTACGTTTGCAGGATTAAAGATTGCAAAAGAATTGGACTTAACAGGAATTCCAGCAGTTCTTTTCGGTTGTATCATCGTAACAACTGGTTGTTGGATTGTGTTTGAACTCGTACGACGAACACGAATAACGCGATACCTCTTTGGGATCAAAAAGGTTCAACAAAAACAGTCAGTAACCCAAGATGTCAACCAGCTGTGATTTGTAGAAGTTTCCAGATGTTTGCAAAGAGTTGCGTTCATCATCGGTCAATTCCAATTCAAAGATTTTCTCTACACCATTCGATCCGAGAATACATGGAACACCGATGTAAACATCGTCCAATCCGTATTGACCTGTCAATAAGCATGATGCAGGGAGGAGACGTCGGCGATTGTTGAGTACAGATTCTGCCATGACTGCTGCTGCAGAACCTGGTGCATAAAATGCTGAACCACGTTCAAGCAATTTGACAATCTCTCCACCGCCGCTTGCTGTACGAGCAGAAATAGCATCAATTCGTTCCTGACTCATGAGTTGCGTAATCGGGATTCCACCTACAGTTGTATAGCGGGGGAGTGGGACCATGGTATCGCCGTGACCACCAAGGACCATTGGACTCACATCCTCTTCTGCGCAATTCAATTCAAGAGCGATGAAGTGTGCCATTCGGGCGCTGTCCAAAACACCAGCTTGGCCAATGACTCTATTTGCTGGGAAACCTGTGACTTTCTGCATATGATACGTCATCAAATCCAGTGGATTAGTAACAACAATGACAACTGAGTCTGGTGCATGGTCGCGAATACCAGCTCCGACCTGTGCAACGATTTCTGCGTTCTTGCCGATCAGATCTTCTCGAGTCATTCCGGGTTGTCGAGGGAATCCGCTGGTTACGACAACGACATCAGCACCTGCAATATCTTCATAATTTGAGGTACCTGTAATCATACCATCGTAATTCAAAACGTTTGCATTTTGGCTCATGTCGAGTGCTTTTCCTTTCGCAAATCCTTCGTAAATATCCAACAAAATGACATCAGCAATTTTCATATTCGCAAGAACAAATGCACATGTTGCTCCAACGTTTCCTGCACCAATCACTGCGATTTTTCGACTCCCTCTTGACATGGTTTCCCCCCAATTGTCTGTCAGGGTCGAATGTTTTTAATCAAGAGGGTTGACTGATGTCCCGTTTGATAGGGGTCAAGGGTGGTATTGAAGAACCCCCTCATGTTGGCAAAAAATAACGGTGTTATCATGAAGTTAGGTGTACTCAAAGAACCTGAAGGAGAGACACGAGTTGCTATCGTTCCTACAAGTCTCAAAAAGTTGCAAAAAGCAGGTTTCGAGGTTGTCATTGAAGCGGGAGCTGGCGTGGCTGCAAATTATCATGATGCTGCGTATGAAGCCGCCGGAGCAACCGTGGGCAGTCGAGATGATGCGCTTGCATGTGAGACGATTATCACAATTCGATTTCCCGGTGTTGAAGGAATGAAAGAAGGAACTAATTTGGCTTGTGTTTCCGATCCTTTCCGTAATCCACAGTACGTCAAAGACTGTCTTTCCTCCAACATCACACTCCTTTCAATGGACATGATTCCACGTCGATTGAGCAGAGCACAATCTATGGACGTGAATTCGAGTCAAGACAACCTTGCAGGATACAAGGCTGTTCTCCTCGGTGCAGCCCATGTTCCAAAGGGAATTCCAATGATGACAACATCCGCTGGAACTGTTCGACCTGCAAAGGTTGTGATCATGGGTTCTGGAGTTGCGGGTTTGCAGGCGATTGCAACTGCGAAGCGTCTGGGAGCAGTGGTCTATGCATCGGACGTACGAAAATCAGCAGCAGAACAGATTGAATCTGTTGGTGGACGATTCATCGAAGTTGATGGTATGGACGACTTTGAGGATGAGGCAGGATATGCAAAGCCATTGACGCCTGAATTCATTCAGAAAGTCAACGATACAGTATGTGGCGTTGCATCCGATGCAGATATTATTGTCACAACCGCTCGAATCTTCGGTCGACCTGCCCCGATTACTGTACCATCAAGTGCAGTGAAGGACTTCAAATCAGGCGCAGTTGTCGTCGACATGAATGCGGATGTAGGAGGAAACTGCGAAGATACTGTCGCCGGTGAAGTCATCACTACCGAGAATGGCGTCATTGTTGTTGGCACCTCAAACCTACCAGGTACAATTGCCACAACCGCAAGCATGCTGTACTCTAACAACCTCACCACCTTCATCACTTCGCTTGTCAACGAAGGTGCAATCGTCATCTCAGAAGAGGATGACATACTTGTTGGCGCCCCTGAAGGAAGCGATTTCTATGTCAATGGAATGGGTGGCGTTCTCATTTGTCAACATGGAGAAATGCATCCAAAGCAAACACGATTAGGAGGTGCGCTTGAATGACGCCTGAATTTTTGATTGGAAACATCACGCTTTTCGTACTTGCTATCTTCCTTGGTTTTGAACTCATCACCAAAGTGCCTGCAACGCTCCACACACCATTGATGAGTGGTGCGAATGCTATCTCTGGTATTTCGATCATTGGAGCATTGATTGGAGCGAATGTTGCCTATGATGGAGGTGCTACTGCTGTTTCCGGAATTCTTGCATTTGTCGCTGTCGTATTAGCGATGATCAACGTCGTTGGAGGATTTGCTGTTACCAATCGAATGCTCAACATGATTGCTGGAAAGAAACGAGGAGGTGCCTGATATGGAAGACTGGATTTCACTCGGTTACCTCTTATCCGCTGCTTTGTTCATCTTCGGATTGAAGAAACTCGGTCACCCGCGTACTGCACCATTTGGAAACCAATTAGGCGCTCTTGGAATGCTTGTTGCAGTCCTTACAACGATTCTTCAAATGGGACTTGGCGATGGAATCGAATGGGTTCTCATCGGTGCTGGTCTCGTCATTGGTTCACTGATCGGACTCTGGATGGCGATTCGAGTCGAAATGACAGGTATGCCAGAACTTGTCGCTCTCTTCAACGGATTTGGAGGGGCTGCATCTGCACTTGTTGCTCTCTCTGAAATCTGGAGATTCATCGAAGGCACCTCAGACCATACTCAGATTGAGCAACTTGAATTAACTGTCATTATGGTCGCAGCAGGATTGTCTGCACTTGTAGGATGGATGACGCTCACTGGATCCATTCTCGCGATGTTCAAACTCAAGGGCGGCGTGAGTATCTTTGGAAAGTGGATCAAAACACCAACTTGGGGCCCTGTATGGCTCAATCCATTGAAGGTCATGATGGTGATCGCCGTTGCAGTACTGATTTACCTGAGCATCGATGCACCAACGAATACAGATTACCTTTGGGGAATCATAGGAATTTCTGCTGTGCTTGGTATTGTTTTGGTACTTCCGATCGGTGGAGCAGATATGCCAGTTGTTGTGTCCCTACTGAATTCACTGTCAGGTATTGCAGCTGCCTTTACGGGCTTCATTATTGGCAACTCCGTTCTCATCGTTGCTGGTTCACTTGTTGGTGCTTCAGGTCTGATTTTGACATTCATCATGTGCAAAGCAATGAACAGAACACTACCTGATGTCTTGTTCAAGTCGTTTGGTGGCAGTGGAGAAAAGGAGTCGCTCACTCGAACCAAGGTAGGATCCGATCCTGACGAAGTTGCTATGATGCTCGATGGTGCACAGAAGGTCATCATCGTACCAGGATATGGAATGGCTGTCTCACAATGCCAGCACCAAGTGAAGGAGTTTGCTGATCTCATCGCTGAAAAATACGATACAGAAGTCAAGTACGCAATCCATCCAGTAGCAGGCCGAATGCCTGGGCACATGAACGTCTTGCTTGCAGAAGCAAATGTTCCATATGAACAGCTTATTGAAATGGATGAAATCAATCCAGAATTCCCAGATTGTGATGTAGCCCTTGTCATCGGTGCGAACGATACGACAAACCCTGCAGCACGAAGTGGCGAAGGGCCGCTCGCTGGAATGCCGATCATCGATGCGGATGCTGCTCGAACTGTGGTTATCGTCAAGCGTTCACTCTCCGTAGGTTATGCTGGTGTGGATAATGACCTCTTCTACATGGACAAGACCATGATGTTATTCGGAGACGGTAAAGCGATGATGACCGGGCTAAACAATGCCATCAAAGAGTCCTAATCGTCTGGTCTTGAAGGAACGTTGAAAGGATGAGCCGAAGTGGATAAATCGGAGAGGAAGTCATGAAATCGAGAACCCTTCTCATTTTGCTGCTTTCTATTTGCCTTCTTGCACCAGTTGTGGCGAATCCGAACGGACCGCCGTGGGTCAATCCAATCAACAACGGTCTCACGGTAGAAACAGGCTGTACTTGCCACGGCAATGGTGTTCCGTCGAACGATGTTGTTGTTTCAATTTCAGGCGTTCCTCGAGCGTACGCTGTTGGTGAATCTTATGAGTTCACGATCAACCTCCAACATGCATCCTATGCAAACGGTGGATTCCTTCTCACCGATTATGGAGTTGGGACATTCACCGCTGGAGAAGGTTCGCAAATCGTCACAGATACCGATGGTTCTGAGCCGGGCGCTGTTTCGCAAACCGCACCAAGCAATGATTGGGTGGTAACATGGACGGCTCCAGCAAGTGATGTTGGTGAAATTTCCTTCTCGCTTGCAGGCAATGCTGTCGATGGACAAGCTGGAGCAAACGAAGGCGACAAGTGGAATCTGCTGTCATTCTTTATCTCATCACCTGAGAGTATGACAAACGATGATGAAGAAAATCAACCGCTTCGAACGATCAGTGTCGGTGATTTTGAATCCTTATTCGTTGCAGTTGAAAATCCAGAAGCCATCGAAGCAGAACGACAAGCAGGAATTGCTGATGATTTCTTCACCAATGGAAACTTGTTTTACTGGTCAACATTGGCAATCATCCTCGTCGGCGCTGTTGTACAGGGAGAATTCTACGAACGCCGATTCGGTGGTGGGCCAAAGCATCTCGACATGCGATTAGCTGTTCCTCAAGGGATTCGTCGAGGATTGCTTACACTTGCAACACTCTTGGCCTTCGGATGGGCCGTCGATGATGGGCAACCATGGGGCTATGCACTCGTTCTTGGTATGCTTACCCTATGGGGCATGTTTGGTGTCTATCGAACAATTGTCCAAGCACGCGCTCATCCTGAACACCAAGATTTGGTGTGAGGGAGAACCTTGTCGCTTGGGAAAGGGCTCCAACTTGAACGTGATTCGAATCAACCGATTCAGTATCATTTCGACATATTAACCCAAAAAGTAACGCTTGGGTTTGTGGTTGTAGCAATCCTAACATTTGCATTTATGACCAAGATTGATGCAATTCTTGCCGTGATTCTCAATCATCTTAACCCATGTTCATCGAACGCATGCCTTACGCTTTATGAGCCTGCATCATGGAGTGTGGTTCGTTGGCTAAGTGCTATATTCCTCGCCATTTTGTGCATCTTGCCTATCGCTTTACGCTCGATGTATACATTTGCACGACCGGGCCTTACGATGAAGGAACGATCATCCTTACGAAAATGGATTGCTTACTCAGCATTCTATGCTTATGCTACACTTTTGGTTTTGTTTTACGTTCTTCTACCTCGAATGTATTCCATCGGTGATGCAATTCATCAAGACATGGGTTTGACTTCACAATACGATGCAGTTACATTGTTTACATTTGCATTGTCAATCTTTTGGGCGCTTTTGGTAGCATATATGGTTGCTTTTGGCACCATGACAGCAGGCTCGCTGGGTTTGATTACAGAAAACAACCAAGATTGGTGGAGGATACGTATACTAGGACTTGGAGGGCTTGTTTTGCTCTTATCCCTCCCTGGACGTTGGAATGGAACGAACATTGTTTTGCTATGCACGATGCTCATCTTCCTCGAATATTCTCTACAAAAAAGCGTACGAGCCTCGATTGAACTCGTTAGACCCAATGCTCTTTTTGATCATGAAGGTCGTCGGAGATTGGTCTCATACATCGATTGTTCATGCCATGGTGTTGCTTATCCAATCGACACATCACCAGAGAATACAGGATTGCTGAGGTATCAAGCACTTTGCGATAATTACGAGGAACGTGATCACCTCATCGATTCAATCTCTCGGAATCGATTAACTGACATCATCATAGGAGGATGTGATGGAACGCCATTACCTCAGGGATTCAAGAATGCAATCGATTCAGCTCGATGTCAACTTCGTGGACTCAATCTTCTCAATGTTCAGGGTGCGCTTCCAATCGACCATCCACAATTGAAAACAGAGATTGCAATTCAAATGGTGAACATCAAAGATCCATGGACATCAATCCAACGACAATCTGCTTGTCTAACTGTACTAGAGAATACCGAATCCAAGCAAATCCGTGGCATATCTTCAATGAATTGGCCTGAATACGAAGAAGGTGTTCTACGTGTCTCTGCACATGATTGGACGGAAAACGAGTTCTCAGAACTGGTTGGACAATAGGACTTTCATTTCACAGATGACCCAACACTTGAAACGATTCGATGAAGTGAGATGTTTATGGGCAACAGAGGCCATGCAATTGGGATGGTTCTCTGTTTGATGTTAGCTGTTGCATCACAGGTCTATTCCGATACCATCAATGGGCTCTTTGAGATCGACGTTGATTCAAATCAAGATACGTCTGCACCTCTCGTAGGTCTACAACGCAATGAAACCTGGCTGGTTGTCCTTGTCGACTTTGAATCAAATCCACTCTCTGAGAATGCCGTTGCATCCATTCAGGACTTGCAAGAATACTCTGAAAACTATCTCTCGCAGGCAGTTGGCGATGATGTCTCTGTACAACTGAACATACATGACTCCATCTTGCGTGCTCCTGAACCACTTTCGGCTTATGGAGCAGATGGTGCAAATGGACGTGATTATGGCACAGGAAGTGAATTCTTGCCTGCAAATCTTGCAACGTTTGCAGTCCAATCCATGACACAATCCTCGCTCGAACAATACGACTACAATAACGATGGCGTTGTCGATCGATTCCTCGTCCTGCATTCAACGTTTGCCCAAGAACAAGGTTCGGGCTCAACGAATCGAATCTGGTCGCATTTCACATCGTTTCCCGAACCCATCGAAAAAGGTGAATTGACCTTTGAACATTATACAATGTCGAGCATGCGACACGGCGTCAATGGATTTGGTACAATTCTACACGAAATGATGCATCAATTTGGAGCATACGATCTTTATCCAGTTCACGATTCAGGATATTCAGGCGCATGGAAAGGCATTGGCGTATGGGATATCATGGCAAGTGGAAATTGGAATGGGGGCGGAGATACACCATCGCTTCCGACTGGACCGACCATGGAAGCAATCGGTCATGCTGCAACACAAGATGTCGTCTTGAAATGGCCAGATAGTGCAGTTGGCCCTTGCATTGGTCCAAGTATTGATCTTGATTCAAGATTCGCCGGAGGGGAACGAATTAGAATTCAGCTCGCAGAAGACGAGTATCTGTGGATTGAGAAACGGACGCAGGAAGGCTACGATCAATCACTTCCCGGTGAAGGGGTACTTGTCTTACTCGAGGATAAATCAGCAGGTGATTCTGCTTACAATGCACTGAATATTGATCAACGACGGCCATATCTCAAAACGATTGAAGCAGATGGAAATCAGGAACAACTCAAAGGCATCAATGACGGTGTTGCGAGTGATTTATTTCAGCCAGGGGACACGTTTGGAGAACAAGGTGTGCTCATTCGAGATCATGATGGAGTGCTCGTACCATGGCATGCTGAAATTGTGGAAAACCTTGGCCAATGGGCCGTTGAGTTTCACTCCGAAAATTGTTCACCAATGATCGACATTGATCTCGATAATTTTGGATCGACCTTATTGATGGGAGAATCTCTTTTCCTCAAAACTGGGGGTACAGATGTTGACGTTGACTGTTGGGGTACATTGTCAGGAACAGATGGTCGAACCATCGAATTCAGGAATACTTCAGGAACTGGAATGTTGCATGAAGGTACTTTTTCTTCACAAGGAACAATCGATTCTACAGCAACGTACGCAGGTCAAATTCAGTGCCAAGATGATGTGTTCGACATCAAAACAACTGTCACAACACTGGGTACAATTCCAAACCCTGGGGCGATGATTCTTGTCGATACCATCAGTGTTGACAAGCCAACAACGTTGACCATACCCTATCAAGGAGAAGGTCGTGGTTCAGGCGAATATACACTCCACATCGAAGGCCCATTATCGCGAGTTGCAGAAGCAGGATCAAAACTGCAAATCGTTGAAGGAAATGGAAGCATCATCCTACAAATTGAACCCCAAGGGTTGTTGCAAGAAAATATGTATGTCTTAGGTACGATTCACTTAGAAGCGATGAATGGAGAGCATTGGGAAATCGATGTTGAACTCCAAGCGAAAAGTGAGCGTTCAAATCCAATTATCGGGAATCAAGCACTCGTTTTCACGATCTTTTTCGTCCTGTTTTCTGGATGGTTTGCTACATCGATTGTATCTCGAAAACCTGCAAAGGTTACGGATGTCGAACTTTCCGTTCAGTCTGTCGAGGAATTTTTACCTGGCGACCAACGTTGAATTCTCAAGTAATTCCATTCCCCATTGTTGAAGATTGCACAGACCCATTGTTTGTGTACGCCCTCAGCAAGACGTACACTCAAGCAAACACCTTCCCATGTCGTAGCCGACTCTGAACGTGGTTGAATCAACCACGGTGCATGTGATTCATTCAAATCACCATCGTAAACTCTCCACCGACAACCGTATTTGAATCCAGGTCTTAGCAACAAACCACGTGAATAGAGGTCGTGCATAAGTTGCGAACCTTGGGATACATCATGCTCATGTGTGATTATTTCTCGGAGATAAGCCTCTTCTTCTTGACGGAGTATTCGACCAGACATATGATCAATTCCGATTTGTTCCCAAGGCCAGAGTTGCTCATGGCGAATGTAACTTCCAGCATCTGTTGGTGTACGGTTCGTCCAATCATTCAGGAATTGTTGTTGTTGAGATTCATCCAAATCACTCCACGATTTCAAATCACCTTTTGGCTGAATTAAATCCATTTTGTACATAGTCACATCGAGTTCATCATCTATAACAAACATCTCAGCATCGATACCTTCTCCTTTTGATTTTTGACACCAATGGAGTAATTCATCCCAATCCAATTGATCGTGTGTTGTAGCAATAGAAACCGATGCCTGATGCTTATCTTTCAGGTGATTGCGGTCACGATGCCAACGAATACCCCAAGCTAGTGAATCGGATTCAGAGTGATGCTCAGATGGGACGATCATTTCGCCACCATTTCTACCTACATCCATGATGATCGCTTCGTAAATTAAACGAGGATTCTGTTCCAACTCTTTAATCAACCAATGTTCATCTGGAAGCGGAAGATGACGGTGCCAATGGCAAAACAAGACCTCAGATGCTGTCAAGGAAATCGATCCATCCTCGTTTCGCCGACCCAATGCGCTCTTCTCGTAAAGACGGGTCGAAAGCGGTGGAGATATGTTCCAATAGATTCCATCCTTTGTAGGAGGCTGAATCCTTTGACCCTCTATTGAACCTATGGAGTCCAAATTGAGCGAACGAGAAGTTCTCGCCCTCGGCTTGAACTTTCTCCTCTGGCGGACCATGCTTCTTGCTGGGATTCCCCCCATATTGTTGCGTCGATGACCGATTGTCCTAAGGACTACCACCTCGACATATCAACTGGGGAGCAGTATGGTATCGGGGTTCTTGGGAACACTCACCACTGAAGAGCGTACGCTTCTTCATCTTCTCAACCATCAACTTCCAGAAAATAATTGGGAAGCGCCGATGGAATTAACGCAAGCGGGAATTTCCGCTGCAGTTCATGTTCAGCGAAAACACGTCCCACGTACGCTCAAGCGACTTGAAGAGCAAAATTGTCTCAATACGACAAGTCGACATGTCCCCGGCGCTCGACAGAGAAGACGCGTGTATTCACTCACAAACGAAGGACGGGAACGTGCAATATCAATTCTTGAACGGATTAGATCAACACCTGTGCAGCATGAAGGACAAACCGTTCTTCTTGAAACGTTGATGAAGAGTTCAGAAAATACACTCGAAACACTTGCACATGTTGATGAACACTTTGTGGTTCATGCCAATCCGGTGATGTCGCCAGTATCACATCCTGAAGGTTCAGCATCCCTCGATGCACAAGCAGGTGAAGCCCTCGTTCGTAGAATGTTTGCTCGTGCATGGCAAGATGGTCGAATCACCAAAGACGAACAACTGTTGCTCAATGAAGTCGTAGATTTTCTCGGAATGCATCCAGAGAGAGTACGCCGGCTATCAAACGAGGCACGTCAAGAAATAAATGCCCCACCTCCACAAGAAATTTACCTCGACATGTTACGACAGGCGTTGGTTGATGGTGTCATTCACGAAGAGGAAGAAGCGTTGTTGAAGACCGTCCAAATTGCGTTTGATATCGATGAAGCAACACACCAAGAACTGCTGAATCAAGCAATTCTTGATCCGATAAACAGCCCAGAATATGAGGCGTATCGATCGGTTCTAAGCACGGCACTTATCGACGGCATTATCACAAATGATGAATCCGCAATGCTCGAAACATTGCGTCAACAAACAGGAATCAGCGAACAAGAACATGCGACAATACTCGCAGATCTACAAGATGCAAACGAGGGATGAAAATGGGAATGAGCGATGACGATGTAAAGGTTCACGATGCGTTGAAAAAATTGGAAAGTGGTCTGAAAAACATCAAACCATCAAAGGTCCTTCTCGTTGGTGACATCATGATGGATTGTTATATTCACGGATTCGCCAACAATTTGAATTCTCGTGCACCTGTTCCGGTTCTAAAAGAAACATCACGTGATGTTGACGTCGGTGCTGCAGCACACGTTGCACGTGGACTTGATTCACTCGGTTTGAAAAGCCATCTCTATGGAATTGTAGGTGATGATGATTCTGGTTTAGCTATTCTCGATATGCTTGAACAAGAAGGTGTAGAAACATCGGGTATCGCAGTCCTTGAGGACCGAACAACAACGGTCAAAACACGACTCTTAGGAGCTCGAGAAGGATTGATTAAAGGAGAACAACTTCTTTTGCGATGGGATATTGAAGACGATAAACCAATCTCCAATGATGCTCTTGAAAGTCTCATTGAGCGAACGATTGAGAACATTCCAAATTCGTCATGTCTCATCCTTTCCGATTACGGATTAGGCGTGCTCAATGATCAAGGTGCTGAACGACTTATTTCAGAAGCGAAAAAGCACAATGTACCGATCATCGCAGATCCCAAATTGACAGGTTTACATCGCACACAAGGCGTCGATTGGGTCTTGTTCCAATCAAAAGGATTGGAATTGATGCGAAGACGAATTGGTGCTGCGACAGGAGCGGAGGCTGCTGCATCTCTATTGGAGAGCAATGATTGGAAGCATCTGCTCATCTTGGAAGGGCAGGATGGCGTTACAATTCATTCGAAGGATGAAGAAACGGTACACGTTCAATGCATGCTTGAAGAAATCCGTCAGATGATCGGCCTCATCGATGCAGCTGCAGTGGCTGTTGCTACTGCCATTAGTCTCGACCTTTCCGTTGAAGAAACTGCACAACTTGCGAATGCCGCAAGTGAATGTATTCTCGTTGCTGATCGAACCGATCGATTTGTTCTTCGGCTTGATGACATGATCGATAGGATTGGAGAAATTGCTTGGTCACTCCAAGTATCCAAGCGTTGAGGTGAACTACGTGAGTTCGTGGCCAAGGCCAACAACTGCTGATGTTGGATTGCGATCATTTGCAACATCCTTGCCAAGATTGTTTGAAGAAACCGCGCTCGGAATGCAACATTATCTTCTGGCAAAAGAACTACCACACGATGTACAACATCATTCTGCTGTATGGACGTGTTCAATTCCAAATCACGATGATGCACATGGTTTGCTCCTTGTCAAATGGCTTGAAGAAATCCTCTATATGGATGAAGTCGAAGAGAAATGGCTTGTTGATTGTTCTGTTAAATTAGAGCGTGCATCGGATGGTATCCAATTGCAAGCACAAGTGCGCTTTATTGATTCAATTGAAATTGAAAAGGAAGTCGAGATCAAGGCAGTAACTCGACAAGACCTCGTTGTCAATGAAGTTCCAACTGGTGAAACATTACCATCGCAATGGGAAGAAGTACCAACCTTTGAAGGCCCTGGTTGGTACTCAGATGTTGTATTTGACATCTAGGTGGGAATCCTCGGGTGGACGCTCGTACGCACAGGCCGTATCCACACACTTCCTCCATCCCGGATCCCCACAGCACCCATGGCCCCAGGTAGGGATGCTCCGTTCCCGGCCTGACCTGTTCCCCCGGTTATCTGATTCCCGTTTCC